>NZ_JAJMZI010000003.1:0-515231 GCF_021012935.1 Kocuria sp. LUK
AAGGCGCCTTCCCCCGGGCACCTCCCGTGCCGGTCCCAGCGTTCCGTGCCGGTCCCAGCGTTCTTGGCATGGTGGGCCGGCGGGGCAACGGGTCGGAAGGCGGCGGTCCGGTCGTCCGCGGGGTTGAAGAGCGCCATCGTGCATCGAGATTGAAGGGCTGGGCCGCGCACCGGGGCTGAAGGGCGCCGTCGCGCACCGCGGCAGAAGGGCTCCTCCGCACGCGGCGGAGGAGCCCTTCTGCTGCGACGAGGACGTCAGTCGACGATCTTGCCGGGGTTCAGGTTCGCACCGGGGTCGGCCACGGCGAACAGGTCCCGGAGCAGCTGCACGCCCTCGGGGGAGACGTCCTGCGCCATCCACGGGCTGTGCTCCGTGCCGACGCCGTGGTGGTGCGACAGGGTGCCGCCGGCGTCGACGAAGGCCTGCTGGACGGCGCCCTTGATCACGGCGTACTCCGCGTGCGGGTCCTCGCCGATCTCGTAGCCGAAGGTGAAGTACAGGCAGGCCCCGGAGTGGTAGGAGTGCGACATGTGGGACATGATCCAGCCCTGCTTGCCCTGCGACCGGAACGCCCTCTCGGCGGCCTCGTAGACCGCCTGGTGCACGGTGGCGAGCTTGGACCACGGCGCGGCCGTCTCGGAGACGTCGCCGATGGTGTTCTGCTCGAGCAGGAAGTCGCGCAGGTACGGGGTGTCGAACTTCTTCTGGTCGTAGAGCGCGCCGGGACCCGAGCCCAGCACGAGGGCGCCCTCCTGCTTCACGAGACCGGCGACCGTCTTCTTGTGCCGCTCGACCTCCGCCTTCGTCCCCTCGAAGCAGACGTAGCCGATGCACATGGCGTCGGTGTCCCAGCCTCGGCGGCGCATGACCTCCCACAGCAGGTCCTGGCCCTTGGCGGTGAGCTTCTTCTTCAGCCCGGTGGGCGCCTTCTGCGTGGACAGCGAGAACGCGGTCTCGTGCGCGTCGGAGACGCGGGCGAAGGTGGTCGGCACGCCGGAGCGGGCGATCGCGTGCATCGCGGTCAGCGCCCGCTGCCACGTGGGGAACATGTAGGCGATGACCTCGCGGTGCTCGGCGACGCGGTGCACCTGGACGTCGAGCTCGGTGATCACCCCGAGCCGGCCCTCCGAGCCGAGGAACATCTCGCGCAGGCTGGGTCCGGTCGAGGTCGAGGGCAGCGGGCGCAGCACCACGGTGCCGCCGGGGCGCACGACGCGCATGCCGCGGACGATGTCGGCGATGTCGCCGTACTTGTCCGACTGCATCCCCGAGGAGCGCGTCGCGACCCAGCCGCCGAGCGTCGAGTGGGTGAAGGAGTCGGGGAAGTGTCCGAGGGTCCAGCCGCGGGCGTTGAGCTGTGCCTCCATGTCGGGGCCCAGCACGCCGGCCTGGATCGTGGCCAGGCCCGCGGTCTCGTCGACCGCCAGCACCCGGTTCATGCGACCGAGGTCGAGTGAGACGATCGTTCGTTCTTCGTGGGGGGAGGGCTGGAGGCTGCGGGAGATGCTGGTGCCGCCGCCGAAGGGGATGACCACGAGGTCGCGCTCCACGGCGAGGGCCAGGACGGCCGCGACCTCCTGCTCGTCGGCCGGGTAGACGACGACGTCGGGCACGCGCGCGAACTCGCCGGCCCGGGTCAGCAGCAGCTCGGTGACGGACTTGCCGGCCCAGTGCACGACGCGCAGCTCGTCGTCGACGCTCACGTGCTCCGCCCCGCTGACGGCCCGCAGCGCCTCGAGCACCTCGGCCCCCGCACGGGACCCCGGGACGGTCACGGTCGAGAAGGGGATGGTGTCCCGCTCCCGGGGGCGCAGGTCGACGCCCAGTGCCTTCTTGACGAACGGGGCGAAGGCGGGCTTGTTGGCGTACTCGAAGTGCACGTCCTCCTCGCCCCACCCCCACCACTTCATGTGCTTCACGTGTGCCATCTGCGCGGTCGTCTCCTGGTTCTCGGGGGTCCGGTGCCGGCCGCAGGGGCGCGGCCGGACGGAGCTGCTCGGAAATGGGCCCGGTGCTCCGGGGGTTCGGTGCACGGCGTCTCAGGGCCCCGGCGGTCGCGGCGCCGGAGGTCGTCCGGACCCCGTGGCGGGGCGTGAGCGACGCCCGCTCACCGGTCGAGGACCGGCCGGTGCCGTGCGTAGAGCTCCCGCACCGCGGTCTCGATGCGCTCGTTGAACGCTGCGGTCGGCTCCTTGGGGCGAGCCTGCAGGGGCTCGCCGACCGCCACGACGACGGGCGGCCGGCCCCGGCGCGGCCAGCGGGCCCCGCGGGGCATCGCCTCGTAGGCGCCGATGAGCGCGACGGGGAGCACGGGCACGCCCACGGCCTTGGCCAGGCCGGCGGCGCCGATCTTGAAGGAGCCCATCTTCCCGGTGCGCGAGCGGGTGCCCTCGGGGAAGATCAGCAGCGGGACGCCGGCGCGCAGCAGCTGCTTGGACAGGCCCCGGTTGGCGCCCCCGCCGGTGCGGTCGACGGGGAAGGCGTTGAAGACGAGTTCCGTGAACAGCCGTTTGTGCGGGGCCGTGAAGAAGTAGTCGGCGGCCACGCCCGTGGCGAGGTCCCGGCGCACGCGCGGGGGCACGGAGCCCAGCACGAGGGGGGCGTCGAGGTGGCTCGAGTGGTTGGCCACCACGATGCACGGGCCCTCGAGGCGCTCCGCGGCCGGGTCGGTGACGACCGTGCGGCGCACGGTGCGGTAGGCGATCCCGCGCAGGAACACCGTGCGGGCGATCCGGCGGGCGAGCCGCCGCCCCGGGGAGCGGAAGCGGGAGACCTCCAGTGCGGCGGAGGATGCCGGCGGGGCGGTCGGCGCGGGCCCGTCCGCCGCCCCGGCCGCGCCCTCGATGGAGCGCTGGACGGGGGCGGGCTCGCGCTCCTCGCGGCGCGTCACGACCCGGCCGCCCGTTCCTTCTGGCGGGCGGCGGAGAGGGCCCCGGACAGACGCCGCACGGCCCCGCCCGGCAGGTGGCGCATCGTGAAGGCCACCGCGCGGTAGCGGCGCGTGGGGATCGAGACGACCTTGCCGCGGGCGACGTCCTCGAGGGCCTCCTCGGCGACGCGCCGGGCGTCGAGCCACAGGAAGGAGGGGATCGACGAGCCCGAGATCCCGGCGCGCTCGTGGAACTCGGTGCGGACCCATCCGGGCAGCACGGCGGTGACGTGCACCCCGGTCCCGGCCAGCTCGACGGCCAGGGACTCGGTGAACGCTGTGGTGTAGGCCTTGATCGCAGAGTACGAGCCCATGCGCACGAGCCCGGCCACGGAGGAGATGTTGACGATCCAGCCGGAGCCGCGGGCGGTCATGGCCCGGGCCGCGGTGGACGAGAGCACGAGCACGGCCCGGCACATCACCTCGAAGCCGCGGTCGTGGGCGGAGGTGTCCGGGTCGGTGAAGCGGGTCTTCACGGAGAAGCCGGCGTTGTTGACGAGCACGTCCACCGGCCGGTCGGGATCGGCGACCCTGGCGGCCACGCGCTCGACGTCGCCGCGCTCGGCGAGGTCCGCGGTCAGCACCTCGACCTCCACGCCGTGGTCGGCGCGCAGGCGGGCGGCCGTGCGCTCCAGCCGGTCGCCGTCGCGGGCGACCAGCACGAGCGCGTGGCCGCGGCGGGCCAGGGCCTCGGCGAACGCGGCGCCGATGCCGGACGTTCCCCCCGTCACGAGAGCGGTAAGCATGAGATCTAGGCTACAGTACGGTAGCCGTAGCGCAGGCGGACGCGCCCCGGACCCCGGGCGCCCGCCCGGCCCCCCGCACGGCCCGCAGGCCGGCACCCATCCCCGGAGGAGCACCGTTGACCGAGACCCCCACCACGCGCGTCCTGCTGACGGGAGCCACGGGCTTCCTCGGGCAGGCCGTGCTCGAACGGCTGCTCTCCGCGCACGAGGGGGTCCACGTCACCGCCGTCGTGCGCCCGAAGGGCTCCGTGACGGGGGAGCAGCGGCTGCGGCAGCTGCTGCGCAAGCCGGTGTTCCGCCCGTGGCGGGAGGCCCTCGGCGAGGAGGAGGCCCGCCGGGTCTTCGCCGAGCGCACCGCCGTGGTCGAGGGTGACCTCTCCGCCCTGGCGGGGATCGAGCAGCCGTTCGACGTCGTGATCCACTCGGCCTCCACCGTCTCCTTCGACCCGCCCATCGACGAGGCCTTCACCACCAACGTCGGCGGCGCCACCGGTCTCTACGACGCGCTGCTGGCCTCGGGGCAGGACCCGCACGTCGTGCACGTCTCCACCTGCTACGTCGGCGGGATCGCCAAGGGGCTGCGCCCCGAGGCGCCCGTGGACCACGACGTCGACTGGGCCGCCGAGTTCGAGGCCGCCCTCGCCGCCCACCGGGAGGCCGAGATGGCCTCCCGGACCCCCGAGCGGCTGCAGACGCTCATCGACGAGGCCACCGCCGGGCACGGCAAGGAGGGCCCCAAGTCGGTGGCCCGCGCCGCGGAGGCCGCCCGGCAGGAGTGGGTGCGCACCCGGCTCGTCGAGTACGGGCGCACCCGCGCCCAGTCCCTGGGCTGGACCGACGTCTACACCTTCACCAAGGCACTCGGCGAGCGCGTCGCGGAGCAGAAGTGGGCCGGGGCCGGGCACCGGCTGTCCGTGGTGCGCCCGTCCATCATCGAGTCGGCGCTGCGCCACCCCTACCCGGGGTGGATCGACGGCTACAAGGTCGCCGACCCGCTGATCATGGCCTACGCCAAGGGCGCGCTGCCGGAGTTCCCGGGGCTGCCGGACTCGGTGCTCGACGTGATCCCGGTCGACCTCGTGGTCAACGCGATCGTGGCGCTGGCCGTGGGCGGGCACCGCGGCCCGGAGGGGCAGGTCACGGAGCCCGGCGCGCAGGCCCCCGAGCCCGGCTACTACCAGGTGTGCTCCGGGGCCTCGAACCCGCTGCCGTTCCACCAGATGTACGAGAACGTGCACACCTTCTTCACGGCCCACCCGCTCGAGGACGCCGACGGCACCCCCATCCGGGTGCCGGAGTGGCGCTTCCCCGCGAACAACGCCGTGGAGCGCTCGCTCGCGCTCAAGGAGCGGCTCTCGGCGGTGGGCGGGAAGCTCACCACGGTCCTGCCCGCGACCTCGCGCACCCGGGAGTGGGCGAGCTCGCTGCACCGCATGCAGTCGGGCCTGGGCTCCTTGCGCACCTACGTGGACCTCTACCAGTCCTACACGCGCACGGAGATGATCTTCGACGACGCCCGCACCCGCCAGCTCAACGACTCCCTGCCGGCGGGCACGCCCGAGGACCGGACCGTCGACGTGCGCGCGATCGACTGGACCGACTACTGGCAGAACGTGCACCTGCCGGCCCTGACCGAGATGACGAAGGCCTACGGGCGGCTCAAGGCGGCCTCCCGCCGCCGCGGCGCCCCGAAGCGGGCGCTGCGCGAGGGCACGGACGTGCTGGCGGTCTTCGACCTCGAGGGCACCGTGCTCGACTCCACGGTCGTCCGCCAGTACCTGCAGCTGCGCCGGCACACGCTGGGCCCGGCCCGGTGGCCGGCGGAGCTGGCGGAGCTCGTGGCGAGCGCCCCGACGTACGTGAAGGCCGAGCGGCGCGACCGCGGGGAGTTCATCCGCGCCTTCATGCGCCGCTACGAGGGCGTGCCGGCCGCGACCGTGCGCGAGCTCGTGGCGGGACCGCTGGGGGAGGACATGCGCCGGCTGCTGCGGCCCGGGGCCCTCGCCCGGATCCAGGAGCACCGGGCGGCCGGGCACCGCACGGTCCTGGTCACCGGCTCGTTCGACCTGCTCGTGGAGCCGCTGGCGGAGCTGTTCGACGAGGTCGTGGCCGGGCGGATGGACGAGCGGGACGGGGTGATGACCGGCTACCTCGCCGTGCCCCCGCTCGTGGACGAGGCCCGGGCGCAGTGGCTGGCGAAGTACGCCGAGCGCGGCGGCTACGACCTCTCCCGCTCCTACGGCTACGGGGACTCCCACGCCGATGCGAGCTGGCTCTCCGCCGTCGGGCACCCGTACGCGGTCAACCCCGACCTGGCCCTGTACCGGCTGGCGCGCCGGAACCACTGGACGGTCGAGGACTGGAAGCGGGCCTGAGCCCGTCCGGTGGCGGGCCACGGCGGACGGGGGCGGCGGTGACGGAGGACGTGCAGCGGCCCGATCCGAGGACGGTGTCGACCGACCAGAAGATCACCGCGGCGGCGCTGGCCCTCCTGCGGGAGGGCGGTCCGCAGCGGGTGAGCATCGAGGCGGTCTCCGCGGCCTCGGGCGTGGCCAAGACCTCGATCTACCGCCGCTACGCGAACAGCATCGAGCTGCTCGAGGGGGTCCTCGAGCACGCCGCGGCGGTGCACGCCCCCGAGCAGCCCGAGGCGGCGGGGGACTGGGGGCAGGCCCTGGAGCGGACCCTGCGGCTGCTGCTGCGGGACATGGGCACGGGGGTCGCGGTCGCGCTGCTGAGCGAGCCCGCCTCGGAGACCTCCCGGATCCTGCGGGCCCACGTGGTGCGCCCGCAGGTGGAGCGGCTGCGGGCGCTGCTCGCGGCGGAGGTCGCCGCCGGGCGCCTCGCCGCGGACCTGGACGTGGAGGTGGTGCTGGACTTCGTGCTGGGCTCGGCCTACTCCCACCTCGCCCGGTACGGGGAGCTGGGCCCGGACTGGCCCGGGCGGGTGCACCGCACCCTCACCGGGGTGCTGCGGGCCCACCGGCCCTGACGCCGGGCCGGGCTCAGAAGATCTCCCGCTCGTCGGGGCGGGTGGACAGCTGGGAGGCCACGTAGTCGCGCACGGCCGCGGGCGTGGGCACGTCCTTGCCGGCCCGCTCGGAGAGGAACCAGCGGTGCTCGAGGACCTCGTGGACGATCTCCGGGGGCTCGAGCTTGCGCCGCATCGTGGCGGGCACGGCCTCCATGATCGGGGCGAAGACCTCCCGCATCCACAGCTGCGCGACGAGCTCCTCGTCGAGGCCCGGGTAGAGGTCCTGGCCGAGCTGGGCGATGTCCGTGAGCAGGCGCCGGGCCTGGTTCTCGTGGGCGGTCAGGCCCGTGAGCCGCTGCAGCCGCCGGGTGTGGTGGCCGGGCTCGACGACCTGCGGGCGCAGCCGGATCCGCCCGTCGTCGGTCTCCAGGGAGGCCTCCTCCACGTCGAAGCCCAGCCGGTTCAGCCGCCGCACGCGCTCGACGACCCGCCAGCGCTCGTCCATGCTGAAGGACTCCTCGACGGTCAGCTCCCGCCACAGGAACTCGTAGGTGGCCACGAGCCGGTCGGAGACCTCGAAGGGGTCGACGACGTCGGCCAGCTCGTGGCCCTCCTCGGCGGCCCCCGCGAGCAGGTCCATGATCTCCCCGGCCACGTTGGTCCGGGCGAGCTCGACGTCGTAGGCGCGCTGGCCCGGGGACAGGGACGGGTGCAGCTCGCCGGTCTCGGCGTCCACGAGATAGGCGGCGAAGGCCCCGGCGTCGCGCCGGAACAGGGTGTTCGACAGCGAGACGTCGCCCCAGTAGAACCCGGACAGGTGCAGCTGGACGATCAGGGAGGCCAGGGCGTCGACGAGCCGCTCGACCGTCTCGGCGCGCGGGCCGGCGGAGAACAGCGCCCGGTAGGGCAGGGAGAAGCTCAGGTGGTCGGTCACCAGGGCGGCCGGCAGCTCCTCGCCCTCGGGGGTGTAGCGGTGGGTGACCACGCTGTCGGGCACCACGGCGGGGATGCCCATCCGCTGCAGCCGGCGCAGGATCCCGTACTCGTGCTGGGCGTAGTGGGCGGTGGTCTCCTTGACCGCCACGACCTTCGGGCCCGCGTGGGCGAAGCGCACGACGTGGCGGGAGATCCCGCGCGGGAAGGCGACCAGGACCTCCTCCGGCCACTGCTCCAGGGGCTTCTCCCACGGCAGCTCCAGCAGCACCGGGTCGGGAAAGGCCGTCTGGATCGAGACCCGGGCCCCGGGCGGGCGGTCCCCCGCCGGGGGCCCGGGGAAGCGGGGGTCGGGGATGCCCTTCATACCGGGTCATGCTACCAACCGGCCCGTCGCGCGGTCCCGGCGGACCCGCTCTCCTAGAGTGGCGGGGTACGGACCTCCCCGGCGCCGGGCGCCGGGACACGGCAGGAGCACAGCATGGCGACCCAGCACGGCCCGCGGAGGCGGTGAGCGTGTCCATCGAGCAGCGCATCCACGACCGCTACGCGGAGCTCTCCCCGCAGGAGCAGCGGGCCGCCGACGTGCTCCTGGCCCACCTCGAGGACCTGGCCCTCTACAGCTCCGCGGAGCTGGCCGCGATGAGCGGGGTCTCCCGGGCCACCCTCTCCCGGCTCTACCGCCACCTGGGCTACGAGTCGTTCACCGAGGTCCGCGAGGTCGCCCGCGGCCTGCGCCAGCAGGGGGTGCCCCTGGGGCCCGACGCCGACCCCCGCCGCTCCCGCCACCTCGACCAGGAGCTGCGCAACCTCCGGCGGGCCCTGGACCCCTCCGGCGAGCAGCTGGAGCGGGCCGTGGCGGTGCTGGCCGCGGCCCGCACGGTCCTCGTCGTGGGCCTGCGCAACAGCCACCCCGTGGCCCTGCACCTGCGCCAGCAGCTCCAGCACGCCCGCCCGGAGGTGCGCCTGGCGCCCGTGCCCGGGCAGACGCTGGGGGAGGAGCTGCTGGACGTGGGCCCGGGCGACGCGGTCGTGCTCGTGGGCTTCCGCCGCCGCCCCCACGGCTTCGGGGCGCTCGCGGAGGCGTGCGCGGGCACCGGGGCCCAGCTCGTGCTCGTCGCCGACGGCACGGCCCGCCGCTACGCGGGGTCGGCCGACCTGTGGCTGGAGTGCCCGCTGGACAGCGCCGGGCCCTTCGACTCCTACGCGGCGGCGATGAGCCTCGTGGCGGTCCTCGCCGACGGCGTGCTCGCGGCCGCCGGCGAGGAGGGGCGCCGGCGGGTGGTGCGCGCCGCCGAGCTCTACGAGAGCCTGGCCGAGCTCGACCTGCGCTGACGGGCGCGCCTCAGCGCCCGGCGCGCAGGCCGGCGAGCCGGGTCAGGGCGGCGGCCAGCTCGTGCGGGCCGGCCACCCGGTGGGCGGCGACGCTCTGCCCGGAGCCGACCTTGATCCCGACGTCGTGCGGTCCCAGCTCCCGCATGGCGTTCTCGTCGGTGACGTCGTCGCCGGCGAAGAGCGTGACGTCCGCGCCGGTGGCCTGCATGAACGCCGTGATCCCCTCGCCCTTGGTGGCCGAGTGGACCGAGGACTCCACGACGTGCTGGCCCGGGGTGATCCGCAGCCCGTCGAGCTGCTCGAAGGCCTCGACCATCTCCTGCTCCGCCTGCGCGCACCGGGACTGGTCGTCCATGGTGCGGGTGTGGAAGGCCGCCCCGGTGGGCTTGAGCTCCAGCAGCGAGCCCGGCCAGCGGGCGACCTGCTGCTGCACGAGCGCGGTCGCCGCGGCCAGCAGCTCCTGCTGCTCGGGGCTCAGCCGCAGCTCCATGTCCTCGGCCGCGTCCCCCAGGGCGTCCAGGTGCACCTCGGCGCCGTGGGAGCCCGAGAGCAGCATCCGCCCGGCCGGGTCCACGACCGAGCGCAGGAACGCCATGGGACGCCCGGAGATGACCGCCACGTACGTGTCCTGCTCCTGCAGCAGGGCCTCCATCGCCGACTGCGCCTCGGGCAGGGCCCGGCTCTCGCCCGGGTCGGCGGTGAACGGGGCCAGGGTGCCGTCGAAGTCGAGGGCCACGAGCAGGGTCCCCGCCGCCGCGGCGCGCTCCAGGGCCCGGTCCAGGGACTCCTGCGCGCCGGCTCCCGCCCGCAGGGCGTCGTCGTCCGTGCGGCTCATCGCTGCTCCTCCTGCCCGGCCGCCGGGCGGGCCTCGGCCCGCGCCCGGGCGAGGTCGCGCAGGAAGGTCTCCGACCAGCCGGTGACGTCGTGGCCCATCACGTGGCGGCGCATCGCGCGCATCCGCTTCTTCGCCTCCGCCGGCGCCATCTCCTTGGCCCGCACCATCGTGGCCTTCAGCCCGTCGATGTCGTGCGGGTTGACCAGCAGGGCCTGCTTGAGCTGCTCGGCCGCGCCGGTGAACTCCGAGAGCACGAGCACGCCCGAGCCGTCGGCGCGGGCCGCGACGTACTCCTTGGCCACGAGGTTCATCCCGTCGCGCAGCGAGGTGACGAGCATGACGTCGGTCGCGAGGTAGAGGGCGACCATCTCCTCGAAGGGGTACCCGTGGTGCAGGTAGCGCACCGCGGTGTGGGAGATCGTGTCGAACTGGCCGTTGATGTGCCCCACGAGCCCCTCCACCTGCTCGCGCAGGTGGACGTAGGACTCCACGCGCTCCCGCGAGGGGTTGGCGACCTGCACGAGCACCGACGGGCCCACCGTGAGCGAGCCGTCCTCGAGCAGCTCCCCGTAGGCCTTGATCCGGTGCACGATGCCCTTGGTGTAGTCCAGCCGGTCCACACCGAGGAACACCGTCTCCGGGTCGCCGAGCTCGTGCCGGATCTCCTCGGCCCGCCGCCGCACCTCCGGGCGGGACGCGAGCTCCTCGATGGCCCCCGAGTCGATGGAGATCGGGTAGGACCGGGCGTGGACGGTCCACTCGTCCTCGCCGTCGCGGAACCGTGCCTGGCCCTGCTTGAAGGGCACGTCGAGGAACCGGCGCACGCACCGCTGGAAGTTCTGCGCGTCCCCGGGGCGCTGGAAGCCGATCAGGTCCGCCCCCGCCAGCCCCTCGAGCACCGCCCGCCGCCAGGGCAGCTGCCCGAAGATCTCCAGCGGCGGGAACGGGATGTGGTTGAAGAACCCGATCGTCAGGTCCGGGCGCAGCTCCCGCAGCAGGCGCGGGACGAGCTGGAGCTGGTAGTCCTGCACCCACACGGTCGCGCCCTGCGCCGCGACCTCCGCGGTGCGCTCCGCGAACCGCCGGTTGACCGTGCGGTAGGCGTTCCACCAGGTGCGGTGGAACTCCGGCGGGGCGATGACGTCGTGGTAGAGCGGCCACAGGGTCGCGTTGGAGAAGCCCTCGTAGTAGTCGGCGACCTCCTGCTCGGACAGCGGCACCGGGGCGAGGTGGAAGACGTCGTGGTCGAAGCGCTCCAGCACCTCGTCGGGGGCACCGTGCCAGCCCACCCACGCGCCGGCGTTGCGGGCCATGACGGGCGAGAGGGCGGCCACCAGGCCGCCGGGGGAGCGGCGCCAGGACGCCTCGCCGGCCTCCACCGTCCGCTCGACCGGCAGCCGGTTGGAGACGACGACGAAGTCGTAGCCGCCCTCCTGCCCCGGTGCGGCGGCGGGTGCTGGGCTCTGGTCGGGGTGCGGGTCCGAGGTCATGCGCGCGGGTCCTTCCGGTGGGCGTCGTCGTCCTGCCCCCATCCTAATTCGTCAGCACCCTCACGGTCTGCCCGTGACCGCACACGGCCGCCGGGACCGGGCCGGCTCCCGGCGGCCGCCCAGGAACTCTCCGATACCCTGGGCACCGAACACCCGCCCCCCGTGCACCTCCCCGAGAAGGACCCATGGCATCCAGCAGCTCGAACCCCCAGCACGAGTCCCGCGAGGCCGCCCGCGAGCGCGCGCGCCGGATCGCGGACCAGCACGCCCGGCAGGAGAAGCGCTCGCGCCGGCTGCTGCAGATCGGCATCCTCGCGCTCGTGGTGGTGATCCTCGCCGTGATCGGCGTGGTCGTCGCCCAGAACCGGGCCCAGCAGATCCCCGAGGCCGGCCCCGTCCCCGCGAGCGCCAACGAGTGGGGCGGCACGGTCCTCACCGCGGACGGGATCGTGAAGGACTCCTCGGAGGTCGACCAGCGCGACCTGCGCGAGGTGCCCGAGGCTCCGGAGACCCCCGACGAGTCCGCGGTGCCGCCGGGGATCGTCGACCCCGCCGAGGCCGAGGAGTCGGACGGGCCCGTGGAGGTCGTGATCTTCCAGGACTTCGAGTGCGTGCACTGCGCGGACTTCGAGGCCGAGAACGGCGACGCCATCGCCGAGGCCGTGGCCGACGGCGACGCCACGGTCGAGTACCGCAACCTGAACTTCCTCGACCGGGCCACCCCCACCAAGTACTCCTCCCGGGCCGCGGCCGCCGCCTACGAGGTCGCCAACCAGGTCTCCACCGAGCAGTACCTCGCCTTCGTCGAGGAGATGTTCTCCCACCAGGGCACCGGCGGGCTCGAGGACGAGCAGATCGCGGAGATCGCGGCGAAGCACGGCGCGGACGTCGAGGGCGCGCTCGAGGACAACGCCTGGCGCCCGATGGTCAACGTGGTCTCCCAGGAGTCCCTGGCCAACGGCATCGCCGGCACCCCGACCGTCTTCGTCGACGGCGAGCGCCTGGGCGACCAGCCGTTCCAGGAGGCACTGGACGAGGCCGTGGAGGCCAAGAAGTAGGGCCTGCCCCCGGTCCGCCGGTCGGCGCCGCACCCCGGGCCGGGGTGCGGCGCCGCTGCGCGTGCGGCCCCGCCCGCCGGGCACGCCGCGGACCCGGTCCCTGGCGCCGGCGGCGACGGGGATTTCGGGGCGGCCCGGGCGGTCCGATATTCTGGGCAACCGTGCGTCCGGCCGTCCCGACAGCGCCGTCCGCCCGCAGCCCGCCTCCTTAGCTCAGCTGGCCAGAGCACCTGTCTTGTAAACAGGGGGTCACCGGTTCGAATCCGGTAGGGGGCTCCGCTTCCCGCCCGCGGTGCCGGCGAACGCCCGGCGCCGCGGGCGTTTTCACGGGTGCGAAGCTCCGTGACCGCGTGTGTCGGGCGCACCGTGTTCCTGCCCCGCGCACTGCGCTTCCCGGCCGTCGGTGCGCTGGGCGACCCGAAGACTGCTGATCGACCGGCGGAGGTGCCGGCGGAGGGGGTCGAAGCGCCCCCGAGCCCCGCAAACACAGGGATCCGGTCGCGTGCCGGGAACGGCATGTTCGCGGTGGCCGGCCGCGCCGGCGAGGGTCGGGCACGACGTGCCGCGGGCCGACCGCGACGAGACGGAACCGTGACAGCATTCGCACCGGTCAGAGGGTTGAACCCCTTTTCCGGACGCTCCTACCGTGTTCTTACCTGGTTCACAGGGGAGACCTGTTGCGGAGGTCTCCGAACATCCCATCGCATGGCGGCCATCGTCATGCCTTTCCACTGGAGCAGTCAGTCATGAGCACTCTGCGGAAAACCCTCGCCAGCACGGCCGTCGCAGCCCTCCTCCTCGGAGGCGCGGCTGCGACCCCGGCGGTCGCGGGGGGAGACAAGGATAACAACGGCCACGGCAGTCACGATAGCAACGGCCGTCATTACGACAAGAACAAGGACCGGGACCGCGACAGGGACTACCGCGACCGGGATCGCGATCACTACGAACGGGATCGTGATCGGGATCGGGACCGCCATCACGACAGGGACCGCGACCACAAGGACCGGGATCGCGGCCACCACCGGCACTACGACGGCAAGAAGTACTACGACCACGACCACGGCTGGAAGTACGACCACGATCACGACTCCCACTGGTGGTACTGCAAGGACCACAAGGACTGGCACTACTACGACGACGACAAGGGCGGGTGGCAGAAGAAGCACCACGACGACGAGCACGGCCACCACGACAAGGACCACAAGCACTAGGGCCCCGGCCCTCGTGCCCGCCCGCTGACCGGGCGGGTCCGGCCGTGCGAGGAAGCGCCCCGTCCCGCCGGGACGGGGCGCTCCCGTGCCCGGGCCCGTCCTCTCCCGCCGCCCCGGAGCCCGCGCCCGCGCCGCGGCGAGCCGTCCCGGGACGTCGTGGCGGGGCATCCGACGCCCCGCCCGCGGTGCGGGGCCCGACGACGGCGGGCCCGCAGCGGCCCGGCCGCCACACTCGGTCATCTGATCGCGAAAGCAAACGCCGCGTGTAGCGTGGGCCACAGGACGGCCGCCACCCCGGGCGCGCCCTCCGCCGTGGTCCCGGCCCCCGTGGGACCGCCCGAGGAGCCCCCATGACCCCTGACGTCCCCCGCCCGCCCCGTGCGTGCCCGCACAGCACCCGTCTCGCCGGGACGCTCCTGCTGGTCCTGGCCCTGACCGGGTGCGCCGGCGGGGCCGGCGAGGAAACGACCGCGGCCACCACCGGCCCCACCGGCGCCTCGGACCCGGCCGGTTCCCCGAGCCCGGCCGCGACGACCCCGGGCGCCGCGCCGGGGGAGACCGCCCCGCCGGCGGCGAACGGCACCCCCACCGGTGCTCCGTCCGGCAACGACGTCGCCCCCTACGACGGGACCGCCACCCGGGACGCGGGGGCCCGCTTCGGGACGTCCGCCGCGGTCGCGGAGGGCCTCGAGGCCCGGGTCGACGGGCCCAGGCACGCCACGACCGGGCAGCGGTCGGTCCGCGCGGCCCCCGGCACCCCGGTGCAGGTCTTCACCCTCACGCTGACCAACACCGGCGACGAGCCCGTCGACGCCGTCCCGTGGTCCTTCCCCGTGGCCCTGGCCGGCGACGAGCCGGCCACCCCGGCCTTCGACGAGGACCTCGGCGCCCGCATGGAGACCTTCCCGACCCTCGAGCCGGGCGGGAGCACCTCGCTCGACGTCGCCTTCAGCGCCGGCCCGGAGGCCGAGCTGGCCGTGCGGGTCTTCGACAACACCACCCCCGACCACTACGTCGAGTTCACCGACTGACCCCAGCGAGGGACCCCCCGTCATGAGAACACCTGCCCTGCGACTGCCCGCCGCGCTCGCGGCCTGCCTCGCCGTCGTCGTCGCCGGCACCCCCGGGGCCGTCGCCGCCCCCGATCCCACCGCCGCGCCCGGTCCCACCGCCGGTCCCGGCACGGCCGGCAGCACGGTCGCCGCCCCCGTCCTGCGCGACGACGAGATCGTGCTCGCCGAGCTCGAGCCCGCGGGGGAGGACGGCGCGGCGCGGCTCGACGTCCTCGCCAACGACACCCTGGCCGACCCCGCCGGGTCGCTGCTGCTGCTGCCGGACCCCGGGGTCCCGGACGAGGAGCCGGGGCGGGAACGGGCCACCGGCCTCGGGCTGCTGCGCGTCGTCGGCCCGGACACCGACCCCGCCGACCTCCCGGCGGGCTGGGAGCAGCCCGAGCACCCCGTGCTGGCGCTCGGGACCGCCGGCGCGGACGGCCCCGCGCCGGAGCGCCTGGAGGTCGACTACGTCGTCGTCGACGCCGCCGGGACCAGCGCCCGGGCGGTGCTCACCCTGGTCGGCGATCCGGCGGCCCCGGAGCCCACCCGGACCGCACCGTCCGCCGCCGCCGAGGCGCCCGCGACCGCCCCCGCGACGGAGCCGGCGGAGCGGCCCGGAACGGAGGGGGCCCCGGAGGAGGACGACGCGTCCCGCGAGGACACGGCGCCCGGGGCAACGGCTCCCGGCGCCGCTGAGGAGCCCGGCACGGCGGACCGGCCGTCCGCCGCCGCGGCCGACGAGGACGCCGGCGTCCCGGCCGCCGTGCGGCAGGCCCTCGAGGCGGCCGCCCAGCGCGCGGGCGCCCGCACCGGAGCACCTGCCGGGCCGATGCAGGAGCGGGAGGGCGGCTGGGAGTGGCCGCACGAGCGCGGCACGGTCCTGTACGCCGAGGCCCACGGCGCGCACTTCGTGCAGCTGCGCGGGGCGATCGGGCAGAAGTGGCTGCGCTCCGGGGCGGTCGCCGGCCTCGGCTGGCCGCTCGAGGACGAGGCCTGCGGCCTGCCCGGCGGCGGCTGCCGCCAGGGCTTCTCCCGCGGGCGCACCGTCCACTGGAGCCCCGCCACCGGCGCGCACTGGGTGCAGGCCGACGGCGCCATCGGCTACCGCTGGGCCCGCGCGGGCGGCCCGGGCGGCAGCTACGGTCACCCGGTGACCGACGAGCGGTGCGGGCTCACGGGCGGCGGCTGCTACCAGGTCTTCGCGGAGGGCCACACCGTCTACTGGCGTCCCGGGACGGGGGCGCGGGCGGTGAAGACCAACGGCGCGATCGGGCACAAGTGGGTCCGGGCCGGGCGCGAGAACGGGACCTACGGCTACCCGGTGACCGACGAGACCTGCGGTCTTCCCAGCGGCGGCTGCCGCCAGGTCTTCGCGAAGGGCCGCACCGTCTACTGGAGCCCCGCCACCGGCGCCCGGGCCGTGCAGACGAACGGGGCCATCGGCCACAAGTGGATCCTCTCGGGCCGCGAGCGCGGGACCTTCGGCTACCCCGTCACCGACGAGACCGGCACCGGGACCGTCGTCCAGACGTTCCAGCGCGGGCTGATCACCTGGAGCCGCTCCGGCGGCACCCGCACCCACCTGTTCCGCGGGGAGTGCCACCACCTCAACACCGGCCGCTCCGTGCAGCCCACGCGCAACGCGGCCCGGGTCTCCCTGACCATCGCGGAGGGCTACGGGCGCTCGCAGGCCACGTTCGTCAACTGCGTGCGGATCGCCGGCAGCTACGTCGAGGAGTGGCGCACCTCCGCCCACGTCGGCGCCAGCGGGTTCAAGCGCCCGGGCGTGCCCTCGGGACACACCCAGTACCTGTACTCGCCGCAGGGCTCCTACTCGGTCACGGAGTCCTTCGGGGTCTACGACCCGGGCACCGCGCTGCCCTACCGCCAGCTCAACCCGAACTCCCGCTGGGGCGGGCGGCCGGGCACCCTGTACAACAAGTACTTCGAGTCCACCGGCTACACGTGGCCGGACGAGAACATGTGGTACTTCGCCCAGTCCGGCGACTACCGCCTGGGCGTGGTGATCAACTACAACCGGCCGCCGGACTCGCCGATCGTCCAGGGCAACGGGTTCGCGATCTTCCTGCACGCGAACAAGGTCCCCACGGCCGGCTGCATCTCGCTGCACGAGCACGAGGTGGCCCGGTACATGCGCACCGCCCGCCCCGGCGACCGGATCATCATGGGGGTGCGCGCCGACCTGTTCCGCTGAGCCGGTCCCGCCGGGCTCCCCGCGGGGAGGCCGGGACGGAGGCAGGGGCCCGCGCACCGCGCGGGCCCCTGCCTCCGTCGTCGTGCGCGGGCGGGTCTACTCGACCGACTCCTCGACCCGGGCCCGGTCGCGGCGCCCGAAGGCCCACAGCAGCAGCTCGCTCGGGGCGCCGCGCAGCACGCGCACCGTGCCGGTGCGGCCGCGGCCGCCGCGCACGGCACCGAAGCCGGGGGCGATGAGCACGAGGGCGTCCTCGTCGTCCTTGAGCAGCACCTTCGCCAGCAGCCGCAGCGACCCCCAGAGGTCCTGCTCCTCGTCGTGGAGCAGCGGCCGGTCGTGCCACTCGGGCTGGGCGCGGCGGACGTCCTCGTGGTGGACGAAGAACTCCACGGTGTTCATCCGCCGGTCCAGGGGGCCGAGACGGGCGGGGGAGTACAGCGGGGGCCGCTCCACCTTCTGGACCAGCCGGTCCCACGGGAGCCCGGCCAGGGACTCCTCCGTGCGGCGGGCCCGCTCGCCCAGCACGGGCAGCTGCGGCAGGGCCCGGCCCGCGAGGACGTCGGGGCGGCCGTCGCGCAGCACCAGGTGCACGGCGAGGTCGCGGGTGGTCCACCCCTCGCACAGGGTCGGGGCGTCGGGGCCGGTGCGGCGCAGCAGCGCGGCCAGGTGGCGTCGCTCGACGTGGGCGAAATTGGTCACGGGGCTCCTCCTCGGGGCGCCCGCCGGCGGTCGGCGGGGCCGTCCGCCGCCCACGCTATCGCGGGCTCGCCCGGCCGGGAACCGGGCCCGCCACGGCCCGGCCCGCGGCGGGGCTCAGCCGCGGGGGACGGGCGGGCCCAGCTGGAGCAGCACGGCGGTGGCCACGGCGACGGCGGCGACGCCGGCCGCGGCGGCGAGCACCGGGCTGCGCAGCGCCCAGGCGCCCAGCCGCTCGAGGGGCCCGGCGGGGGAGACCCCGCCGGGGGCCAGCCGCCAGCCGCCCTCGAGCAGCCCGGCGCGCGCGGCCCAGCGCTCGAAGGGGACCGTGGCCCACGGGACCACGGAGGAGGCCAGGCCCAGCAGCCCCGCGCCCGCGGACCAGCGGTGGTCGACCCACACGAAGCAGGTCACCACGCAGTAGGCGAGGAACACGATGCCGTGCAGGGTCCCGAAGACCGGGACGAAGGCCTCCGAGACGCCCGTGTACTTCAGGACCATGCCGAGGATCAGCAGGGTCCAGGTGACGGCCTCGGCGGAGGCGGCGCGGCCGTAGAGCTGGCGGGGCGTCATGGGGCAGGTTCTCCTGGGTCGGTGGGGAGGGCGGGGGCGGCGGGGGCGGCCGGGGCGTCGTCGCCGGCGACCGGGGCGCGGAACTGGCTGCGGTACAGCTCGGCGTAGGCCCCGCCGGCGGCGAGCAGCCGCTCGTGCGGGCCCTGCTCGACGATCCGGCCGTCCTCCATCACCAGGATGATATCGGCGTCGCGTATCGTGGAGAGCCGGTGGGCGATCACGAACGAGGTGCGGTCGGTGCGCAGGGCCGCCATCGCCTCCTGCACGAGCAGCTCCGTGCGGGTGTCCACCGAGGAGGTGGCCTCGTCGAGCACCAGCAGCGACGGGTTGGCCAGGAACGCGCGGGCGATCGTGATCAGCTGCCGCTCGCCGGCCGAGACGTTGTCCCCCTCCTCGTCGATCACGGTGTCGTAGCCCGCGGGCAGGGCGCGCACGAACCGGTCCACGTAGGCCGCCCGCGCCGCGGCCAGCACCTCCTCGTCCGTGGCGTCGAGGCGCCCGTAGCGGATGTTCTCCCGGATCGTGCCGCCGAACAGCCACGCGTCCTGCAGCACCATCCCCACCGCGGCGCGCAGCTCGGCGCGGGAGAGCTCGGTGATGTCGGTGCCGTCGAGGGTGATCCGGCCCCCGTCCAGTTCGTAGAAGCGCAGCAGCAGGTTCACGAGGGTGGTCTTGCCGGCCCCGGTCGGGCCCACGACGGCCACGGTGCGCCCGGGGCGGGCCTCGAGGTCGAGGTCCTGGATCAGGGGCTCGTCCGGGGCGTAGGAGAAGGACACGCGCTCGAAGCGCACGTGCCCGCGGGGCCGGCGCGGCAGCCGGGCCCGCGGGGTGTCCGGGCGCTGCTCGGGGGCGTCCAGCAGCTCGAAGGCCCGTTCGGCGGAGGCGACCCCGGACTGCAGGGCGTTGGCCATGCCGGCCAGCTGCGACAGCGGCTGGGTGAACTCCCGGGAGTACTGGATGAACGCCGTGACCGCCCCGAGGGTCAGCTGGCCCGAGGCCACCCGCAGCCCGCCCAGCACCGCGATCGCGACGTAGGAGAGGTAGGAGACGAACTGCATCACGGGCAGGATCGTCCCCGAGACGAACTGCGCCCCGGAGGCGGCCCGGTAGAGGGCCTCGTTGCGCTCGTCGAAGACCTGCGCCATCTGCTCCTCCCGGCCGAAGGCCTTGACCAGCTCGTGGCCGGAGAAGGACTCCTCGATGTGGCCGTTGAGGGCGCCGGTGGCCCGCCACTGCTCCGTGAACAGCCGCTGGGCCCGGGCGCCGATCAGCCCGGCGCCCAGCGCGGACAGGGGCAGGGCCAGCAGCGCCACGAGGGCCAGCTGCCAGGAGACGACGAACATCATCACCACGATCCCGGCCACCGTCAGCACCGACTGGACCAGCTGGGTGAAGGACTGCTGCAGGGCGGTCTGGACGTTGTCGATGTCGTTGGTCACCCGGGACAGGACGTCACCGCGCTGGCGGCCGTCGAACCAGCCCAGCGGCAGCCGGTGGAGCTTGTCCTCCACCGCGGCGCGCAGGTCGTGGACGACGCGCATCACCACGCGGTTGAGCAGCCAGCCCTGGGCCCACTGGAGCACCGAGGCCACGAGGTAGAGCACGAGCACCAGCGCGATCAGCCGCCCCAGGGCCGCGAAGTCGATGCCCCGGCCCGGCACGAGCTCCATCGCCGAGACCATGGCCGCGAGGTCGTCCTCGCCCTGGGCGCGCAGCCGCTCGACGACCTCGGCGCGGTCGGCGCCGGCGGGCACCGACCGCGCCACGACCCCGCGGAAGATCACGTCCATGGCCCGGCCCAGGACCAGCGGCGCCCACACGGTCAGCGCCACGGAGACCGCCCCGAAGACGACGACGACGGCCAGGCGCGGCCAGTGCGGGCGCAGCAGCCCGAGCAGGCGCCCGGCCGAGGGCCAGAAGCGCCGGGCCCGGCGCGGCGGGGCCGCCTCGTGCCGGGACATCAGCGGCTCCCCTCGGCGGACAGGGGAGCGGCCGGCTCGGCGGCGTCCTCGGCCCCGGCCTGGGAGCGCACGATCTCCCGGTAGGTGCCCGACCGGGCCAGCAGCTGCTCGTGGGTGCCCCGGGCCGTGATCCGCCCGCCCTCCAGGACGAGGATCCGGTCGGCGTCGCGCACGGTGGAGACCCGCTGGGCGACGACGACCACGGTGGCCCCGCGCACGACCGGGCGCAGGGCGGCGCGCAGGCGGGCGTCGGTGGCGGTGTCCAGGGCCGAGAAGGAGTCGTCGAAGAGGTAGACCGCCGGGCGGGCCACGAGCACCCGGGCGATGGCCAGCCGCTGCCGCTGCCCGCCGGAGACGTTGGTGCCGCCCTGGGCGATCGGGGCCTCGAGCCCGCCCGGCATGCGGCGGACGAAGTCCTCGGCCTGGGCGGTGCGCAGCGCCGCCCACAGCTGCTCGTCCGTGGCCTCCGGCCGGCCCAGCCGCAGGTTGGAGGCCACCGTGCCCGAGAACAGGTAGGCCCGCTGGGGGACCCACCCCACGCGGGCGCTCAGCTCGGCGCGCCCGTACCGCGGCAGCGGGACGCCGTCCAGCAGCACCGTCCCGGCCGTGGGGTCGAGCAGCCGGGGGAGCAGCCGCAGCAGGGTGGACTTGCCCGAGCCCGTGGCCCCGACCACGGCGGTCGTGGTGCCGGGTCCGGCGCGCAGGTCGAGGTCCTCGAGCACGGGGGCCTGCGCCCCGGGGTAGGAGAAGCTCACCCCGCGCAGCTCCACGGCGCCGCGGGCCGGGCCCGGGGCCACCGGCTCCTCCGGCTCGCGCAGCTCCGGCTCGGTGTCCAGGACCTCGGCGACGCGCTCGGCGCAGACCAGCGCGCGCGGGACCATCATCAGCATGAAGGTGCCCATCATCACGGCGGTGAGGATCTGCAGCAGGTACTGCAGGAACGCCGTGAGCGAGCCGACCTGGATCTGGCCCGCGTCCACGCGCTGGCCGCCGAACCACAGCACCGCGGCCGTGGCCAGGTGCAGGATCATGCTGATCAGGGGGAACATCAGCACGAACAGGGAGCCGATCCGCACGGAGACGTCCGTCAGCTGCGCGTTGGCCCCGGCGAAGCGGCGGCGCTCGTGGTCCTCGCGCACGAAGGCCCGCACCACGCGCACCCCCACGATCTGCTCCCGGAGCACACCGTTGACGCGGTCGATCCGGGCCTGCATGAGCCGGAACAGCGGCATCAGGCGGGTCGCGAGGGCGCCCACCACCACGGCGAGCAGCGGCACCGAGACCCACACGAGCCACGACAGCCCCGGGTCCTCGCGCAGGGCCATGACGATCCCCCCGACGCTCATGATGGGGGCGGCGACCATGAAGTTCAGGCCCGTGAGCACGAGCAGCTGGATCTGCTGGACGTCGTTGGTGCCGCGGGTGATCAGCGACGGCGCCCCGAAGCGCCCGACCTCGCGGGCCCCGAAGGAGCCGACGCGGCGCTGGACGGCCCGCCGCAGGTCCCGGCCCGTGCCCATGGCCGCGCGCGCCCCGCAGTACACGGCGGCCACGGCGGCGAGCACCTGCACGAGGGCGACGACGAGCATCACCTGCCCCACCCGCAGCACCAGGTCCGTGTCGCCGCGGGTCACGCCCTCGTCGATGATCCGCGCGTTGAGGCTGGGCAGCAGCAGCGCGGCGACCGTCGCGGCGAGCTGCAGGACCACGACGGCCAGCACCCAGCGCCGGTAGCGGCCGGTGTACTGCCGGAGGAGGCGGACAAGCATCGGGGCGGCGCTCCTGCTCGCGGGACGGGACCGGCCCGCACGGCGGGCCGGGACGGGCACGGTCTCCCGGGCCCAGGCTACGCCCGCCCCCGGACGCCGGCCCCCCCGGCCCCCCCGCGGCCGTGGCCCGCGGCGTCGGCACCGCTCCGCGACGTCCCGTGAAGTGGATCACCGGAACCCCTGGTAAACCCACACGAAGTCACATAAACTCAACGGAACACAGGAGCGGAGGGCCGGTTCCCGGCCGAGGAGGTGCAGGACATGTTCGCGACGGAGCGCCAGGCGGAGATCGCCGAGCTCGTGGCCACGAGCCGACGGGTCAACGGTGCCGAGCTCGCCCGGCGCTTCGACGTCACCATGGAGACGGTCCGCCGCGACCTCGCCGCCCTCGAGGCGGCCGGACGGCTGCGGCGGGTCCACGGCGGGGCCGTGCCCGTGGAGCAGACGACGGTCGACGAGAAGGCCATCCACTCCCGCCAGCACCTGAACACCCCCGAGAAGCGCCGCATCGCCGAGGCGGCCTTCTCCCTGCTGCGCACCAGCGGGGCCGGGGCCGTGGTGCTCGACGCCGGCAGCACGGTCGAGGCGCTCGCCGACCTCATCGTGCGCTCCGACTCCACGCTGCCGGACGGCCAGGAGCAGCTGATCATCACCCACGCCCTGCACATCGCCGCGAAGCTCGCCGACGCCACCGGCATCGGCCTCGAGCTCGTGGGCGGGCGGGTGCGCAAGCTGACCTGGGCCGCCGCCGGCGGCCGGGCGGCGGAGCACTACTCCCGGCTGCGCCCCGACGTCGCCTTCATCGGCTGCAACGGCCTGCACCCCGAGTTCGGGCTGAGCACCCCCGACCCCATCGAGGCGGTCGTGAAGTCGGCGATCGTCCAGACCTCCCGCCGCGTCGTGCTGCTGTGCGACGCGGCCAAGTTCGGGCAGGAGACCCTCATGCGCTTCGCCTCCCTCGAGGAGATCGACACCCTCGTCACCGACCGGGCCCCCGGCCCCGAGCTCGCCGCGGCCCTCGAGGCCGCCGACGTCGAGGTGGTGCTCGCGTGATCCTCACCGTCACCCTCAACCCCTCCCTGGACCGCACCGTCGAGCTCGGCGCCGCGCTGCGCCGCGGCGCCGTCCAGCGCGCCACGGGCGCCCGGCAGGACGCCGGGGGCAAGGGCGTCAACATCTCCCGCGCCCTGCGCGCCAGCGGCTCGCCCACCCTCGCGGTGCTCCCCGCGGACCCCGGGGACCCTTTGCTGGCCGAGCTCGACGCCGCCGGCGTCCCGCACGAGAGCGTCCCGGCCGGGGCCCCGGTGCGCTCCAACGTCACCATCACCGAGCCCGACGGCACCACCACGAAGCTCAACGCCCCCGGGACGCCCCTGAGCGCGCAGCGGCTGGAGGAGCTGGCCGCGCTGCTCGTGCGCCACGGGGCCGGGGCCTCCTGGATCGTGCTCGCCGGCTCCCTGCCCCCGGGCGCGGAGCCGGGCACCTACGCGCAGCTGGTCCGCCGGGTGCGCGCCGCCCTGGGCGAGCGCGCCCCCCGGATCGCCGTGGACACCTCCGGCCCCGCCCTGGCCGGCGCGACGGCCGACGACGACGCCCTGCCCGACCTGATCAAGCCCAACGGCGAGGAGCTGGCCGAGCTGGTGGGCCGCGGCGACGGCGACGCCCTCGAGGCCGACCCCGCGCTCGCCGCGGCCGTGGCCGCGGCGCTGGTCGGCCGGGGCCTGGGCGCCGTGCTGACCACGCTGGGCGGCGGCGGCGCCGTGCTGACCACCGCGGCGGGCTCCTGGCACGCGGTGCACGCCCCCGTCGCGGTCCGCTCGACCGTCGGCGCGGGCGACAGCTCGCTCGCCGGCTACCTGCTGGCCCACGAGCGGGGGGACGACCCCGCCGGGTGCCTGCGCCAGGCCGTCGCCTCCGGCACGGCGGCCGCCGCACTGCCCGGCACGCGGGTCCCCGCGCTGTCGGGGACCACGCCGGAGGCCGTCGCCGTGCGGGAGCTCGCCCCGCAGGACGCCGCCGGCTGACCCGCACCACCTGCTTCCCCGACCACCACGAACCACCCGGGCCCCAGGGCCCGCCGCTCAAGGAGGACACCGTGTCCGAGCTCATCACGCCCGACCTGGTCCAGCTGGACCAGGACCTCGGGGAGGACAAGGCGACCGTCATCGGTCAGCTCGCCGCCCTGGTCCAGCGCGCCGGGCGCGCGGAGCAGCTCGACGGGCTGCTCGCCGACGCCATCGCCCGCGAGGACAAGACCGCCACCGGCATCCCGGGCGGCATCGCGATCCCGCACTGCCGCTCGACCGCCGTCACGGCCCCGACCCTGGCCATGGCCCGCCTGGACCCGAAGGTCGACTTCGGCGCGAAGGACGGCCCCGCCGACCTGGTCTTCTTCATCGCGGCCCCCGAGGGCGCGGACCAGACCCACCTGAAGCTGCTGGCCAAGCTCGCCCGCTCGCTCATGAAGAAGGACTTCACCGCGTCCCTGCGCGCGGCCCGCAGCGAGCAGGAGGTCGTGCGCCTCGTCGACGGCGCGCTCGGTCTCGGTCCCGCCGAGGAGGGTCCCGCCGGGGCGACCACGGCCGCGGCGACCCCGGCGGCCGTGGCCGCCGGCGGGGCCGCGTCCGGTGCCGCGGTCCCGGAGCAGGCCCCCGCCGCGGCGGGGCAGCGGCGCCGGGTCGTGGCCGTCACCGCCTGCCCGACCGGGATCGCCCACACCTACATGGCCGCCGACGGGCTCAGTAACGCCGCCCAGGAGCTCGGGGTCGACCTGCAGGTCGAGACCCAGGGCTCGGCGGGCTTCACCAAGCTGGACCCCGCCGCGATCGCCGCGGCCGACGCGGTGATCTTCGCGACCGACGTGGACGTGCGCGACCGGGGCCGCTTCGCCGGCAAGCCCTACGTCGCCTCCCCGGTCAAGCGGGGCATCGACGAGCCCGACGTCATGATCCGCGAGGCCCTCGCCCGGGCCGAGGACCCGGACGCCCCCCGCGTCCAGGGCGGCGGGGCCGGGACCGAGGACGCCGCGGCCTCCGGCCAGGAGGGGTGGGGCACCCGCATCCGCAAGGCCGTGATGACGGGCGTGAGCTACATGATCCCGTTCGTCGCCGCGGGCGGTCTGCTCATCGCCCTGGGCTTCATGGTCGCCGGGGCGGACATCGCCAACATCGCCGACGACGTCCTGGGCACCTCCACCCTGTGGAACCTCGGCGAGGCCTCGCTCGCCCAGTACCTCGGCGCCGTGCTGTTCAAGATGGGCTCGCTCGCGATCGGGCTGCTCGTGCCCGCCCTCGCCGGCTACATCGCCTACGGCCTCGCCGACCGGCCCGGCATCGCCCCCGGCTTCGCCGCCGGGCTCGTGGCCAACTTCATGGGCGCCGGCTTCCTGGGCGGCATCGTGGGCGGGCTGCTGGCCGGCCTGGCCGCCTACTGGCTGGCCAAGCCGCAGCTGCCCCGCTGGCTGGGCTCCCTCATGCCGGTGGTCGTCATCCCGCTGCTGGCCACGATCTTCTCCTCGGGACTGCTGCTGCTCGTCCTGGGCGGGCCGATCGCCACGTTCATGGCCTGGCTCACCGAGTGGCTCAGCGGCATGACCGGTGCCGGGGCCCTGGCCCTGGGCGCGATCCTCGGCTTCATGATGGGCTTCGACCTCGGCGGGCCGATCAACAAGGTCGCCTACACCTTCGCCGCCGCGGGCCTGGGCGCCGCCACGGCCGCCAACACCGCCCCGCAGGAGATCATGGCCGCGGTCATCGCCGCCGGCATGGTGCCCCCGCTGGGCCTGGCCCTCGCCTCGCTCGTCGCCAAGCGCTACTTCAGCACGGTGGAGCAGGAGAACGGCAAGGCCGCCTGGCTGCTGGGCCTGTCCTTCATCTCCGAGGGCGCGATCCCGTTCGCGGCGGCCGACCCGCTGCGCGTGCTGCCCGCGACCATGGCCGGCGGCGCGGCCGCCGGTGCCGTGGCCATGGGCGCGGGCGCGACCTCGCCCGCCCCGCACGGCGGCGTGTGGATCCTGCCGCTGATCGGCAACCCGCTCATGTTCCTCGCCGCCGTGCTCGTGGGTACGGTGGTCACAGCCGGCGTCGTCGTCGCCCTCAAGCACGTGGGCGGCGTCCAGCGCAAGGTGGCCGACACCGAGCGCGACGTCGCGGCCGCCGCGCCCGCGGCGGCGACCGCCTGACCCGCGCCGCCCCGGCCGTCCCCGTGGCGGCCACCCACCGACCGTTCCCCGGGAAGAAGGACAACATGCGAACACTGACAGGCGTGGGGGTGTGCGCGGGCCGCGTCATCGGCGAGCTCGTGAGCATGCCCGCTCCCGTGGCCGAGCCCGCGGCCGGACTGGCCCTGCGCGACGAGGCCCCCGAGGACGCGGTGGCCCGCCTCCAGGAGGCGGCCGCGGAGGTCAAGGCGGAGCTCAAGCGCCGGGCCGAGGCCGCCACGGAGAAGGACGCCGCGGACGTGCTCAAGTCCACGGCCCTGATGGCCGGGGACCGGGCGCTGCTGAAGAACGCCGGGAAGCTGATCACGGACCGCGGCCTCGCCCCCGAGCGGGCCCTGTGGGAGGCGGCGAGCGCCTACGCGGAGCAGATGCGCGCCCTCGGCGGGTACATGGCCGAGCGCGCGGCGGACATCGAGGACGTGCGCGCCCGGCTCGTGGCCCGCCTCCAGGGGCTGCCCATGCCGGGGATCCCGGAGCGGGAGACGCCCTTCGTGCTCACCGCCGAGGACCTCGCCCCCGCGGACACGGCCACGCTGGACCCGGCGAAGGTCCTGGCCCTGGTGACCTCCGCGGGTGGGCCCCAGTCCCACACCGCGATCCTCGCCCGCAACCTGGGGCTGCCCGCGATCGTGGCCGCCCGGGGCGTCGAGGAGCTGGCCGACGGCACCGAGGTCTTCGTCGACGGCGCCACGGGCGAGGTCCGCACCGAGCCCGGGGCGGAGGAGCGGGAGCTCGTCGCGGCCTGGGAGCGGGCCGCCGCGGCGCGCAGCGACTTCGACGGCCGGGGCGTGCTCGCCGACGGCACCGAGGTCCCGCTCTACGCCAACGTGGGCACGGCCGAGGACGCGCGCACCGCGGCCGCGGCCGGCGCCCAGGGCGTGGGGCTGCTGCGCACGGAGTTCTGCTTCCTGGGCCGCGGGGAGGAGCCCTCGGTGGAGGAGCAGGTCGAGCAGTACACCGCGATCTTCGCCGCCTTCGAGGAGAAGAAGGTCGTGGTCCGCACCCTCGACGCGGGGGCGGACAAGCCGCTGCCGTTCCTCACGGACACCGCCGAGCCCAACCCCGCGCTGGGCGTGCGCGGCTACCGCACCGACCGCTCCGTGCCCGGGGTGCTCGCCCGCCAGCTGGAGGCCATCGCGCGCGCCGACGAGGCCACGGCCGCGGAGGTGTGGGTCATGGCCCCCATGATCTCCGCGGCCGAGGAGGCCCGCGACTTCGCGGCGATGGCCGCGACGGCGGGCCTGCGGGTGCCCGGGGTGATGGTCGAGACCCCGTCCGCGGCCGTGACGGCCGACCAGATCCTGCGCCACGTCGAGTTCGTCTCCCTGGGCACCAACGACCTCACCCAGTACACGATGGCCGCCGACCGGATGCTGGGCTCGCTCGCCGAGCTCAACAACCCCTGGCAGCCCGCCGTGCTGCGGATGGTCCGCCTCACGGTCGAGGGCGCCCGCCGCGCCGAGGCCGAGGGCTCCGGCCGCCGCAACGTCGGCGTGTGCGGCGAGGCCGCGGCCGACCCGGCGCTGGCCGTGGTGCTCGTGGGCCTCGGGGTGCACACCCTGTCCATGAGCCCCCGGGCGCTCTCGCCCGTCGCGGCCGTCCTGCGCTCAGTGGACCTGGCCACCGCCCGCTCCCTCGCGGAGCTCGCGGTCGAGCAGGCCACGGCGGCCGAGGCGGCCGCCGCCGTGCGCGCCGAGCTGCCCGTCCTCGCCGAGCTGGGCCTCTGAGGCCCCGCCCGCACTCCCGTTCCCCCACCGACCCAGCACCACCCCAACCCGAAGGAGCACCACCATGGCAGAACGCACCGCCACCATCGCCTCCAAGGTGGGCCTGCACGCCCGCCCCGCCGCCATCTTCGCCGAGGCCGCCGGGGAGTACGACCTGGAGATCACCATCGCCGCCGACGGCGAGCCGGCCGACGAGGCGATGGACGCCTCGAGCGTCCTGTCGCTGATGTCCCTCGGGGCCGAGCAGGGGGACAAGGTCGTCCTCCGGGCCGAGGGCGAGGGCGCGGACGAGGCGCTGGACGCGCTCGTGCGCATCCTCGAGACCGACCACGACGCCGAGTAGCACCCCCGGCCCGTCCACGGCGCCCGCCCACCTCCCGGTGGGCGGGCGCCGTCGCGTGCGGCCCCGTCCCACGGAGCCCTCACGAGCACCGGATACGGTGGGAGCCGTGCCCAGCCCGACGACCGGAGGACCGATGACGCCCGCACCGAGACCGACCGCGCCGACCAGCACGGACCGGCGGCCCCCGGCCCCCGGGCGGGTGCTCGTGGTGGGCACGGCCCGCGACCGGGGCGCCCTGGCCGCGGTGCGGGCGCTGCGCCGCGCCGGGTGGACCGTCGGCGTGGGCACCCCCGAGCCCGGCATGCTCGGGGCCTCCCGCGCCGCGCGGGCCCGGCACGAGGTCCCGCGGCCCCGCGGGGACGGGGGAGCGTTCGTCGACGGCGTGCGCCGGGCCGTGGCCGAGGGCGGCTACGACCTCGTCTTCGGCGCCGGCGACGACTGGATGGCGGCCGTCTCGGCCTACCGCCGGCACCTGCCGGTGCGCACGGCCCACCCCGACCCGCCCGTGGTCGCCGCCGCCCTCGACAAGATGGGCCTGGCCGCCCGGGCCGCCCGCGCCGGGCTCGCCGCCCCGCGCACGGTGCCCGCCACGGACGAGGCCCTCGCGGCGTGGCAGGGCCCCGCCGTCGTCAAGTGCCGCGCCCACTGGGCCCCGGGGCAGACCCGCCCGCACCGGATCGAGGCGAGGCTGCACCCCGACGCGGACTCCGCCCGCCGCCAGGTGCGGCTGATCCGCGCCGCCGGGGCGGAGGCGGTGCTGCAGGAGCCCGTCCGGGGCCGGCTCGGCGCGCTGATCGGGGTCTTCCGCGACGGGCGCCTGCACGGGCGGGTCCAGCAGAGCACGCCCCGGCTGTGGCCCACCCCCAACGGGGCCTCCGCCCGGGCGCGGACCGTGCCGGTGGACGAGCAGCTCGCCGCGCGCGCGGAGGCGCTGCTGCGCGAGCTGGGCTGGTGGGGGCTCGTGGAGCTGCAGTTCCTCACCGGCGACGACGGCGTCCCGCACCTGATCGACCTCAACGGCCGCTTCTACGGCTCCCTGTCCCTGGCCGAGGCCGCCCGCCCGGGGCTGACCGACGCGTGGGCGCGCCTCGTGCTGGGCCGCCCGGTGCCGCCGCTGCCGGACGCCCGCCCCGGGGTGCGCTACACCTGGCTGTCGGGGGACCTGCGGCGGGCGCGGGCCGAGCGCCGCGGCGGGCTGGCGGCCGACGTCGCCGAGAGCCTGCGCTGGAGCCTCGGCGCCCAGCACAGCGTCTGGGACCCCCGCGACCCCGGGCCCGCCTGGCACCTGCTGACCTGGCGCCTGGCCCGCCGCCGCGGCTGAGGCCGGGAGCGGGCGGGGCTCAGCGCCGCCGCAGCACGGTCCGGGCCGCGTCGCGCGCCAGGCCCAGCTCCGGGGCGCGCAGCAGCGCCAGCCCCAGCACGTGCACGGCGCCCACCACCAGGACCACCGCCGGCACCAGCAGCAGCACCGGGGCGCCCGCCAGCGCCGCGTGCGCGGCCGCACCGGCGGCGCCCGAGACCGCCCCCAGGGCCAGGGCCCGCAGCAGCAGCGCGAGCGCCGGGCCCGCGTCGAGGCCGCCGTGGCGGCGGTGCAGCAGCCACGCGTTGAGCGCCGCGGCGAGCACCAGGGAGGCGCTCGTGGCCGCGGCGATCCCCGCCACCCCCAGCACGGGGGCGAGCACCAGGTCGCCGGCCACGTTGACGACCATGGCCAGCACCGCCACGACCACGGGTCCCCGGGAGTCGCCCAGGGCGTAGGAGGCCCGGACCACCACCTGCCGGATCCCCAGGGCCAGCAGCGCGGGGGCGTACCACGCGACCGCCGTGGCGGTCGCGGCGGTGTCCTCGGCGTCGAACGCGCCGTGGCCGAAGGCCGTGGCCACCAGCGGGCCCGCCAGCACCGTGAACAGCACGCACAGCGGGGTCAGGGCCGTGACGACCACGGCCAGTCCCCGGCCCACGAGCCGGCGCAGCTCGGGCGGGTCCCCGGCCGCGGCGGACAGCGCCGGGTAGAGGGGGACCAGCAGCGAGGCGATCACGAGCGTCTCGGGCAGGTCCACCAGCCGCCACCCGTAGGTCAGGGCCGTGATGGAGCCCTCGGCCAGGGTCGAGCCCACCGCCCGGTCCACGAGGGTGTTGACGTTGACCACCGCGTTGCCGACGAGCATCGGCGGGACGAGCCGGACGATCTCCCGGAAGCCGGGATCGGACAGGTCCCACCGGGGCCGCACGCGGGTGCCCAGCGCCCGCAGCGGGGGCAGCTGCAGCAGCAGCCGCGCCGCCGAGCCCGCCACGTAGCCGGCCGGCAGCGCGGCGATGCCCCAGTGCGGGCCGAGCAGGCCCGCGGCGGCGATCATCACCAGGTTGAACGGCACCCCCTGGACCGAGGACCAGGCGAAGCGGCCGTGGGCCTGGGCGAGGGAGGCCAGCAGGTCGGTGGCGGCCACGAGCACGGTCGCCACGAGCACGATGCGGGTCAGGGCCGCGGCCGTGGCGGCCTGCTCGCCGGCGAAGCCCGGGGCCAGCACGGCGGTCAGGGGCGCCGCCAGCAGCCCCGCCACGACGGCGGCGGCCCCGAGGGCGACGAGGGTGAGGGTCAGGGCCACGTCGAAGCCGCGGTGGCCGCGGCAGCCCGTGCCCGCGTCCCGCTCGCGGGCGGCCTCGCGGGAGACGACGGGGGTCACCGACCGGGCCATGGCCCACGCGGCCAGGCCCAGGACCACGTTGAGCACCCCCTGGGCCACGAGCCAGGCGTCGAGGGCGGCGCCCGCCCCGAAGACGGCGCCGATCACCACGTCGCGGGCGAAGCCCAGCACCGTGGACACGGCGGTCAGCCCGGTCACCAGCACCGCGGCGCGCGCGATGCTCCACCGGCCGCCCGATGCACCCACGGTTCCCGCCACCTTCCCAGCTCCCGGGGTCCTCCGGGCTCGGCGCCGGTCCCGTCCCGGTCCGCCGGGAGGGTTCCGGACCCCCGGGCGGACCGCCCGAACAGGATACACACGGGCCCGCCGGGCTCCCGCCCCCCGCGCGGTTAGACTGACCGGGGCCCCCGCCCGACCCCCCTCGACCACCCCGACGATTGAGAGAGCCTTGCGAGAGTTCACCGCGCGCTTCGCCACCGACCAGGAGATCGCCGCCTGGGACGACCACGTCACGGCCAACCCCAACGGCGGGAACATGCTGCAGTCCGCGTCCTTCGCGGAGGTCAAGGCGGAGCACGGCTGGCGCCCCCTGCACCTCGTGCACGAGCCCGCCGACGGCGGGCAGGCCTCCTACAACCTCGTCCTGGAGAAGAAGGTCCCCGCCCTGGGCCGGCTCTGGTACATGATCAAGGGCCCCGACGTCGCCTCCGTCGAGGACGTCCCCGGGATCGCCGAGGCCACCGCGCGGTTCGTGGCGGAGCAGGGCCTGGACGTCTTCGCGCTCAAGATCGAGCCGGACGTGCCCGCCTCCGAGCACGCCCGCGCGGTGCTCGCCCGCGCGGGGCTGCGGAAGTCCTTCGACATCCAGCCCAACGACTCCACGGCGGTCCTGGCCACGGACGCCGACGAGGAGACCGTGCTGAAGTCCCTGCACTCGCGCGGGCGCAACGCCGTGCGGCGGGCCCTGCGCGAGGGCTGCACGGTCGAGCGGGTGGAGCTGACCGAGGAGAACATGCGCCGGATGTACGCGCTCATGGACACGGTCGGGCAGGGGGAGGCGAACATCAACCTGCGCTCCTACGACTACTACGCGAAGTTCTGGACGGCCTTCGAGCGCGCCGGACAGGGCCGGATGTACTTCACCTACGAGGACGGCGAGCCCTCCGTGGGCGCCTACGTCGTGGCCTACGGCCGCAAGGGCACCTACAAGGACGGCGGCTCCAAGCCCCGGCGCCGCCAGTACGGCGACTCCCACCTCGTGCAGTGGACGGCCGTCACGGACCTGATGCGCGAGCACGGGATCGTGGAGTACGACCTGTGCGGCACCCCGCCCAGCGACCGGCTCAAGGACAAGGACCACCCCTACTACGGGCTGGGGCTGTTCAAGACGAGCTTCACCAAGTCCGTGGTCGACTTCGTGGGCGTCCACGACCTGGTGCTGCGCCCGGCCCGCTACGCCGCCTGGACCCGGTTCGCGGAGAAGGTCCAGCGCCAGCTGTGGGTGCGCCGCACCGGCCAGCCCTTCTACTGAGACCCCCGACGACCCCGCCCGCCGGGTCCCCGGCCGCACCCGGCTCTCCCGCGCCCCGGAAGGAGGACCACCGCGTGACGACCGACCCGCGCACCCCCCTGCGCCCGTTCGCCGCCTACCCCTCGTCGGGCGCGGGGGAGGAGCCCGAGCCCTACGCCGTCGAGCCCTTCGGCCCCGGCGGGGACACGGCCCTCACCGGCTTCGCCCGCCCCGGCGAGCGCGGCGGCACCGTCCCCGCCCCGGTCCGGCCCACCGAGGCCCAGGCGCTGCAGGCCCGCCGCCGGGCGGAGACCACGACCCTCGACGTCGTCCCCCTCGCGCCGCAGGCGCTGCCCGTGCTCAGCGCGGAGCAGATCCGGGCCCACGGCGGGCCGGCCGGCGTCCCCGGGGCGGCGCAGCCGCTCTCCGCGGCGAGCACCGCCCCCCAGGCCGCCCCGCCCCGGCGCCGCCGCCGGACCGTGGCCGGGCCCGTCTCGCGGCCCGAGACCACCACGATCGGGCCGGTCCCGGAGCCGGGCAAGAGCGCCGACCGGATGCAGCGCGGGGCCTACCCCGCCACCCGCGCGCACCCGGCCCGGCCGGGCGGGCGGGCCCGGCTGCGCTCGATCCTGCAGGGGGAGTCCGCGCCCACCGCGCCCATGCGCGCCGTGGAGCGGCTGAGCGTCTCGCCCTTCGCCCACCTGCGCCGCTTCGGGGAGTCCACCACCGACCGCGAGGCCCGGCGCACGCTGAACTTCGCCCTGCGCCTGGCGGAGACGATGTTCCACTACGGCGCCGACGCCCTCGACGTCGAGAACGCGATCGTCGCCGTGTGCGCCACCTACGGGGTCGAGAACCTCGAGGTGGACATCACCAACCAGTCCGTGACGATCAACTACATCGCCGACGACGGCGCCGACCGCGACGACCGGGCCCCCCGCACGCGCGAGGACGTGCTCAACGACCCGGAGACCTACACCCACACCGTGATGCGCGTGGTGCGCTCCTGGACGGACAACTACGCCGGGCTGGGGGAGACCCACCAGCTCGTCGCGCAGATCGCCGACGGCGAGACCCCCCGCGCGGAGGCCGAGCGGCGGCTGGCCGAGATCAACGCCAAGCCCAAGCCCTACCCGCGGTGGATGGTCTCCACCGCGACCGTCGCCGCGATCATGGCGCTGATCGTCGGGATCGGCGGCGGCCTCACGGGCGCCGCCGTGGCCGGGGCGGCGTGGATCCTCGCCCAGGCCGTGGCGACCCGGCTGGCGGTCTGGCGCATCCCCGAGTTCTTCTCCCAGGCCGCCCAGTCCGGGATCGTCACGGTGGTGGCGCTGCTGCTGTCCGGGGCCGGGGTGGACCTGTCCCCGGCCCTGGTCATCGCGGGCGGGATCATCCTCATGCTGCCCACCACCCGCATGGTCTCCACGATGCAGGACGCGATCAACGGCTTCCCCGTCACGGCCGCCGGCCGCCTGCTGTCCACGGCGATGGCGTTCCTGGGCCTCGTCGTGGGCATCGCCGGCGGCGTCTCGCTGGCCGGCTACCTGGGGATGCCGCCGGTGGACGTCGCGCAGAACGCGTTCTCGGCCGTCCACCCCGTGGTCAACACGGTGTTCATGCTCCTGGCCACCGGCCTGCTCGCGGTGACCATGCAGGCCAAGCCGCAGCACGTGCTCTCCTCCGTGCTCGCGGGCCTGGCCGGCCTGCTCGTCTACCACTCCGGGACCTGGCTGGGGCTGGGCGTGCGGCTGGACACGGCGGTCGCCGCCGTCACGACCGGGTGCGTGGCGACCGTGCTGGCGGCCTGGCACCGGGTCCCGCAGCTGGTCGTGGCGATCCCCGCGCTGACGTTCCTGCTGCCCGGCCTGTCGATCTTCCGCGGCCTGTACACCGTCACCGTGGAGACCGAGTCCTACGGTCCCGGCATCGTGGGCCTGGTCAACGCGATGGCCACCATCGTGGCCCTGGCCTCGGGCGTGGTGCTCGGCAAGTACCTCATGCGCCCCTTCGTGGGCCACCTCAACGGCACCGGCGCGCGGCGCAACCGCCGCCGCTGAGGCGGCCGGCGGGCCCTAGAGGATCCGGCCGACCGGCAGCTTCTTCTCGGCCTGGAAGACGTCCTCGGTGCGCCCGCGCGCCCAGTACCCGGACAGCGAGACCTGCGAGCGGTCCAGCCCGCGGACCTCGAGCAGCTCCCGGCGCAGGGCCTTCATGGCCTCCCGCTCCCCGTGGGCGAAGGCCTGCACGCCCGCGGTGTCCTCCGGCCACCCCGCCGCGTGCACAGCCTCGGGCAGGGAGCCGCCCTCCTCGCGGAACACCCAGCGCACGGCGACCCCGGCCGGGCCCGTCACGGGCAGCACGTCGGCGCGCGAGCCGACCTCCAGGACCGCCTCGCCCCGGGCGGTGTCGGGCAGGAACTCCAGCACGGCCAGCGCGGCGGGGAGCGCGGCGTCGTCCGCGGCGACCAGTGTCCACCGCGCCTGCGGGTCGGGGACCCACGTCCCGCCGGGGCCCAGGGCGATGATCCGCTGCCCCGGCTCGGCGCGGGCCGCCCACGGCCCGGCGTGGCCGGTGTCCCCGTGCAGGACGAAGTCCATCCAGAGCTCGGCGCGCTCGGGGATCCAGCGGCGGATCGTCAGGTGCCGGGTCACGGGCCGGTGCTCGGGCGGCAGCGACTCCTTGAGCGCCCAGTAGTCGGGGTCGGGGCCGTGGTCGACGGCCGGGTCGAGGAAGACGAGCTTGACGTACTTCTCCGGGGGCACCACGTCCTCGTAGCGCTCCGGCTCGTCGACGCCCAGGACCACCCGGACCATCGAGGGGGACAGCTGCCGGCGCTCCCGGACGGTGAGGTTGAGCTGGGGACGGCGCGGCCGGGCCGGGGGAGGAGTCGTCATGGCGCCCAGCCTAGCCAGCCGCGCGGCTCACAGCCGCCAGTCCACCGGCTCCGCCCCCTGCTCCTGCAGCAGCGCGTTGGCACGGGAGAAGGGCCGCGAGCCGAAGAACCCCCGCGAGGCGGACAGCGGCGAGGGGTGGGCGGACTCGATCCGCGGGCAGTCCCCGAGCCACGTGCCGGTCGACCGGGCGTCGTTGCCCCACAGCACGGCCACGAGCGGACCCCCGCGCTCCGCGAGCACCTTCACGGCCCGCTCGGTGACCTCCTCCCAGCCCTTGCCCCGGTGGGAGGCCGGGGCCCCGGCCCGCACGGTGAGCACCCGGTTGAGCAGCATCACGCCCTGGCGGGACCAGGCGGAGAGGTCCCCGTGCTCGGGCGGGACGACCCCCACGTCGTCGTGCAGCTCCCGGTAGATGTTGCGCAGGGACTTCGGCAGCGGCCGCACGTGCGGCTGCACGGAGAAGGACAGCCCCATCGCGTGGCCCGGGGTGGGGTAGGGGTCCTGGCCCACCACGAGGACCCGGACACCGGCCAGCGGCTCCTGGAAGGCCCGCAGCACGGCGGGGCCCTCGGGCAGGGTGCGGTGCCCGGCGGCGTGCTCCTCCCGCAGGAACCGGCCCATCCGCCGGATCGCGGGCTCGACCGGGGCGAGGGCCTCGGCCCAGTCCTCGGCCATGATCTGCTCCAGCGGCTGCGGCTCGCCCACGGGTCCTCCTCAGGCTCGGCGTGCGGACGGGCACCACTCTAGGCCCCGCCCGGCGCGGGCCCGGGCGGAGGGCACTGGTTAGAGTGGGACCATGAGCGCACCCGATCCCCGTCCCGTCGCGGTGGTCACCGGAGCCACCCGCGGCATCGGCCGCGCGTGCGCGGCCGACCTCGCCCGCGACCACGACGTCGTGGCCCTCGGCCGCGACCCGCAGCTGCTGGCCGAGCTGGCGGCCCTGCCGCACGTGCGCGCCCGCGCCGTGGAGCTGACCGACCTCGAGGCCCTGCCGCAGGCGCTGGCCGGGCTGGACCGCGTCGACGTGCTCGTCCACTCGGCGGCCGTCGCGGGGCGCACGACCGTCGAGGCCGCGACCCCCGCGCAGTGGCGGGAGCAGCTCGAGCTCAACGTCGTCGCCCCCGCCGAGCTCACCCGGCAGCTGCTGCCGGGCCTGCGGGCGGCGCGCGGGACGGTCGTGTTCGTCAACTCGGGCTCCGGGCTCACCGCCCGCGCCGGCGACGCCGTCTACGCCGCCTCCAAGCACGCCCTGCGCGCCCTGGCCGACTCCCTGCGCCAGGAGGTCGCCGCCGACGGGGTGCGCGTCTCCTCCGTGCACCCCGGCCCCGTGGACACGCAGATGCAGCAGGAGATCCAGGCCGGGCTCGGCAACCCCTACGAGCCCGAGCGCTACCTGCGCCCGGAGTCGGTGGCCGCCGCGGTGCGCGCCGTCGTGGACGCCGGCGAGGACGCGCAGCTGACCACGGTCTCGGTCCGCCCCCGGTCCGAGCAGCGGTGAGCGGGCAGCGGCCAGGGCCCGCGGGTCCGGGGGAGGCCCCGGACCCGCAGGAGCACGCCGGCCCGGGGGAGCCTCCCGGCGCGGAGGGCCACGCCGCCGCGGAGGAGCACCCCGCCCCGGAGGAGCACCCCGCCCCGGAGCACCCCGCCGCGGACGGGCGCACGGACGGGGAGCAGGACGCCGGCGGGCCGGAGGGCCTGGACGAGCTCGACCGGCAGATCCTCGCCCTGGAGAACCTGCAGTGGAAGTACCAGGGCGCCAAGGAGATGGAGATCCGGCGCCGGCTGAACCTCTCGCCGACCCGCTACTACCAGCGGCTCAACGTGCTGCTCGACAGCCGGGCCGCGCTCGCCCACGACCCCATGCTGGTGGCGCGGCTGCGCCGGCAGCGGGGGGACGCCGGATGAGCGTGCCCGCCCGCGACGAGTTCGACGACGTCCCCGAGGGCGGTCCGCGCCAGGGCGCGCACCGCGCCGAGCCGGCCGCCGTCCGGGTCGGGGCCGGGGAGCTCACCGCGATCGTGCTCGCCGGGGTCCTGACCCTCGGGGTCGGCGCGTGGGCGGCCGGGCCCGGTCTCGGTGCCGCCGGGCCCGCCGCGCCCCGTCCCGCCGCCACGGGGCCGGCCGCGCCCTGACCCCGGGCCGCAGCAGCCCACCCGCCCCACGAGAGGACCGACCTGTGCGGATCGACGGCGAGAGAGTGCGCCTGCGGGACTGGACCGAGGCGGACCTGGCCGCCTACGAGGCCTGGATCGTGCCCCCGGAGGACGGCGGCGAGCACGCGTGGCAGCGCACCGACGGGCCCTTCTACCCCAACTTCACCGCCGAGTCCGCGCAGCGCTGGCTGACGGTGCTGCGCGGGCACGTCGAGCAGGCCGACTGGCCGGACCCGCGCGAGACCATGGTCGTCGCCGACGCCCGCGACGACCGGTTCATCGGGCAGGTCTCCTGGTACTGGACCGAGAAGCCCACCGAGGACCCCGGCACCGGCACCCACCTGCTGCCGCTGCGCTCGCTGGGGATCACGATCTACTCCCCGGAGCACTGGCGCGGCGGCTGGGGCACCGAGGCCCTGCGGCTGTGGATCGACCACCTCTTCGCCCGCTCGGACTCCCACCGGCTCGACCTCGAGACGTGGACCGGCAACGAGGGCATGTGCCGGGTCGCGCGCAAGCTCGGCCTCACCGAGGAGGCCCGCTTCCGCCGGGCCCGCAAGGTCGCCGGGCAGTTCCACGACCGGCTCTTCTTCGGGGTCCTCCGGGAGGAGTGGCAGGGGCCGGGCGGGGCCGGCGCGGCGTCGTCGCCGGCCCCGGGCGACACCTGAGCCCGGAGGGCTCAATGGGGTTTGCACTCTCCCCGGACGAGTGCCAAGATTGCGATTAGCACTCAGTCGCGTGGACTGCCAGCGGACCCGGTCCCCGGGCCGGCCCCGGCGTCACGGGCGCGCGAGTGGGAACTCAGCCACCACGGTGAGGTGTCGTGCGGCCCCGGGAAGAGACCGGTGCCGTGCGCGCCGTCCGTCGCGGGCACCGTGGAGGCCGACCGTTTGTCTACCGTCCAGGAGGGACGAAGTTCCATGGCAAAGATGATTGCTTTCGACGAAGAGGCCCGCCGCGGTCTCGAGCGCGGCCTGAACACCCTCGCCGACGCCGTCAAGGTCACCCTCGGCCCGCGCGGCCGCAACGTCGTGCTCGAGAAGGCCTGGGGCGCCCCGACGATCACCAACGACGGCGTGTCCATCGCCAAGGAGATCGAGCTCGAGGACCCCTACGAGAAGATCGGCGCCGAGCTCGTCAAGGAGGTCGCCAAGAAGACCGACGACGTCGCCGGTGACGGCACCACCACCGCGACCGTCCTGGCCCAGGCGCTCGTCAAGGAGGGCCTGCGCAACGTCGCCGCGGGCGCCGACCCCCTGAGCCTCAAGCGCGGGATCGAGAAGGCCGTCGAGGCCGTCACCGAGGAGCTGCTCACCTCCGCCAAGGAGGTCGAGACCGAGGACCAGATCGCCGCCACCGCGTCCATCTCCGCCGGCGACGCCGAGATCGGCCGCCTCATCGCCCAGGCGATGGAGAAGGTCGGCAAGGAGGGCGTGATCACGGTCGAGGAGTCCAACACCTTCGGGCTGGACCTCGAGCTGACCGAGGGCATGCGCTTCGACAAGGGCTACCTCTCCGGCTACTTCGTCACCGACGCGGACCGCCAGGAGGCCGTCCTCGAGGACCCCTACGTCCTCGTCGTCAACTCCAAGATCTCCGCCGTCAAGGACCTGGTCCCCGTCCTGGAGAAGGTCATGCAGGCCGGCAAGCCGCTGCTGATCATCGCCGAGGACGTCGAGGGCGAGGCCCTGGCCCTGCTGGTGCTCAACAAGATGCGCGGCTCCATCAAGTCCGTGGCCGTCAAGGCCCCGGGCTTCGGCGACCGCCGCAAGGCCCAGCTGGCCGACATCGCGATCCTCACCGGCGGCCAGGTCATCACCGAGGAGGTCGGCCTCTCCCTCGAGACCGCCACCCTCGACCTGCTCGGCCAGGCCCGCAAGGTCGTCGTGACCAAGGACGAGACCACCATCGTCGACGGCGCCGGCACCGCCGAGGAGATCGAGGGCCGCGTGGCCCAGATCCGCGCCGAGATCGCCAACTCCGACTCGGACTACGACCGCGAGAAGCTGCAGGAGCGCCTGGCCAAGCTGGCCGGCGGCGTGGCCGTGCTCAAGGCCGGTGCCGCGACCGAGGTCGAGCTCAAGGAGCGCAAGCACCGCATCGAGGACGCCGTGCGCAACGCGAAGGCGGCCGTCGAGGAGGGCATCGTCGCCGGCGGCGGCGTGGCCCTGATCCAGGCCGGCCAGAAGGCCTTCGAGAAGCTGCAGCTCACCGGCGACGAGGCCACCGGCGCCAACATCGTCAAGGTCGCCATCGACGCCCCGCTGAAGCAGATCGCCCTCAACGCGGGCCTCGAGGCCGGCGTCGTGGTCGACAAGGTCCGCGGGCTCGACCAGGGCCACGGCCTCAACGCCGCCACGGGCGAGTACGAGGACCTCATGGCCGCCGGCGTCGCCGACCCGGTCAAGGTCACCCGCTCCGCCCTGCAGAACGCGGCGTCCATCGCCGGGCTGTTCCTGACCACCGAGGCCGTCGTCGCCGACAAGCCGGAGCCCGCGGGCGCCGGCGCCGGCGGCGAGGACGCCATGGGCGGCATGGGCGGCATGATGTGATCGACGGATCCCCGTCGGGCGCCTGAGGCGCCACCGGCACGGGCCGGGCACCCCCTTCTCGCGAGGGGGCGCCCGGCCCGTCGTCGTCCCCGCCCGCACCGGGCGTTCCGCGGGCGCCCGCCGTGGTGTTCAATCGAGGGACCACCCGCCGGAGGAGGTGCCGTGGACGCCGTCGACTGGGGCCCGGTCCCGCTGCAGATCACCCTCGTGGCCGCGGCCTTCGGGCTCACGGCGCTCATCGGCCTCGAGCGGCGGCTGCGGCGCAAGAGCGCCGGGCTGCGCACCCACGCCCTGGTCGGCACCGGCTCGGCCGTGTTCACCCTGGTCTCCGCCTACGGCTTCGCGCCCCTGCCCGGGATCGACGCCGGGCCCGACCCCTCCCGCGTGGCCGCGCAGGTCGTCACGGGCATCGGCTTCCTGGGCGCGGGGGTGATCTTCACCAACCGGGACGTCGTCCACGGCCTGACCACCGCCGCGAGCGTGTGGCTCTCGGCCGCCGTGGGGATGGCCTGCGGCGCCGGGCTGGTCCCCCTCGCGGCCGCCGCGACCGCCCTGCACCTCGCCTCGGCGCTCCTGCTGACCCCGCTGTCCCGGCGGCTGCCGCGCCTGCTCGGGCCCCGGGCGCTGCGGCTGCGCTACGAGGACGGGCGCGGGGTGCTGCGCGACGTGCTGGAGGCGGTCCGGGAGATGGAGCTCACCGCGTCCGTGGTCTCGACCCGCAGCACCGGCGGCCCCGAGGACCCCGAGGTCGAGGTCCTGCTGCGCCTCGAGGGCCGCACGGACCTCGGCACGGCCGCCGAGCAGCTCTCCCGGGTCCCCGGCGTCCGCCACGTCGCGCAGGAGCACGTGGACCAGGACGACGCCTGGTGAGGCCCCGTCCTGCCGGGTCCGGGCCCCGTGGAAGGATGGGGGCCATGACCATCACTGCTGCCGCCGACGGCTCCGCCCTGGGCAACCCCGGGCCCGCGGGCTGGGCCTGGTACATCGACGAGAACACCTGGCGCGCGGGCGGCTGGCCCCACGGGACGAACAACATGGGCGAGCTCAAGGCCGTCCTCGACCTGCTGGAGTCCACAGCACACCGCGCGGACGAACCGCTGCGGGTGCTGTGCGACAGCCAGTACGTCATCAACTCGATCACGAAGTGGATGCCCGGCTGGAAGAAGAAGGGCTGGACCAAGAAGGACGGCAAGCCGGTCCTCAACGTGGAGCTCATGAAGGCCCTCGACGCCGCGATGCAGGGCCGGGACGTGCGCTTCGAGTGGGTCAAGGGCCACGCCGGGCACGCGCTCAACGAGGCCGCCGACCAGCGCGCCCGCGCGGTGGCCACGGCCTTCCAAGCCGGCCGGCCGGCCCCCGAGGGCCCCGGCTTCGCCGGGGCCGCACCCGTGGCCGCCGCCCCTGAACCGGCCGCCCCGGCGTCCGCCCCAGCTCCATCGGGGGCCGCACCGGGGGCCGACGACGACGAGCGCCACGACCCCGACCTGCTGGCCGAGCTGGCCGCCCACGAGGCGGAGCTGGCCCGGGGCCGCAGCGCGGTGGACACCGTGCAGGAGCTGGAGCGGGAGCTGCTGCGCCGCGACGTGCGCGCGGACCCCGGCCGGCTGGGGGCGCTGCTGCACGAGGAGTTCACCGAGATCGGGGCCTCCGGCGACTGGTGCTCCCGGGCGCAGGTCCTCGACCGGGCCGCCCGGGAGCCGGGTCCGGGCCCGGTGGACGCCCACGTGCTCTCGGCCGTCGAGCTGGGCCCGGCGGCCGTGCACGTCGTCCACCGGCTCACCGCCGGGGACCGCACGAGCCTGCGCGGGTCGCTGTGGGTGCGGGAGGACTCGCGCACCGAGCTCGGGCCCTGGCAGCTGCGCTTCGCCCAGGCGACCTGGGAGTCCTGACCGGGCCGGCTCAGATCTCCGGGGCGTCGTCGGCGGGCTCGACCGCCGGGATCCGCACCGTCATGGTCGCCCCGCCGCCGGGGGTCTCGCCCAGGCGCACGGTGCCGTCGTGCTGCTGGACGATCGCGGCGACGATCGACAGCCCCAGGCCGGTGCCGCCGGTCTCGCGGGTGCGGGAGGAGTCGGCGCGGTAGAAGCGCTCGAACACCCGCTCGGCGTCCGCGCCGTGGATGCCCGGGCCGTGGTCGCGCACCTGCAGCACCGCCGACGAGGTGCCGTCCACCGACGGCTCCGTGCCGACCGCGAGCTCCACGGGGCTGCCCTCGGGGGTGTAGCGCAGGGCGTTGGTGACGAGGTTGGCCACGACCTGGCGCAGCCGCGACTCGTCCCCGTGCACCCACGCCGAGGACGGGGCCGGCCCCTCGAGGCCCACGACCGCCACGGGCCGCTGCGGTGCCGAGGCGCGGGCGTCCCCGGCGGCGTCGAAGGCCAGGTGCAGCAGGTCCACGTCGGTGTTCTCACCGGGGCGCCGCTCGTCGAGGCGGGCGAGCATCAGCAGGTCCTCGACGAGCTGGGTCATCCGCTTGGCCTCCGACTCGATCCTCGACATCGCGCCGCCCACGGCCTCCGGGTCCTGCAGGGCGCCGTGCCGGTAGAGCTCCGAGTAGCCGCGGATCGTCACCAGCGGGGTGCGCAGCTCGTGGGAGGCGTCGGCCACGAAGCGGCGCAGCTTGGCCTCCGAGCGGGTGCGGGCGTCGAAGGCGTCCTCGATGTGGCCGAGCATCGCGTTGAGGGAGGCCGAGAGCTGGCCGATCTCCGTCTGGGGGTGGTGGCCCTCCACGCGCTGGGAGAGGTCGCCCTCGGCGATGCGCGCCGCGGTCTGCTCGACCTGCCGCAGCGGCGCGAACGCCCGGGTGACGAGCACCCAGCCCACGGCCAGGGCCGCGAACAGCGTCGCGGTGCCGAAGCTGAGGGTGAGCAGGGTGACGGCGCTGATCAGCGTGTTGGTGGGGCCGAGGGGCTCGGCGACGGCCACGACCACGTCGAGCTCCCGCGGCTTGGCCACGAGCACCCGCCAGGTCCGCTCCGGGGCGTCCACCGAACCGACGGTCGTCGGCTCGAAGGGGTGCTCCTGGACGTAGTCGAGGTCCACGCCCGAGAGGTCCGGGCGGTGGTCGATCTCGCCGTCGCCGGTGGTCTCGGCGGCCAGCAGCAGCCCGCCGTCGGCGTCGAGCAGGTACCCGGCGTGGGGCACCTGGCCGACCGGCTCGCCCTGCAGCCCGGCGATCAGCACCGTGGACACGGAGCTGATGGAGCCCTCGAGCTCGCGGTCGATGGTGTCCACCAGGGTGGTGCGCAGCACCGAGATCGCCACGAAGCTGGTGACCAGCACCGACAGCGCCAGCAGCAGGCCCGTGAGGACCATCAGCTGCGAGCGCAGCGACGCCGAGCGCCACCGGGCGGAGAGGCCCTCCACGCGCGCCCGGATCAGTGGTTCCGCTGGGCGGAGCGCAGCAGGTAGCCCACGCCGCGCTTGGTGTGGATCAGCGGCGGCAGCTCCGGGTCGTTGTCGATCTTGCGGCGCAGGTAGGAGATGTAGGACTCCACGATCGAGGCGTCGCCGTTGAAGTCGTACTCCCACACGTGGTCGAGGATCTGCGCCTTGGACAGCACCCGGTTGGGGTTGAGCATCAGGTAGCGCAGGAGCTTGAACTCGGTGGGGGACAGGTCGATCTCGCGGTCGCCGCGGAAGACCTCGTGGGCGTCGTCGTCGAGGACGAGGTCGTCCACGCGCAGGCGCGAGTCGTCCTCCTCGGCCGGCTGGGTGCGGCGCAGGACGGCGCGGATGCGGGCCACGACCTCGTCGAGGCTGAACGGCTTCGTGACGTAGTCGTCGCCGCCGACCGTCAGGCCGGTGACCTTGTCCTCGGTCTCGTCCTTGGCGGTGAGGAACAGCACGGGGAAGTGCCGCCCCGCGGCGCGCAGCCGGCGGGTGACGGTGAAGCCGTCCAGGTCGGGGAGCATGACGTCGAGCACCGCGAGGTCCGGGTGCTCCGTCTCCGCCTTCGCGAGGGCGTCACGGCCGTTGGCGGCGGTGACCACCTCGAAGCCGGCGAAGCGCAGGGACGTGGCCAGCAGCTCCAGGATGTTGGGCTCGTCGTCGACGACGAGCAGTTTCGCTTCGGGGGTCTCGTTCTTCACGCCCCCATTTTCTCCGAGCAGGCTGAAAACCCGCTGAACGGGCCGCGGGCGGCGCCGGTGTGCCCGCCCGGGACCGGCCTCAGGCGCGGCGGCGGTGGCGCAGCGCGCGCACCAGGGAGGCGCACAGGAGCAGGAACGCCACCGGGAACGCGAACCAGGGGATGACGGTCAGCCCGTCCCAGGGGTCGGCGCCGGCGGCCTCGAGCACCAGCAGCAGCGCCAGGCACAGTGCGCAGACCAGCCCGAGCGCGACCGCGCCCAGGGCGAGGACGTCGGGGCGGGCGGTGGTCGCGGGGCGGTCCTCGGGAGCAGGCATGCCCTCCAGGATACCGGGGGCGCCGCCCGACCGGCTCCCGGCGGTCCCCGGCACGGTCCGCGGCCGCCGGGAGCGCGGGCGCACCGCGGCGGGCCCGGCGGGCTAGGATGAGAGGTTCCACGGGTGGTGCGGCGGAACCGCCGGGCCACCCTTCCCGCGACGGCGCGAGAGCGCGACGAGAACGAGGAGACAGCGTGCCCACCGGCAAGGTCAAGTGGTTCGATTCCAACAAGGGCTTCGGCTTCCTGGCGACCGACGACGGCCAGGAGGTCTTCCTGCCCTCCTCCGCGCTGCCGGCCGGGGTGAGCACGGTGAAGCCGGGCACCCGGATGGAGTTCGGCGTGGCCCAGGGCCGGCGGGGCGCGCAGGCGCTGTCCGTGCGCCTGCTGGAGCGCACGCCGTCGGTGGCCCGCAACGTGCGCAAGCCCGCCGAGGAGATGGCCGTCATCACCGAGGACCTCATCAAGCTGCTGGACGGGATGTCCAACGGCCTGCGCCGCGGCCGCTACCCGGACTCCGCCCACGGCCGCAAGATCGCCACGATCCTGCGCACCGTGGCCGACAACCTGGACGTCTGAGCCGCACCCCGCCGAGACCGTCCGCCCACCCCCAGGGAGAGAAGCCGTGAGCCAGGAGACCGAGCAGCACAGCGCCGCACCGGAGGACGCCGTCGGGGACGCCCCCGCCGGGCAGACCCGACCGGGGGGCGCCCCCGCCGGGGAGACCGCCCCGGCGGGCGCCGACCGCGCCGGGGCGGCCCCCGGGGCCGGTGCGCCGCCGGCCGCCGAGCCCCCCGCTCCGGAGGGTCCGGACGACCCGGAGACCGGTGCGCCGGCGGCTGCCGAGCCCGCCGCCCCGGAGACCCCCGGAGCCCCCGTGCCGGAGGACGCCTCCGCGGCGGAGGGCGCAGCCGGCACGAGCGCCCCGCACCGCTCCGGCGCCACCGCGGACGCTCCGGCGACCGCGGACGCCCCGGCGACCGCGGACGCCCCGGCGGCCCGGCCGGCCCGGCGCCGCCGGGCCCCGCGCCCGGACCCGCTGCTCGTCGAGGCGCGCACGACCGCCCGCGAGGCCGTGGCGGGGATCGCCGACGACGACCAGGTCGGGGAGGGCCACGGCGTGCGCGTCGAGGAGGACCGCCTCGTGACGCACCTGTTCGAGTGCACCCTGCCGGGCTACCGCGGCTGGAACTGGTACGCGACCCTCGCCCGCGCCCCGCGCAGCCGCACGGTGACGGTCTGCGAGCTCGGCCTGCTCCCGGGCCGGGACGCGCTCCTGGCCCCCGAGTGGGTCCCCTGGTCCGAGCGGGTCAGCCCCGAGGAGAAGGCGCGGGCGGCGCAGGAGGACGACACCGGGGACGAGCCCGACGACACCACGGCGGAGCCCCCGGCGGGCCCGGCCGCCGACCCCGCGGCGGAGACCGCCGCCGCCTCGGCCACGGACGAGCCCGACGCCGGGGCGCCGTCCGCCCCGCAGGGCCCCGCCGGCGCGGACGAGCACCCGCCCGCCGGCGAGCCGTCCTGACCGCGCCGGCCCCCGCCGGCGGACCCGCCCGCGAGCCGGCGGGCGGGGTCTTCCGCTCCTTCCGCTTCCGCAACTACCGGACGTGGTTCCTCGGCGCCCTCGTGTCCAACATCGGCACGTGGATGCAGCGCACCGCCCAGTCCTGGCTCGTCTTCGACGGGCTGACCGACCACGACGCCTCGGCCATCGGCGTGGTCACCGCCCTGCAGTTCCTCCCGCAGCTGCTCCTGGCCCCGTGGGCCGGCGTGCTCGCCGACCGGCTCGACCGCCGGCGGCTGCTGCTGTGCACGCAGACGGCCATGGCCGCGCTCGCGGCCGCCCTCGGGGCGCTCGTGCTCTCGGGCGCGGTGACCCTCGAGCTCGTCTACGTCTTCGCGCTCGCCCTCGGCGTCGCGACGACCGTCGACGCCCCCGTCCGGCAGACCTTCGTCTCCGAGCTGGTGGACGACGAGCACCTCTCCAACGCGGTCGCGCTGAACTCGACGTCGTTCAACTCGGCGCGGCTGATCGGCCCGGCCGTGGCCGGCGTGCTCGTGGCCGCCGTGGGCACCGGCTGGGTGTTCCTGCTCAACACCGTGACCTTCGGGGCGATGCTCGCCGCGATCCTGGTCATCCGCGGCAAGGAGCTGCGCCCCATGCCCCGCAGCGGCCGGGGCCGGGGCCAGATCCGGGAGGGCCTGGCCTACGTGGCCGGGCGCCCCGACATCGTGGCCGTGCTCGTGGCGGTCTTCCTCCTCGGCACCTTCGGGATGAACTTCGCCGTCTTCCTCGCGGCCATGGCCGGACCGGAGTTCGGCCGCGGCTCCGAGGTGTTCGGGGCGCTCAACTCGGTGCTGGCCCTCGGGACGGTCGCGGGGGCGCTCCTGTCGGCGCGGCGCCGGCGGGCGCGGCTGCGCTACGTCTTCGGCGGCAGCGCAGCCTTCGGGCTCGCCTGCCTGGGCGCCGCGACGGCCCCGACCCTGCCCCTGTTCGCGCTGTGGCTGGTGCCGTGCGGGCTGGCGTCGCTGACGATCATGACCACCGCCAACGCCTACGTCCAGTCGACGACGTCACCGGTGATGCGCGGGCGCGTGATGAGCCTCTACATGGCGATCTTCATGGGCGGCACCCCGCTCGGGGCCCCGCTGGTCGGGTGGCTGACCGACGCCCTGGGCCCGCGGTGGGGGATGGGCGCGGCCGTGGCCGCCGGGGCCGGCGGCGCGGCCGTGGGCCTGATCTTCCTGCTCCGGCTGCGGTCCGGCCGCACGGCCGCCGGGCCGGGCGCGACGGCCTAGGAACCGGCGCGGAGCTGCCCGACCACGTGGTCGACGCACGCCAGCAGCGCCGAGACGTCGTCCGGCTCGATCGCCACGAACGTCGCGATCCGCAGCTGGTTGCGCCCGAGCTTGCGGTAGGGGTCGACGTCGACCACCCCGTGGGCGCGCAGCACGGCGGCCACGGCCGCGGCGTCCACGGACGCGTCGAGGTCCACGGTCGTCACGACCGTGGAGCGCTCCTCCGGGCGCGCCACGAACGGCGTCGCGAAGGCCGAGTCCTCCGCCCAGGCGTAGACCCGGCCGGAGGACTCCGCGGTGCGCGCCGCCGCCCAGTCCATCCCCCCGCGGTCGTTGAGCCAGCGCAGCTGCTCGTCGAGCATCACCAGGGTCGCCAGGGCCGGGGTGTTGTAGGTCTGGTCCTTGCGCGAGTTCTCCAGGGCGGTGCCCAGGCGCAGGAAGTCCGGGATCCACCGGTCCGAGGCGTCGATCCGCTCGATCCGCTCGACCGCGGCGGGGGAGAAGGTCCCCAGCCACAGCCCGCCGTCGGAGCCGAGGTTCTTCTGCGGGGAGAAGTAGTAGACGTCCGTCTCGGCCAGGTCCACGGCCGTGCCGCCCGCGGCCGAGGTCGCGTCCACGAGCACCAGGGCGTCCTCGGCCGCCCCCTCGGGGCGCACCACCGGGGCGGCCACGCCCGTGGAGGTCTCGTTCTGCGGCCACGCGTGGACGTCCACGCCCTCCTCGGCGCGGGGCCGGGAGCGGGTGCCCGGTGCCGCCTCCAGGACGGTCGAGCCCGCCAGGAACGGTGCCCGGTCGGTGGCCTGGGCGAACTTCGCCCCGAACTCCCCGAACACCAGGTGCTGGGCCCTGCGCTCCACGAGCCCGAACGCGGCCGCGTCCCAGAACGCGGTCGCCCCGCCCAGGCCCAGGAGCACCTCGTAGCCCTCCGGCAGGCGCAGGAACTGCGCCAGTCCCTCCCGCACGGAGCCGACCAGCGCCCGCACGGGGGCCTGGCGGTGCGAGGTGCCCAGCAGGCGCTCGCCGGCCCGCCGGACGGCCTCGACCTGCTCCGGGCGGACCTTCGAGGGACCGGCCCCGAACCGCCCGTCGGCCGGGAGCAGGTGCTGGGGGATCGTGACGGTGGCGGGCAAGGAGGACTCCCTCGGGTGCGTGCGGCGGGGACGGCGTGCCGGCTCCGGCCGGCGGGAGGGCCGGCGGGCCGGGGTCACCGGACCATTCTGCCCCACCGGTCACGCCTCCCGGCCCCGGTCGTGAGCCCCCGGGGCCGGGGCCGGGAGGGGAGCCGCGGCCGCGGAGACTAAGCTCGTGCTGGACAACCGGCCCGGGCAGGATCCCCGGTGCGGCCGGCCGGCGGAAGGACAACCACCCCATGAGCGACCTGATCGACACGACCGAGATGTACCTGCGGACCGTCCTCGAGCTCGAGGAGGAGGGGATCCGCCCGATGCGCGCGCGCATCGTGGAGCGCCTCGGCCACTCCGGCCCCACGGTCTCCCAGACGGTCGCCCGGATGGAGCGCGACGGCCTGCTCACGGTCTCCCCCGACCGCTCCCTCATGCTCACCGGCCCCGGCCGCGAGCGCGCCGTGCAGGTGATGCGCAAGCACCGGCTCGCCGAGCGGCTGCTGGCCGACGTCATCGGCCTCGACCTGGCGCAGGTGCACGACGAAGCCTGCCGGTGGGAGCACGTGATGAGCGAGCAGGTCGAGCGCCGCATCGTGGATCTGCTGGAGGGCCCGCGGTTCTCCCCCTACGGCACGCCGATCCCCGGGCTCGCGGGGCTGGGGATCGAGGACGCCCCGGCTCCCGGGCCCGAGCGGACGCTGCTCGACGCCGCCCGCCAGGATCCCGGGGCCCCGCACACGGTGGCGCTGCTGCCGGAGGTCGTGCAGGCGGACGCCGAGCTGCTGCGGCTGCTCAGCGACACGGGCCTGCTCACCGGGGCGCGCGTGACGGCCCGCGAGGAGTCCGGCCGCGTCCTCGTCGAGGTGCCGGCCACCGGCCGCGCCGCCGAGCTGGACCCCCGCACCGCCCAGGCCATCCGCGTCACCGCCTGAACTGCCCGGCCGTCCGCTCCGCCCGGCGGCCCCGTCCGCGCCCCGACCGGCAGGTCCTCGACCGGGTTCCGGGAGGGCTCCGACGGCACGGTGTGCGGACTCTCACAAGCGACCATCGTCCGGATCACGCCCCGGCCGCCCGCGGCAGCGCGCAGCCGCAGGTCGGGCCCGGGATTCCGCGCCGCGGACCCGCACTGCACCGGACGGACGTCCAGCCGGTCGAGACGCTCAGGCGGCACGGAGCGCCCCGATCCGGACGCCCGAGGTTGCCAATCCGTGATCCGTCGTGATCAAAACGTGACACTTCCGTAATAGGTCATGTACTGTTCAACGCGTGCCGATCACTGGTCGGATCGGCGCCCCACGGAGCACATCGCCGAATTCTGCCGGTGCCCGGGGTCCGAAACACAGAAACTGCTTGGCAGAAGCGGGGGAACCACTTTCCGGTCCCGGTCCGTCCGGGTCCTTGGGGTTAAGCCGCAGGGGCATCCGCGCCCCGCGACCGGGTGTCTCCCACCCGAACCCGACAGCTCACCTCGTAGGCAAAGGGAGGAACACACACCCATGGCTTTCTTCAAGCAGAACTCTGCCCGCCACCGTGCCGCCACCGCGTCGCACGCCGTGCGCAACACCACCATCGCCGCCGCCGCCGGCGCGGCCGTCCTGGGCTCCGTGGCCCCGGCCCAGGCCTACGCCGAGGTGCCCGCCGCCTCGACCGGCGCCGGTGCCGTCTACGCCACCCCGGCCTCCTCGTCGCTGGCCGCGCAGACCTCCTACACCTACGAGGCCCCCGCCGCGACCCCGGCTCCGGCTCCCGCCGCCGCCCCGGCCCCCGCCGCGCCGTCCGCCGGCCTGGCCGTGCAGTCGAACGACACCGTCGAGATCGCCTCCACCGCCTCCTCCGGCGGCATCGTGGGCACCGCGATGCAGGGCCTCGGCTCCGGCTACGTCTACGGCGGCACCGCCTTCGGCGCCTGGGACTGCTCCGGCTTCACCCAGTGGGTCTTCGCCCAGCAGGGTGTCGACCTGCCCCGCACCACCTGGTCGCAGTTCGCCGCCTCCACCCCGGTCGCCTCCCCGCAGCCCGGTGACCTGGTCTCCCAGAACGGCGGCGCCCACGTCGGCATCTACATCGGCGGCGGCAAGATGATCTCCGCCCTCAACCCGACCCAGGGCACCCAGATCCACTCCGTCGACGCCATGCCGGTCGACGGGTACTACCGCGTCGGCTGACCCGGCCCGCCGCCCGGGACGGTCCTGACCGTCCCGGGCGGCGCCCGTCCGCCCCGGCGGACCCCGGACCGTGCCCCCTCCTCCGGTCCACCCGTCCGCTCTCCCGGACACCCCTCCTCCGCTCGCCCGCCACGGGCGGCCTCCGCGATCCCGGACCGCCGCCCGCGCCACGCCGCAGCACCCCGCGCCGCATCCGCGGGGTGCCCTGCCGTGCGCCCGGCCGGTGCGGGCCCACCCCCGGCAGAAAGCTCCCGCACCGATCATGTCCCGCTCCGCGCACTCCGCCCCCGGCACCACCTCCTTCTTCTCCGGCAGGGCCCGCACCGTGGCCGCCGCCGCCGCGTTCTCCGGTCTGGCCCTGGCCACGACGGTCTCCGTGCAGGCCGCCCCCGCTCAGGACTCCGGCGCCGAGGCCCCGCTCTCCGCCGTCGCCGCCGCGACCCCCGCGCCGGGCACCACGGTCTCGCTCGAGCCGGTCGCCCACGTGACCGAGGCGAAGACCGCGAAGAAGGCCGAGCCGAAGAAGACCGAGAAGGCCGGGACGAAGAAGGCGGAGCCCCAGGCGCCCGCCGCGCGGCCCGCCGCCCCGGCGGCCGTCGCGGCCCCGGCGCCCGCCCCGGTCGCCGTGCCCGTGGCCGCCCCCCAGCCGGCCCCCGCCCCGCAGCCGGTGGCCGCGCCGAAGCCCGCCCCGAAGCCGGCGCCCGCCCCGAAGCCGGCCGCCGCGCCGCAGCCGGTGGCCGCCCCCGCCCCGAAGCCGGCGGCCGAGCCCGTCCGCCAGGCCGCCCCGGCGCCCGCCGCCGAGCGCACCGTGACCACCCAGTCGAGCTCCTCCGGCAAGGGCGCGACGATCGCCTCCGCCGCCCGCGGCCAGCTCGGCGTCGGCCAGGACTGCACCGCCCTGGTCACCAACGCCCTGCGCGCCGCCGGGATCAACCACCACGGCTGGCCGGCCTCCTACCTGAGCCTCGGCACCCAGGTCTCCGCCGGCCAGGCCCAGCCGGGCGACCTCGTCTACTACGCCGACGGCGGCATGGGCGCGGCCCACATCGCGGTCTACATCGGCGGCGGCAAGGCGGTGCACGGCGGCTGGAACGGCGGGACGACCGTCATCGACAGCGTCAACGTCGGCTCCGGCCCCGTGTTCGTCCGGGTGCGCTGACCCGGATCACCCCGCGAGCACGACGTGCGCGGTCCCGGCCGAGAGGCCCGGGACCGCGCACGTCGTCGTCCCGGCCGCTGCCCGATCTCCTCCGCAGCGGGGGAGCGGGCCGTCCCCGCGCGGCCGGGCCGGCAGCCGGGAGGCGGCCGGCGGGGGCCCCGTAGAATGGGGCCATGCCCACCGACTACCAGCGCAGCGCCCGCACCAGCCTCGACCGCGAGTACGCCTACATGGCGTGGGGGATGATGGCCGGCGCCGCGCCCGGGATCGTGGCCGGGCTCGTCGTGGCCGCGTTCGTGGGCCACGCCGCCATGTGGGTCTCCGTGCTCGGCGGCGTCGGGATCGTCCTCGGCCTCGTCGCCGGAATCCTCCTGCACCGTGCGCGCCACGGCCGCGGCGCCCAGGACCGGGCGGCGTCCCCGGAGCACCGCCCGCGCAGCTGACCCGGCGCGGTCGCGCGCAGCCCGGCGCTCAGCCGTGGGCGGGCGCGGCACCGCCCGGCGCGGCACGCCGGCGCAGGGCCGGCACCACGTGCTCCGCCAGCAGCGGCGCCAGGTCCTCCGGCAGCGCCGCCCCGAGCGGCAGCCGCCGCAGCTCCGCGATCTCCGCGAGCGGGCGCGGGCGCTGCCCCAGGGCCGCCGTGAAGACGGTGCAGCGCACCCACGTCGCGGCCTCGTTGGCCGCCGGGGCCGCGAACTCGCCCAGCGGCACCAGCTCCTCCGGGCGCACCCGCAGGCCGACCTCCTCGTGGGCCTCGCGCACCGCCGCCTGCACCGGGGTCTCGCCGGGCTCGAGCTTGCCGCCCACCAGCATGAAGCGGTCCGTGCCGCGCTTGCGCACCGTCAGCAGGGCGCCGTCGTCGTCGAGGAAGCACACGGCCGTGATCACGAGCACCGCGGCCCCCTCGGGGAACCCGCCCCCGGGCGCCGGCTCCGGGGCGCCGCGCAGCCGGGCGGTCTCGGCGGCCAGGTTGCGGGCCGCCGCGGCGGCCCAGCGCCGTCGCGCCGCCGCGGTGCGGTACAGCGGCCCGCCGGCGAGCAGGCCCTCCAGCACCCGGAGCCGGCCCGCGGCGAAGTCCGCCGCCGGCACGTGGGCGTACTCCTCGCGCACCGCCGCCGCATAGGCCGCATACTCCTGCGGGCTGCCGCCGAGCACCGCCAGGTCGGCGTCGAGCAGCAGCGCCCCCGCCGTGTCCCCGGGCTGCGCCCGGTGCCCGTCCGTCAGCAGGACCAGCCGCCGGGCCTCGGCCACCACCGCGTCGGGGAAGCGTGCGGCCGTCAGGCGCGCCCGGGCCAGCTCCGCGGACTCGCGCTCGTCCGCCCCGGCCCGCCCGCGGTGGACGGCGTCGTGGAACCAGGCCGCCAGCACGAGGGCGTCCTCCGTCCAGGGGGCGGGCAGGGGGGAGGCCTCCGGGACGAGCCGCTCGAGGGCCTCGAGCACCGCGAGCAGGTGGGCGGGGCCGTGGTAGCGCCGGTGCGGCTCGCCCCAGCGTGCCAGCAGCTCCGCGCCGAGGTCCGCGTGCCCGGGGAAGCGGGCGTCCCAGCGGCGGCGCAGCGTGCGCTCCAGCTTCTCCGGCCGGGAGCGGGCCGGCACCCGCAACCCGCTGCGCAGCAGCACCCGCGTCAGCTCCCGGCCGGTGACGGGAACGGCCCCGGCCGCGACGGCGTCGTCGTAGAGGCCCGCCCGCACGTCGTAGTGGTCCCGGTCGAAGGCGCGCCCCGGCACGCCCAGGCGGGAGGCGAACGCGTGCAGCTCGTCGTAGGAGGTGTCCGAGACCAGGTGCGAGAACCGGGTGCCGTGGGCGGGCCACAGCGGCGGGTCGATGTAGACGGGCATGCGACCGATCCTAGTGGCGGCGGTTCGCGGGCCCCGGGGCGAGACCCTAGACTGATCGGGTCGCCCTCGTAGCTCAGGGGATAGAGCACGGCTCTCCTAAAGCCGGTGTCGTTGGTTCGAATCCAATCGAGGGCACCACCGCGCACGGACGCCCCGGACCGCCACGGTCCGGGGCGTCCGTGCGCTCGGCGACCCGCGCGCTCAGCGGCCGGTCCGGGCCCCCGGCTCCTGGCCCCGGGGACCGGACAGGGGCGCGTCCCCGGCGCGGTCCCCGCCCGCGACGCGGGCCGACGCGCGGCGGCGCAGCCCCTCGGCGGCGGTCAGGGCCGTCACGGCGAGCAGCAGCACGAGCAGCACCCACCGTGCGAGAACGAGCAGGGAGGCCGTGGTCACCGCGGCGCCGTCCCCGGGGTCCGCGAGCGCGGCGTCGATCGCCGAGTTGCCGGCCAGGGAGACGCCCGCGAAGGCCAGCACGACCGCCGACCGGGTCCAGCGCCGGGCACGGGACGCCGTGTTGAGGGCCACGAACAGCAGCCACGCGAGGCCCACGAACAGCGGGGCGAGCAGCCCGGAGCTGCGGTGGATGCTCTCGTAGGCGGCGCGGCCCTCCTCGCCGAGGGACGCGGCCAGGGCCCGGGCGTGCTCCCGGTCGAACCCGCCCAGGGTCCACTCGGCCAGGGGCGTGCCGCCGGCGGCGGCCGCCGCGAACCCCGGCAGGATCCAGGCGTGGACCCACAGCCACAGCGCCGCGGCCACGGCCATGGTCGCGCCCACCACCAAGCCGGGGCTGGACCGGGGCGGGGCCGGGCGGGCGGGGACCTGCTCCCTCGCCCGCCCGCCGCCGGGGGCCCGGCCCGCCGCGTCCCCGTGCTTCCTGGCCTTCTGCGCTCTCGTCAGTCCCATGCGGCCATTATCGGCCCCGTCCCGGCCGCGGCACCCGGTCCGGCTGCGGCACCCGGTCCGGCCGCACCGGACGGGCGGTGCGCCCCGGGCCGCCCCCGGACGGCGGCGCGGCCCGGACCGGGCCTGTGGGCTCGGGCCGTGCCGGCCGGCCCGGGGGTAGGCTGGGGCCACCCGGTACGGTCGGCGCACCGGCCGGGGCGGTCCGGCCGAGGGCGGCCGGGTCCCGCCGAGGACGACACGGAGGTGCCCGTCATGGAACTGTCCATCGGACTCCCGGACGGCCTGCTGATGCGGCTGACCGAGGGCAACGTGCTCACGCTGTTCGAGAAGGACCACGAGACGGTCCGGCGGAGCGTGGACTGCTCCGTCCTCGGCGGCGAACCCATGGCGGACATGGTGTGGTCGCACAAGCTCTCGGCCGTGATCGTCGCGGTGCCCACGCTGCACCGGCTGTTCCGGTGGGACCCGTACACCGACGTGCTCTACGAGTTCGCCGGCACGGGGGAGCCCGGGCGGCGGGACGGCAAGGCGGCGCAGGCCAAGTTCGACACCCCGGTGTCCATCACCGAGGACGGCAACGGGACCCTGTGGCTGATCGACCGGGGGTCCTCGTCCCTGCGGTGCGTCGAGATCGACACCGACAAGCCCGACGGCGCCCCGCAGGTGTGCACGGTCGTCGGCCGGCGCGGTGCGGGCTTCGCCGACGGCCCCGCCGAGACGGCCCAGCTGGACCACCCCGAGGACCTGCAGATCCTCTACGACGGCTCGATCGTCGTCGCCGACACCGGCAACCACGCCATCCGTCACCTCGACCCCGCCTTCCGCGAGCTCGAGACCGTCTACGGCGGCCCGGACCGGACCCCGGGTCTCGACGACGACGACGTCGAGCTCTGCCGGCCCCGGCGGGTCACGGTCGCCGACTCGGAGCTGTGGGTCGAGGACGACAACGGCCGGCACCGCCTGGAGCTGCACTTCGTCTGAGCCGCCGGCCCGCGGAGGTGTCCCCGACCCTCGGTAGACTGTCGGGCACGATGGACTACCTCTTCGACAATCCCCTCCTGCCCTCCGCGCCCCCGGCCCCTCCGGCCGGCCCGCGGCCCGCCGCCGCCCCGGAGGCGCTCGTGGAGGGGCTCAACGAGCCCCAGCGGGCGGCCGTGGAGCACGCCGGCGGGCCCCTGCTGATCGTCGCGGGCGCCGGCTCCGGCAAGACCCGCGTGCTGACCCACCGGATCGCCCACCTCCTGGCCACCGGCCGGGCCCACCAGGGGCAGATCCTCGCGATCACGTTCACGAACAAGGCCGCGGCGGAGATGCGCGAGCGCGTCGTCGAGCTCGTGGGGGACTCGGCGCGGTCGATGTCGATCTCCACCTTCCACTCCTTCTGCGTGCGCGTGCTCCGGCGCGAGGCGGCGAGCGTGGGCCTGAAGTCGACGTTCTCCATCTATGACGCCGCCGACTCGCTGCGGCTGATCACGCTCGTGGCCCGCCAGCACGACCTCGACCCGAAGCGCTTCGCGCCCAAGAGCATCCAGCACCGCATCTCCGCGCTGAAGAACGAGCTGGTCGACGACGAGACGTTCCTGGCCCGCACCTCGGAGACGGACCCGTTCGAGAGCGCCGTCGCCCAGGTCTACCGCGGCTACACCGAGCGGCTGCGCGCGGCCAACGCGATGGACTTCGACGACCTCATCAGCCAGACCGTGCACATGTTCCGGGCCTTCCCGCAGGTCGCCGAGTACTACCGGCGCAAGTACCGGCACGTGCTCATCGACGAGTACCAGGACACCAACCACGCCCAGTACGCCCTGGTGCGCGAGCTCGTGGGCACCGCCGCCCCCGAGGGGCAGGGCGGGCCCGCCGCGGTGCCCCCCGCCGAGCTGACGGTGGTGGGCGACTCCGACCAGTCGATCTACGCGTTCCGCGGCGCGGACATCCGCAACATCGTCGACTTCGAGCAGGACTACCCCGAGGCGCGCACCATCCTGCTCGAGCAGAACTATCGCTCGACCCAGAACATCCTCACGGCAGCCAACGCCGTCATCGCCCAGAACAAGGGCCGCCGCGAGAAGCGGCTGTGGACCGCCTCCGGGGACGGGGAGAAGATCGTCGGCTACGCCGCCGAGAACGAGCACGAGGAGGCCCGCTTCATCGCCGAGGAGATCGACCGGCTCCAGGACGAGGACGGCTACCGGCCCGGCGACGTCGCCGTGTTCTACCGCACCAACGCCCAGTCGCGCTCGCTCGAGGAGATCCTCATGCGCGTGGGCCTGCCCTACAAGGTCGTGGGCGGCACCCGCTTCTACGAGCGCAAGGAGATCAAGGACGCCCTGTCCTACCTGCGCGCGGTCGTCAACCCCGACGACGACGTCAACGTCCGCCGCATCGTCAACGAGCCCAAGCGCGGGATCGGCGACCGCGCCGAGGGGGCGGTCGTGGCCCTCGCGGACCGGGAGCGGATCTCCTTCATGGCCGCCCTGCGCCGCGCCGACGAGGCCCCCGGACTGGCCACGCGCTCGCTGAACGCGGTGCGCTCCTTCGCCCAGCTCATGGACGACCTCGCGACCGTGGCCGAGAGCTCGGGCGCGGCGACCGTCCTCGAGGCCGTCCTCGAGCAGTCCGGCTACCTGGCTGCGCTGCGCGGGTCCTCCGACCCCCAGGACGAGTCCCGGGTGGAGAACCTCGCCGAGCTCGTCGCGGTGGTCCGGGAGTTCGAGCGGGACAACCCGGACGCCGGGCTCGCCGAGTTCCTCGAGCACGTCTCCCTCGTGGCCGACGCCGACCAGATCCCCAGCAGGCCGCCGGCGCCGGGGACCGAGGGCGGGCCCAGTGCCGAGCAGATCGCGGCCGAGGTCGCCGAGGCCCGCGCACAGGGGGTCGTGACCCTGATGACCCTGCACACGGCCAAGGGCCTCGAGTTCCCGGTGGTCTTCCTCACCGGCCTGGAGCACGGGCTGTTCCCGCACCAGCGCTCCCTCACCGACGAGAAGGAGATGGAGGAGGAGCGGCGGCTCGCCTACGTGGGCCTGACCCGCGCCCGCGAGCGGCTCTACCTCACCCGCTCCGAGTTCCGCTCGATGTGGGGCCAGTCGCAGTACAACCCGGCCAGCCCGTTCCTCGACGAGATCCCCGCCGGGCTCGTGGACTGGAAGCGCGAGGGCGCCGCGGCCGCGCCGTCGTGGGGCTCGGCGGTCCACGGCGGCCAGCGCCGCGACCCGATGCGCGGGTCCTACTGGGGGGCCGCCGCGTCCGCGAACGCGGCGTTCGAGCGGATGGCCCCGCCCCGGGGCAGCGCCGCCGGGCGGGTCCAGCCCAACAAGGAGATCCCCTCCCTGGCGGTGGGGGACACGGTCGAGCACACCACCTTCGGGAAGGGCACCGTGGTCTCCGTGGAGGGCGCCGGGGACAAGACCGTGGCGAAGGTGCGCTTCGGGGCCGAGGAGAAGCGGCTGCTGCTGCGCTACGCCCCGCTGACCAAGGTCGGCTGACCGGGGCCGGCCCGCGGACGCGGCCCGTCCGACCTGCTCCCGCGCCCCGTCGCGGGAGCACCGCAGCACGGGGGCGCCCCGGTGCGGGCGCGGCCCCGGTGCGGCGCAGCGCGGCCGCGGAGCATCCCGGTCACGGCGCGGCCCCGGCCGGGGTGCTCCGGGAGGAGCGCCCCGGCCGGGGCCGCGCCGGCCGCCGGCGAGGATCAGGAGCGGGCCTTGACCTGGTAGATCGCTCCGGTGGAGACGTCCTCCTCGAGGGCCTCGAGCGTGCGCCCGCGGGTCTCCGGGACCTGCGTGGCCACGAAGATCAGGGCCAGGACGCCGACGCCGGCGAAGAGGAAGAACGTGCCGGTGATGCCCACGGCGTCGACCAGGGACGGGAAGTACAGCGAGAGCACGCCGTTGGCGACCCACAGCGCGAAGATGGAGACCCCGATCCCGAACCCGCGCATGTGCAGCGGGAAGACCTCGGAGAGGTAGACCCACACGGCGACGTTGAGGAAGGTCTGCATCGACCCGACGAACGCGACCACGAGGGCGAGGATCACGAAGGGCCGCAGCGGGTTGCCCTCCTCGAGGACCACGGAGGCGATGCCGATCAGCAGGTGGCAGGTGGTCGTGAGGCTGAAGCCGATGACGAACGTCTTGCGCCGGTCCAGCCGGTCCATCATCGCCAGGGCGATGAAGCCGCCGACCACGGCGATCACGCCGGGGGCGATGTTGGCGATCAGCGCGGCGCTGGCGCTGAAGCCCGACTCGATGAGCACGATCTGGCCGTAGTACATGATGGAGTTGATGCCGGTCAGCTGCTGGGCGATGCCCAGGCCGATGCCGACGAGCATGATGCGGATCAGCCACTTGTTGCGCAGGACGGCACCCAGCCCGATCCGGTTCTCGGCGCTCTCCTCCTCGGCGACGTGCTCGACCTCGCCGAGCTCGGCGACCGCCCGCTCCTCCGAGCGGACCGACCTGAGCACCTCGAGGGCCTCCTCGTGGCGGCCCTTCTCCACGAGCCAGCGCGGGGACTCGGGCATGCGCAGCATCCCGACGAACAGCGCCACGGCCGGCAGCGCGGAGATCGCGAACATGTACCGCCACACGCTGGGGTGGTCGATGAAGACGTTGCCGATGATCGCGTTGATCACGAACGCGGAGAGCTGGCCGATCACGATCGCCACCTCGTTGCGCCCGGCGATCGAGCCGCGGATCTCGTAGGGCGCCAGCTCGGCGAGGAAGACGGGCACCACCGCCGAGGCGCCGCCCACGGCGAGGCCCAGGCAGACGCGGCCCGCCACGAGGACCTCGTAGTTGGGGGTGAGGACGACGATCATCGTCCCCACGAAGAACAGGACGGCGAGCAGGAGGATCGTCCGGCGCCGGCCCCACGCGTCGGAGATGCGCCCACCGCTCAGGGCGCCGACGGCCGCGGCGAAGACCAGCGAGCTGGTGACCACGCCCTCGGTGAAGGGGGTGAGGCCCAGCTCTTCCGTCATGGGCCGCAGCGCACCGTTGATGACGCCGGTGTCGTAGCCGAAGAGCAGGCCGCCGAAGCAGGCGACGATCGAGATGAGACCCAGGCGCTTGCGGTACGGGCCGGGCGTCAGGGGCGGAAGCGCGGCGGCTTCCCCGTGGGCTGATGACGTGGTGGCCATCGGGAGCTCCTTCGTTCGTGCGCGGCCGCCCGGGGCGGCTCGGCGCGCTTCACGCCGACGGGATGTCGGCTCGGGACGACGTCGTGGAGGTGACGTGCGTCTCAACAGGCATGTAGCTATGTTAGGACAAATTTGTGAGGTGCAACACCCCGCCGTGTCACGAACCGTGGACACGGCGTCTCCGCGGCGGGAACGGGGGCGGGGCCGGGGGCCGCCCCGGCCGGAGCGCCGCGGGCCGGCGCGGGTGCGGGCCGGGACGGTGGTGCGGGGGAGGCGGTGATCCGGACGGGGCCCGGACCGGCCCTGAGCGGGGCCCGCACGGGAGGGTGCACCGCCGAGAGACCGCGGCGCCCCGCCGGGGCGGCCCGCTCAGACGAAGAGGAGCACGGCCACGGTCGCCGGCGCGGTCCAGCGCAGCGAGCGGCCCGTGAGGTTGTGGACGGCCCCCAGCAGCGTGCAGCACACCAGTGCCGTCGCCGCCGAGGCCACCCCGCCCAGCAGCAGGCCCGACAGGGCCAGCAGCACGCCCAGCACGAGCCCGCCGACCGGCGCGCGGCGGACGGTGCGGGAGGGCCACCGCAGCTCCGCGGCCCGCTGCACGCACGTGAGCACGAGCGCGAAGAGCAGGCAGCGGCCCACGTGGTAGGCGGCGAAGCCGACCATCGCCAGCCACGCCCCGGCCCCGTAGGCGGTGTAGAGGTCGAGGTAGAGCTGCACGGGCGGCACCCGCCACTGCCCGACCAGGAAGACCGGCAGGATCACGCCCAGCAGCACGGCCGCGACGAACAGCACCAGCGCCGTGGTCGCCGTGCTCGTCGCCCGCGGGTCGGGCAGGGCGAGCTCGGCGCCGTCCTCCGGCGTCGTGGGGTCCGCCGCCCGGTGGCGCAGCCACGCGACCAGCCCGCGGTGCACGAGCACCCACGCGGCGCCCAGTCCCAGCCACGCCAGGACCTGCCAGGCCAGGGGGTAGACCCACGGGATCTCGCCGGTCAGCGTGAGCACCGTGCCGTCGACCACCGCCTCGAGCGCCGTGGCGAGCAGGGCCAGGGTGGCGATCGAGACGAGGAAGCCGGCGTCGGCCGGCGCGAACGCCCGGTTCTCGGGCTGGTCGGCAGGACTCATGGGTCCAGTCAATCAAGAAACCGGCACCACCACGCGCGCGCCCCCGGTTGGGGGCGCGGAATCGGCATGCACTACAGTCTCGTACGGGAGTGCGGCGGCCCGGGACGCACGTGCCGGGCCCGCCCGGCGGGCCGCCCCGCGCTCTGTTCACCATCCGGTCGGTGCGCATCCGGGTCCCCACCCGGGCCGTGTCCGACGCACGACTTCGACGAAGAAGGACAACACCCGTGGACCTGTTCGAATACCAGGCACGCGACCTGTTCGAGAAGCACGGCGTGCCCGTGCTCCAGGGCATCGTCGCCACCACCCCGGAAGAGGCCAAGGCCGCCGCCGAGAAGATCGGCGGCGTCACGGTCGTCAAGGCGCAGGTCAAGGTCGGCGGCCGCGGCAAGGCCGGTGGCGTCAAGGTCGCCAAGACGGCCGACGAGGCCTACGAGCACGCCCAGCAGATCCTCGGCATGGACATCAAGGGCCACACCGTCCACCGCGTGATGATCGCCCAGGGCGCGGACATCGCCGAGGAGTACTACTTCTCCATCCTGCTCGACCGCGCCAACCGCTCCTACCTGGCCATGTGCTCGGTCGAGGGCGGCATGGAGATCGAGCAGCTCGCCGTCGAGCGCCCCGAGGCCCTCGCCCGGGTCGAGGTCGTCCCCACCGAGGGCATCACCGAGGCCAAGGCCCAGGAGATCGTGCGCGAGGCGAAGTTCGACGACGAGACCGCCGCCAAGGTCGTTCCCGTCCTCGTGAAGCTGTGGGACGTCTTCAAGAAGGAGGACGCGACCCTCGTCGAGGTCAACCCGCTGGTCAAGACCGGCGCCGGCGACATCGTCGCCCTCGACGGCAAGGTCTCCCTCGACGAGAACGCCGAGTTCCGCCAGCCCGACCACGCCGCGCTCGCCGACAAGTCCAGCGCCGACCCGCTGGAGGAGAAGGCCAAGGAGCACGACCTCAACTACGTCAAGCTCGACGGCGAGGTCGGCATCATCGGCAACGGCGCGGGCCTGGTCATGTCCACCCTCGACGTGGTCGCCTACGCCGGCGAGAAGCACGGCGACGTCAAGCCCGCCAACTTCCTCGACATCGGCGGCGGCGCCTCCGCCGAGGTCATGGCCGCGGGCCTGGACGTCATCCTCAACGACCCGCAGGTCAAGTCCGTCTTCGTCAACGTCTTCGGCGGCATCACCGCGTGCGACGCCGTGGCCAACGGCATCGTCAAGGCCCTGGAGATCCTCGGCGACGAGGCGAACAAGCCGCTCGTGGTGCGCCTGGACGGCAACAACGTCGAGGAGGGCCGCCGCATCCTCTCGGAGGCGGCCCACCCGCTGGTCACCCTCGCGGAGACCATGGACCAGGGCGCCGACAAGGCCGCCGAGCTGGCCCAGTCCGCCCAGTAATCCCGCCGACCACAACTGAGGAACGAACAGCAATGGCTATCTTTTTGAACAAGGACTCCAAGGTCATCGTTCAGGGCATCACCGGCGGCGAGGGCACCAAGCACACCGCGCGCATGCTCGCGGCGGGCACCCAGGTCATGGGCGGCGTCAACGCCCGCAAGGCCGGGACCACCGTCTCCCACCAGGACAAGGACGGCAACGCCGTCGAGCTGCCCGTCTTCGGCACCGTCGCCGAGGCCGTCGAGAAGACCGGCGCGGACGTCTCCATCGTCTTCGTGCCGCCGGCCTTCACCAAGGACGCCGTCATCGAGGCCGTCGACGCCGGGGTCCCGCTCGTCGTCGTGATCACCGAGGGCATCCCCGTCCAGGACTCCGCCGAGTTCTGGGCCTACGCCAAGTCGCGCACCGACGAGAACGGCAAGCAGGTCACCCGCATCATCGGGCCGAACTGCCCCGGCATCATCACCCCGGGCGAGTCCCTCGTGGGCATCACCCCGGCGAACATCACGGGCAAGGGCAAGATCGGGCTGGTCTCCAAGTCCGGCACCCTGACCTACCAGATGATGTACGAGCTGCGCGACATCGGGTTCTCCACCGCCATCGGCATCGGCGGCGACCCGGTCATCGGCACCACCCACATCGACGCCCTCGAGGCGTTCGAGGCGGACCCCGAGACCGAGGCCATCGTGATGATCGGCGAGATCGGCGGCGACGCCGAGGAGCGCGCCGCGGACTTCATCAAGGCCAACGTCACCAAGCCGGTCGTCGGCTACGTCGCCGGCTTCACCGCCCCGGAGGGCAAGACCATGGGCCACGCCGGCGCCATCGTCTCCGGGTCCTCGGGCACGGCCCAGGCCAAGAAGGAGGCCCTCGAGGCCGTGGGCGTGAAGGTCGGCAAGACCCCGTCCGAGACCGCCCAGCTGATGCGGGAGATCTTCGAGGCCAAGTGACCCCGTGACGCTCCCGCCGGCCCCGTGCCGGCCGGAGCGGCAGCACGAAGGGCCCCGTCCGCGCCGCGGACGGGGCCCTTCCGCGTCCCCGGGCGTCAGAGGCGGCCCTCGAGGAACTGGGCCTGCCCCTCGCCGAAGGACCAGTCGGCGCGGGTGTTCGCGCTCACGGCCACGATCAGGTCCTGCGGGTCCAGCCCGGTGCGCTCGCGCAGCCGCTCGGCCAGGGCCCGGTAGACGGCCTGCTTCTGCGCCTCGTCGCGGCCCTGCTGGAGGATCTGGACGACGACGACGTCCTCGGTGCGGGTGTAGCCCAGCCCGGTGTCCTCGGCGATGATCAGGCCGGGCCGGTGCTCGGTGATGATCTGGTAGCGGTCGCGGGCGGGGGCGGCGAAGGTCTCGAGCATCACGTCCTGCACGGCGTCGGCCAGCTCGCGGAGCTGCTCGGGGGTGCGGCGGTGCTCGATGACGTCGATGCGCACGAGGGGCATGGCGGTCCTTCCGGGAAGGGGAGCGGGGTGCCACCACGGTGGCACCCCGGACGCCGATATGTCAATACATTCTGACAATATGCGAAAGACCTTGCGCCCCTTCCCGTGCCGGACCCGCCCGCCGGTGGTCGTGCGTCCTGTCGGCCGGTCCGGCGGGGCGGCGGCCCGGACGCCCCGCTTGGACATAATGTCTTTACAAACTGACGTGGATGCGTATCCTGGTTGTGACGCGGACCACGGTTCCTTCCCGGGCGGTCCGCTCCGCACCCCTCGGGGCGCGGGTCCCGCACGACGATCAGGAAGCAGGTCACCATGGCGCAGCAGCACGCGGCCACCGCCCCCGCCCCGGCGGGGGAGCAGGCCGAGAACCCCGTCCTCATCGGCACCGCCCCGGACTCCTGGGGCGTCTGGTTCGCCGACGACCCGAAGCAGACCCCGTGGCAGCGCTTCCTCGACGAGGTCGTCGAGGCCGGCTACTCCTGGATCGAGCTGGGCCCCTACGGCTACCTGCCGACCGACCCCGCGCACCTGGCGGACGAGCTCGGTCAGCGCGGGCTGAAGGTCTCCGCCGGGACGGTGTTCACCGCCTTCCACCGCGGCGCCGACCAGTGGGAGGAGGCCTGGGAGCCCGCCCGCCGGGTGGCCCAGCTGACCGCCGCGATGGGCGGCGAGCACATCGTCGTCATCCCCGCCATGTGGCGCGACGACGTCACAGGGGAGGCCGTGGAGGACGAGCACCTGAGCGCCGAGCAGTGGCAGGCCCTGTGCGCCGGCCACGACCGGCTCGGCAAGGTGCTGCGCGAGGAGTACGGGCTGCAGCAGCAGTTCCACTCCCACGCCGACTCCCACGTGTGCGGCCAGCCCGACATCGAGACGTTCCTGCAGCGCACCGACCCCGAGCTGGTCACCCTGTGCCTGGACACCGGGCACGCCGAGTACGGCGGGGCCTCCTCCGTGGACCTGATCCGCAAGTACCCCGAGCGCATCGGCTACCTGCACCTGAAGCAGATCGACCCCGTGGTCCTGGAGCGGGTCCGCCGCGAGAACCTCACCTGGGCCGCCGCGAACCTCGCCGGCGTCATGGTCGAGCCGCCCGCCGGCCTGCCCGACCTCGCCGCGGTCGTCGCCGAGGTCGAGAAGCTCGGCCGGCCGGTCTTCGGCATCGTGGAGCAGGACATGTACCCCGTCTCCTCCTTCGACGTCCCGCTGCCCATCGCCACGCGCACCCGCTCCTACCTCACCGGCTGCGGCTCCCGCACCCGCGTCCGCTGAGGCCCCGCCCCGACCCCGGAGGAACGAGATGAAGATCGCCCTCGACCCGACGCCCTTCCACCACACGCACTCCCTGCTGGAGTTCCCGGCGCTGGCCCGCGAGCTCGGCTACGACCACCTGCAGCTGACCCCCCACCCGGACTTCCTGCCCTTCTTCAACCACCCCAAGGCCGACGACCGCCTCGTCGCCGACCTGCGCCGGGCCTGCCGCGACGCCGGGGTGCAGATCGCCTCCGTGCTGCCCGTGCTGCGCTGGTCCGCCCCGGACCCGGACGCCCGCGAGGCCGCCGTGCGCTACTGGAAGCGGGCCATCCGGATGACCGTGGACCTCGGCGTGCAGCAGATGAACACCGAGTTCCAGGGCCGGCCCGAGCTGGCCGAGGAGTCCGAGCGCGCCTTCTACCGCTCGATGGAGGAGCTGCTGCCGATCATCGAGCGCGAGGGCGTCCACATCGCGATCGACCCCCACCCCGACGACTTCGTGGAGCAGGGCCTGGCCGCCTGGCGGGTGATCCGCGGCGTGAACTCCCCGCACCTGGGCTTCGTCTACGTCGCCCCCCACACCTTCCACATGGCCGACGAGCCCCTCGAGATCATGCGCACGGTCGGCGACCGGATCCGCGTGGTGCACGTGGCCGACAGCATGGACCACCGCCGCTCGCACGGGCTGCGCTACATCACCAACCCGCCCGGCAGCCCGGCCCGCGTCCACCAGCACCTGCGGATCGGCGACGGCGACGTCGACTGGGACGAGTTCTTCGGCGGTCTCGCCGAGACCGGCTTCCTCGACCGCGAGGAGACGGTGATGGTCTCCTCGGTCTTCGCCGAGAACGAGAACGCGGTGGCGGTCTCCCGCTACCAGCTCGAGCAGATGACGGAGCGCGCCGAGGCCGCCCGGAGCGCCGCCCGGTCCCGCGGCACGCAGAAGGAGGAGGTGCGGGCATGAGCCACGACGTCGTGACCATGGGGCGCATCAGCGTCGACATCTACCCCAACGAGATCGGGGTGGGCCTCGAGGACGTCACCAGCTTCGGGAAGTACCTCGGCGGCTCGCCGGCCAACGTCGCCGTCGCCGCGGCGCGCCACGGCGAGTCGGCGGCGCTGATCAGCCGCACCGGCGAGGACCCCTTCGGCACCTACCTGCACCGGGAGCTCGTGCGCTACGGGGTGGACGACACGTTCGTCACCCCCGTGCCCGGGCTCCAGACCCCGGCGACCTTCTGCGCGATCATGCCGCCGGAGGACTTCCCGCTGTACTTCTACGGCCGCTTCCCCACGGCCCCGGACCTGCAGATCCGGCCCGAGGAGATCGACACCGCGACCGTGCGCGACGCCCGGATCCTGTGGTCGACCGTCACGGGCCTGTGCCAGGAGCCCTCCCGCTCGGCGCAGCTGGCCGCCCACGCCGCCCGCCCGCGCGAGCAGCTGCGCCCCGACCAGCACACGGTCCTCGACCTCGACTACCGCCCGATGTTCTGGGCCTCCGAGGAGGAGGCCCGGGAGCAGGTCCACGAGCTGCTCCGGCACGTGAGCATCGCCATCGGCAACGACAAGGAGTGCGCCGTGGCCGTGGGGGAGGGCACCCCCGACGAGCAGGCCGACCGGCTGCTCGAGGCCGGGGTGCGCATCGCCGTGGTCAAGCTCGGCCCCGAGGGCGTCATGGCCAAGACCCGCGAGGAGCGCGTGGTCTCCGCCCCCGTGCCCGTCGAGACCGTCAACGGCCTCGGCGCCGGCGACTCCTTCGGCGGGGCGTTCTGCCACGGCCTCAACCAGGGCTGGCCCCTCGAGCAGGTCCTGGACTACGCCAACGCCGCCGGTGCCATCGTCGCCTCCCGGATCTCCTGCTCGGACGCGATGCCCACCCCCGACGAGGTCTTCCAGCTGCTGCGCGAGCGCGGCCGCGCCGTTCCCGAAGGAGCCACCCGATGAGCACCACCGAGATCGAGGTCGGCACGACCGCCGACCCCCGCCGCTACGAGCACCTCAGCCGCATCCGGCTCGAGGACCCCCGGGCGGTGCAGCGGGCGGCCGACTCCCGGCGCCGCCACCCCGGGCTCGTCTACGGCCGGCAGAACTTCATCGTCGCCGCCGACCACCCCGCCCGCGGGGCCCTCACCGTCCGCGGGGACGAGCGCGCGATGGCCGACCGCCGGGACCTGCTCGACCGGCTGCTCGTCGCGCTGGCCAACCCCCGCGTGGACGGCGTGCTCGCGTCCCCGGACGTGCTGGACGACCTGCTGCTGCTCGGGGCCCTGGACGGCAAGCTCGTCTTCGGGTCCATGAACCGCGGCGGGCTGCCCGGGCTGGTCAACGAGATCGACGACCGCTTCACCGGTCACACCGCCGACGCGCTGGACCGCATCGGCGCCGACGGCGGCAAGATGCTCACCCGCATCTGCTTCGAGGACCCGCACACGACCTCCGTCCTGGAGGCCACCGCCCAGGCCGTGGACGCCCTCTCCCGGCTCGGCCTCGTGGCCATGGTCGAGCCCTTCATCTCCCGGACCACCGACCGCGGGATCGTCAACGACCTCTCCGCCGACGCCGTGATCCGCTCCGTGGCCATCGCCCAGGGCCTCGGCGGGTCCTCCGCCCACACGTGGATGAAGCTGCCCGTGGTCGGGGAGATGGAGCGGGTCATGGCCGCCACGACCCTGCCCACGGTGCTGCTGGGCGGCGACCCGTCCGGTGAGCCCGAGGAGGTCTTCGCGACCTGGGCCGCCGCGCTCGCCCTGCCCGGCGTGCAGGGCCTGACGGTCGGGCGGACCCTGCTCTACCCCGAGGACGGCGACGTCGCCGGGGCCGTGGCCACCGCCGCGTCGCTGCTGAAGGGCCACCCGGCCCAGGAAGGAGTCGCTCGATGAGCACCCGAACCCTCTCCGTCTCCCAGGCGCTCGTGGAGTTCCTGGCCAACCAGTGGACGGTCGACCGCGTGGGCGGCACCGAGCACCGGGAACGGACGATCCCCGGGATGTTCGGCATCTTCGGCCACGGCAACGTGGCCGGCGTCGGGCAGGCGCTCAAGCAGTACCAGGCGAGCGACCCCCGGCTGATGCCCTACTACCAGGGCCGCAACGAGCAGGCGCAGGTCCACCAGGCCGTCGGCTGGGCCCGGCACACCCGGCGCCGCTCCACCTTCGCGGTGAGCACCTCGATCGGCCCCGGCGCGACCAACATGGTCACCGGCGCCGCCCTGGCGACCACCAACCGGCTGCCGGCGCTGCTGCTGCCCTCCGACCAGTTCGCGTCCCGCGCCCCCGACCCCGTGCTCCAGCAGCTCGAGCGCCCCGACGCCGGGGACCTGACGGTCAACGACGTCTTCCGCCCGGTCTCCCGGTTCTTCGACCGGGTCTGGCGGCCCGAGCAGCTGTTCTCCGCGCTGCTCAACGGGATGCGCGTGCTCACCGACCCGGCCGAGACCGGTGCGGTGACCATCGCCCTGCCCCAGGACGTGCAGGCCGAGACGCTCGAGGTGCCCGAGGAGTTCCTCGCCCCGCGGGAGTGGCGGATCCGCCGCCCCGCCCCGGAGGAGGAGGACGTCCGCGCGGCCGTCGCCGCGATCCGGGCCGCCGAGCGGCCCGTCGTGATCGCCGGCGGCGGGGTGCACTACGCCTTCGCGACCGAGGCGCTGCGAGAGTTCGCCGAGACCACCGGCATCCCCGTGGCCTACACCCAGGCCGGGGTCGGCGTGCTCGACTGGGACCACCCCCGGTGCCTGGGCGCGGTGGGCTCCACCGGGTCCACCGCCGCGAACGCCGTGGTGGCGGAAGCGGACCTCGTGATCGGCATCGGAACCCGCTACGAGGACTTCACCACCGCCTCCCGCACCGCCTTCCAGCACCCCGGGGTGCGCTTCCTCAACATCAACGTGGCCGCGTTCGACGCCCACAAGCTCGGCACCTCCCTGCCGGTCGTCGCCGACGCCCGCAAGGCCCTCGTCGAGCTGACGAAGGCACTCGGCGGGTACCGGGTCGGCGCGGACCTCGCCGAGACCGTCGCGACCGAGAAGCGGCGCTGGGACGGGATCGTCGACGACGCCTTCGGCGACCGGCACGAGCCGCTGCCCAGCCAGAACGAGATCATCGGCGCCGTCAACGGGGCCATGGCCGAGCGCGACGTCGTCATCTGCGCCGCCGGCTCCCTGCCCGGGGACCTGCACAAGATGTGGCGGGTCAAGGACCCGTACGGCTACCACGTCGAGTACGCCTACTCCTGCATGGGCTACGAGATCGCCGGCGGCCTGGGCGTCAAGCGCGCGGCACTGGCCGAGGCCGCCCGCGACGGCCAGGACCCGCGCGACGTCGTCGTCATGGTCGGGGACGGGTCGTACCTGATGATGCACACCGAGCTCGTCACGGCCGTGGCCGAGGGCCTCAAGCTCGTGGTCGTGCTCATCCAGAACCACGGCTACGCCTCGATCGGGGCGCTGTCCGAGCAGCTGGGCTCCCAGCGCTTCGGCACGAGGTACCGCTACCTCGACGAGGACCGGCACAGCTTCGACGACGGCTCGACGCTGCCGATCGACCTGGCCACCAACGCCGAGTCCCTGGGGGTGCGCGTCCTGCGCGTCGAGCCCGGGGAGGGCGTGATCGACCGGCTCGCCGAGGCCGTCGCGCAGGCCAAGGCCGCCCCCGAGGGCTCCGGGCCGGTGCTCGTGCACGTCGAGTCCGACCCGCTGATCGACGCCCCCAGCTCCGAGTCCTGGTGGGACGTGCCCGTCACGGCCACCGCCGAGCTGGACTCCACGAACGAGGCCTACGCGCTCTACCAGCAGCACAAGTCCCGGCAGCGCCCGCTGCTCGGGAACTGAAGGAGGATCCCATGACCCAGCAGATCGAGACGACCCAGCAGATCGAGCACTTCATCGCCGGGGCCCGCACCGCCGGCTCCGGGCAGCGCACCCAGGAGGTGTACAACCCCGCGACCGGGGAGGCCACCGGTGTGCTGCACCTGGCCGACCGCGAGGACCTCGAGCGCGCCGTCTCGGCCGCCCGTGCGGCGGCCGACTCGTGGGGGGAGATGTCCCTGGCCCGGCGCACGGCGGTGCTGTTCCGGTTCCGCGAGCTGGTGGCCGCCCACACGGACGAGCTGGCCGCCCTGATCACCGCCGAGCACGGCAAGGTCCTCTCCGACGCCAAGGGCGAGGTGGGCCGCGGCCTGGAGGTGGTCGAGTTCGCCTGCGGGATCGCCGAGCAGCTCAAGGGCGAGTTCTCCGACCAGTTCTCCACCGGCATCGACGTCTACTCCTTCCGCCAGCCGCTAGGCGTGGTCGCCGGGATCACCCCGTTCAACTTCCCCGTGATGGTGCCGCTGTGGATGGCCCCGGTCGCGATCGCCACCGGCAACGCGTTCATCCTCAAGCCCTCCGAGCGCGACCCCTCCCCGTCGCTGCTGCTGGCCGAGCTGTGGCAGCGGGCCGGACTGCCCGACGGCGTCTTCCAGGTGCTGCACGGGGACAAGGAGACGGTCGACGGGCTGCTCACCCACCCCGAGGTCGACGCCATCTCCTTCGTGGGCTCCACCCCGATCGCCAAGTACGTCCACGAGACCGCCACGAAGCACGGCAAGCGCGTCCAGGCCCTGGGCGGGGCGAAGAACCACGCCGTGGTCCTGCCCGACGCGGACATGGACATCGCCGCCGACAACATCAACGCCGCGGCCTTCGGCTCCGCCGGGGAGCGCTGCATGGCGATCTCCGTGGCCGTGGCCGTGGGCGAGGCCGCCGACCTGCTCGTGGACAAGCTCGCCGAGCGCGCCCGGGGCATCCGCGTCGGCAACGGCACGGATGCCTCCTCGGAGATGGGCCCGGTGATCACCCCGGCCTCCAAGGAGCGGATCCGCCGGATCGTCACCGCCGCGGAGGAGGACGGCGCGGCCGTGGTCGTCGACGGCCGCGACCTGATCGTCGAGGACCACGAGAACGGATTCTTCGTGGGCCCGACCGTGATCGACCGGGTGCGCCAGGACATGACGGCCTACGAGGAGGAGATCTTCGGCCCCGTGCTCGCGGTGCTGCGGGTCGACAGCCTCGAGGAGGCCGTCGAGGTCATCAACGCCAACCCCTACGGCAACGGCACGGCGATCTTCACCTCCTCGGGGGCCTACGCCCGCCAGTTCAAGCGGCAGGTCACCGTGGGCATGATTGGGGTCAACGTCCCGATCCCCGTGCCCGTCGCCTGGCACTCCTTCGGCGGCTGGAAGGACTCGCTGTTCGGCGACCACCACATCTACGGCCCGGACGGGGTGCGCTTCTACACCCGCGGCAAGGCCGTGACCGAGCGCTGGCCCGAGCCCCACCACGCCTCCGGCGCCTCCTTCGCCTTCCCCTCGTCCTCCGACTGAGACCCGCGGAGCCCAGGACGTCCCCGTCGCCGTGCGGCGGGGACGTCCTCGTCCACGATTGTCTTTACATGAGGACAAGAGACGCTAGGCTGGGGCGCAGCGCCTGTGACGGGCACCACGACCGATCGACCACCCATCCCCGCCGCACCGGCGGGACGGAAGGAGCACCTCCCATGAACGCACCGCTGCGCATCGCCGTCGTCGGCGCCGGCCGCATGGGCGCCGACCACATCGAGCGCCTCCACCGGCGCATCGCCGGCGCCGAGGTGGCCGCCGTCGTCGACATCGACCGCCCCCGCGCGGAGGCCGCCGTGGCCCACATCCCCGGCGCGGTCACCCACACCGACTTCCAGGAGGTCCTGGACCGGGACGACATCGACGCCGCGCTGCTCGCGACCCCCGGCTTCCTGCACGAGCAGGTGCTGCTGCCGGCCCTCGAGAAGGGGCTGCCGGTGCTGTGCGAGAAGCCCCTGACCCCCGACGCCGAGTCCTCGTGGCGCGTCGTGCAGGCCGAGGTCGCCGCCGGGCGCAAGCTCGTCCAGGTCGGCTTCATGCGCCGCTTCGACACCGGCTACCTCGCCCTGCGCCGGATGATCGAGGAGAAGACCTACGGCGAGCTGCTGACCCTGCACCACCAGCACCGCAACCCCACCACCCCGGCCGGGTTCACCAACGAGATGATCATCAACGACTCGGTGGTGCACGAGTTCGACGCCGTGCGCTTCTTCACCGGCGAGGAGATCGTCAGCGTCCAGGTCCGGATCGGGCGCTCGACCCGCAACGCGCCCGAGGGCCAGCGCGACCCGCAGCTGGTGCTCATGGAGACCGAGTCCGGCGTCCTCGCCCAGGTCGAGGCCTACGTCAACGCCCGCTTCGGCTACCAGGTCTCCACCCAGGCCTCGTTCGAGACCGGTGTGGTCGGCATCGGCGGCGACCAGGAACCCTACGTGCGCACCGAGGGCCACTGGGGCGGATCGGTCACCCCCGGCTTCGAGGAGCGCTTCGCCGAGGCCTACGACCGCGAGATCCAGGCGTGGGTGGAGGCGACCGCCCGCGGCGAGATCGGCGGGCCCTCCGCGTGGGACGGCTACGCCACCGCGGCGTGCTGCGAGGCCGGCGTGCGGGCCCAGTCCTCCGGGGAGACGGTCCCCGTCCACCTCGAGGCCAGGCCCTCCCTCTACGCCTGAGCGCGGCCGGGGGTGCGGGGCCGTGCGGCCCCGCACCCCCGGACCCTCCCCGCCCCCGGCCCTCAGCGGGCCGGGGGCGGCGCCGTGGTGCGCCGCAGCACCAGCCGGGGCTCGAGCAGCAGGCTCCGCCCGGCGGGCGGCTCCCCGCCGATGCGGGCCAGCAGGCGCTGCGCGGCCGCCGTCCCGATCGCGGCGTTGCGGCTGTCGACCGTGCTCAGCTCCAGCAGGTGGGTCGCGGCGACCGGGGAGTCGTCGTAGCCGATCACCGACAGGTCCGCGGGCACGCGCAGACCGCGCTCGCGGGCCGCGGCCAGCGCGCCCATCGCCATGGTGTCGTTGGCCGCGAACAGGGCGGTCAGCCCCGGGTGCGCATCGAGCAGCCGGCCCGCGGCGACCCACCCGTCCTCCTCCGTGGTCGTGCCCGCACCGGCCGCCGTGCGTGCGGCCGCCCCCGCCGCCGCGGCGGCGGCCGCGAAGCCCTCCGCCCGCAGCCGCGCGGCACCGCCGCCGCCGGTGAGGTGGCCGATCTCCCGGTGCCCGAGCTCCAGCAGGTGCCCGGTGGCCAGGCGGGCCCCGCCCCGGTCGTCGTTGGCCACCACGTCCGCCCCCGGCACCTCCCGGTCGCGGTGGCCGGCCACGACGACCGGCAGGTCCTCCGGCACGCGCATGGCCGCGCTCGGCTCGGTCGCGAGCACCAGCCCGTCGGCGCGCATCGACAGGAAGCCCTCCAGCGGGCTCGCCCCGACGTGGGCGTTGAGGGTGTGGTCGGCGACCGCGATCCGCAGCCCGTGCGGAGCCAGCCCCTCCTGCAGCCCGCGCAGCAGCTCGACGAACCACTGGTTGCGGTAGTCGTCGATGAGCACGCCGACCGTGCGGGCGGTGGCCCCGGCCAGGGCGGCGGCCGCCTGGCTGGGGCGGTAGTCCAGCCGCGCCATGGCCTCGAGCACCGCGGTGCGCCGCGCGTCCGAGACGTTCGGGGACCCGCGCAGGACCAGGGAGACCAGCGACTTCGAGACACCGGCGGCGCGGGCGACGTCGTAGATGGTCGGGGCCCGCCCCGTGCGACCGCTCATCCGGTCCTCCTCGTCGAAATTGTCCTGACAAACCTCTTGACGAGGTTCCGTGCTCGATCCTACCGTGGTTTGGAGCGCTCCAAAGTGAGCTGCCGCACAGGCGCCCGATTCCGCGGCGACCTCTGTCCCCGTCTCCCCAGGAGGAACAGTGACCGACAGCATCGGCATCGCCGTCATCGGCGCCGGCATGGCCGGGCAGGCCCACGCGGCCGCCTACCGCGTGGCCCCCACGCTCTACGACCCCGTCCTGCCCCCGCTGCGCTACGTCGCCGTCGGCGACGTCAACGAGCAGCTCGGCCGGCACGTGGCCCGCCGCTACGGCTACGAGAAGGCCGTGGGCGCCTGGGAGGCGATTGCCGAGGACCCTGCCGTCGACGTGGTCAGTGTCGTGATCGCCAACCGCTTCCACCGCCAGGTCGTGGAGGGACTGCTCGAGGCGGGCAAGCACGTGCTGTGCGAGAAGCCGCTCAGCGACACCCTCGACGATGCCCGCGCCATGGCCCGGACCGCCGAGCAGGCAGAGTCCATCGCCCGGATCGGCTTCACCTTCCGCCGCACCCCCGGCATCGCCGCCATCCGCGACCTGATCCAGGACGGCACCCTTGGCAAGGTGCTGCACTTCAGCGGCCGCTACTGGACCGACTACGGGTTCAACCCGAAGGCTCCCATGAGCTGGCGCTACAAGGGCGGGCCCGGCACCGGCGCCCTGGCCGACGTCGGCAGCCACCTCTCCTACGTCGCGGAGTTCCTCTGCGGGGACATCGCCTCTGTCTCCGGCGGACAGCTGGCCACCACCATCACCGAACGCCCCCTGCCGGTGGGTGCGGTGACCGGCCACCACCTGGTGGAGGTCAGCGACACCTGCGAGCCGGTGGAGAACGACGACTACGCCGCCTTCTGCGCCGAGTTCGCCCAGGGCGCCGGCAGTCTGGAGGTCTCCCGGGTGGCGGCCGGGCACCCCAACACGCTGACGTTCGAGGTGTTCTGCGAGAAGGGCGCGGCCCGGTTCAACCAGCTCCGCCCGTCCGAGATCGAGCTGTACCTGCACGAGGGGCCGGACGCCGTCAACGGCTACCGCACCGTCACCCTCGGCCCTCAGCACCCCTATCTCGGCGGCGGGCTGGCCATGGACGCCCCGGGGGTGGGCTTCGGCCAGAACGACGCCTTCGGCTACCAGGCCCGCGCGTTCCTGGAAGAGGTCGCCGGCCTGGGCGAGGACGTCTCGCTGCCGCGCAACGCGTCCTTCGCCGAGGGCGTGCACAACATGGAAGTTCTCGAGGCCGCCGTGGAGTCGGCCACCAACCACGGAAAGAAGGTCCTCCTGTGAAGCTCGGCGTCTACAGCGCGATCCTGCACGACCGCCCCCTGCCCGAGGCCCTGGAGGTCGTCGCGGACCTGGGGCTGACCGGCATCGAGATCAACACCGGCGGGTTCCTGCCGGCCGTCCACGTCCCGGACATGGATCAGATCCTGGAGAGCGACGCGGCCCGCGACGACTACCTGGGCCTCTTCGAGGGCACCGGGGTCTCGATCGCCGGCCTGAACTGCAACGGCAACCCGCTGCACCCCAAGCGGGCCATCGGCGAGAAGCACGCCGAGGACGTCCGCCGCTCCATCCGGCTGGCCGCCCGCCTGGGCCAGGACCGGGTGGTGACCATGTCCGGGCTGCCCGGCGGGGAGCCCGGGGCCACCGTGCCCAACTGGATCGTCAACGCCTGGAACTCCGCGGCCCTCGACGTGCTGGACCACCAGTGGGGGATCGTCGCCGACTTCTGGCGGGAGACCGACCGGCTGGCCGCCGACCACGGCGTCAAGGTGGCCCTGGAGCTGCACCCGCAGAACGTCGTGTTCAACACCGCCGACGTCCGCAAGCTCATCGAGCTCACCGGGGCCACCCATGTGGGGGTGGAGCTCGACGCGTCCCACCTGTTCTGGCAGCAGATGGACCCGGTCGCCGTCGTCCGCGAGCTCGGCCCGCTGGTCCTCCACGCCGCCGCCAAGGACGTGCGGATCAACCGGGAGAACGCCGCGCTCTACGGGGTGCTGGACAACAGCTTCCGCCGCCTCCCGCCCGAGGAGGAGCGCACCAACCTGGGCGGCGACGAGTGGGCCAACGAGTGGCCGAAGAACTCCGCGTGGGACTTCGTGGCCCTGGGCCGCGGCCACGACACCGCGTACTGGACGGAGTTCCTCGCCGCCCTGCAGGAGGTCGACCCCGACATGGCGGTGAACATCGAGCACGAGGACACCTCCCTCGGGCGGATCGAGGGTCTCGAGATCGCCGCGGCGGTCCTCAAGGACGCCGCCGCGGCCCTCGAGGCCCGCGGCTGAACGTCCCCGGAACCGGCTGCGGCCCCGCCCACCGGGGCGGGGCCGCAGCCGGTTCCGGACCGTGCGCTCAGCGGCCGAAGGGCAGCCGCGGATCGATCTCCGCCTCGTCCCAGGACCGGCGGACCCAGCCGTGGTGCGGGTCGTCGCTGATCAGCCACTCCCGCACCCGGCCCGGGCCGGCCATGACGTTGAGGTAGTACAGGTCGTAGCCCGGGGCCGCCATCGCGGGGCCGTGCCAGCCGTAGGGCACGAGGACGACGTCGCCCGAGCGCACCTCCGCGCTGACGTCGATCGGCCGCTCGTCCGAGGCGTAGACCCGCTGGTAGCCCATGGGGTCCGCCCCCTCCGGGCCCGGGCCGGGGACGTCCTCGGCCACGCGGGTCTCGAAGTAGTAGATCTCCTCGAGGGCGGTCTCGCCCTCCTTCTCCTCGTCGTGCTTGTGCGGCGGGTAGGACGACCAGTTCCCCGCGGGGGTGAGCACCTCGCACACGATGAACCGGTCCGCCTCCAGGGCCGCGGGCGTGCCGAAGTTGTGCACCTGCCGCGAGCAGGTGCCGGCCCCGCGCAGCTCCACGGGGATCTCCTCGCGCCGCAGGTGCCGGGGCGGGTGCTCCGCCTTCGCGGGGGCCGAGGCCACGGCCACCCGACCGCCCTCCTCGGCGATCACCGTCAGATCGGTGCGCACGCCGGTGTAGAGCACGTCCGTGGGCCCGGCGAAGACCGAGGGCCGGCCCTGCAGGGCGTAGGTGGTCCCGCCCGAGTCCACGCGGAAGGAGCCCGACAGCGGCACGACGATGCGCTCCTCCGCCACGGCGTCCAGGGCCAGGCCCTCGCCCGGGCCCAGGTCGGCCACCCGCAGGCCGGTGTGGGCCCACCCCGGCACCTCGGTGGGGGAGTCGTGCCCGCCCAGGGAGACGAACCAGCCTCCGTGGGCGGCGGAGCCCTTCGGGTAGACCCACTCGGGGCGTGCGGACGTGTCGGTCATGGGATCCTCCTGCGTCTCGGGTGCTCGTGCGTTTCCGGTGGGCCCGGCCGGGCCCGGCCTCAGTGCTGGACCAGGGTCAGCTCGAAGCTGTACTTGTCCCCGCGGTAGAGGTGGTTGCCCGTCTCCACGGGCCGGCCGACGTCGTCGAGCGCGGTGCGGGTCATGGACACCAGCGCCGCGCCGGGCTCCACGCCCAGCAGCGCGGCCTGCTCCTCGTCGGCGGCGACGGCGCCGACCCGCTGGTGGGCCAGCTGGAAGGTCACGCCCTGCGCGCGCATCAGTGCGTACAGGCCGTCCTGCTCCAGGCGCTCGCGGTCGAGCTCGCACCGGGAGCACGGCACCCAGTTCTCCATCAGGGCCAGCGGCTCGCCGTCGGTGCTGCGCACCCGGCGCAGGTGGTAGACCTCGTCGCCGGGGCTCAGCCCGAGCAGCCGCGCGGTCTCCTCGTCGGCCGGCACGCGGTCGAGGTCCAGGACGGCCGTGGTGGGGGAGCCCCCGCTGCTGCGCAGGTCGTCGTGGAGGCTGGACAGCTCGAGCGAGCGGCGGACCTGGCTGCCCACGACCTGGGTGCCCACGCCGCGCTTGCGCACCAGCAGCCCGGCCCGCACCAGCTGGTCCATGGCCTTGCGCATCGTGGGGCGGGAGAGGTTGAGCCGGTTGGCGAGGTCGATCTCGTTGTCCAGCTTCGTCCCCGGCGGCAGCTCGCCGGTGCGGATGGCGTCCTCCAGGGCCTGGGCCACCTGGTGGTACAGGGGCACGGGGGAGTTCTTGTCGACGGCGAGTCGGAGCGGTGCGGCCACGGGGTCCTCCAGCGGGTTTCGGGCGTCGTGCCGGCGGGCGGCGCTGGGTCCAGCGTAACGCGCGGAACGATCTTGTCGTTATGTCCATACATTCTATTGACATTTGTGAGCTGTGTCACTCACCATGATCCGCAGGCGGTACGGCCGAGGAGCGCACAGCGGCGCGGGGCCCCGCCACGAGAGGAGAATCCCCATGAACCAGCGACGGACCATCCGTGCCCGGCGGCGGCTCGCCGCGGCGGCCCTGCTCGTCCCGGCCCTGGCCCTGACGGCCTGCTCGAGCGAGGGTGGCCGCACGGAGGCGCAGGGTGGTGGCGAGGGCGGCGGGGAGGTCGCCTCGACCGAGCGGATGAAGGTCGCCATGGTCACCCACGCGGTCCCGGGCGACACCTTCTGGGACCGGATCCGTGCGGGGGCCGAGGAGGCCGCGGCCAAGGACAACGTCGAGTTCCTCTACGCCTCCGACCCCGAGGGCGGACGCCAGGCGCAGCTCGTCCAGCAGTACATCGACCAGGACGTCGACGGCATCGCCGTCACGGCCGCCAAGCCCGACGCCCTGCGGGACGTGCTGGGCCGGGCCGAGGACGCCGGCATCCCCGTGGTCACCCTCAACGCGGGCGAGCAGGAGTTCGCCGAGCTCGGCGCCTTCGCGCACTTCGGCTCCGACGAGCAGCTCGCCGGGCGCACCGCGGGCGAGCGCCTCGCGGAGGAGGGCGTGCAGCACCCCGTCTGCGTGATCCAGGAGCAGGGCCACGTGGGCCTCGAGGCCCGCTGCGCGGGCGTGAAGGAGGCGCTGCCGGAGACCGAGGTCCTCTACGTCCAGGGCACCGACATGACCCAGGTCGCCTCGACGGCCACCGCCAAGCTGCAGTCCTCCCAGGAGGCCGACGCGATCATCGGTCTCGGCGCGCCCTTCACCATGACGCTGCTCGACGCCAAGGCGGACGCCGGCAGCGACGTGACGGTCGCCTCCTTCGACCTCAACGGCGACCTGGCCCAGGCGATCGTGGACGGCGACGTGCTGTTCACCGTCGACCAGCAGCCGTGGCTGCAGGGCTACCTCTCCGTCGACGCCCTGTGGCAGGACCACCGCGGCGCCTTCCGGATCGGCGGCGGGCAGCCGACCCTGACCGGCCCGGCGATCGTCGACCAGGACAACGCCGAGCAGGTCCTCCAGTACGCGGAGGAGGGCATCCGCTGAGCGGGGCCCGCTCCCAGGACCGCACCCAGGCTCTCGACCAGGAGAAGAATTCCATGTCCTCCACCCGCACCCCGGCCGCCCCGGCGCCGGACCGCGAGCCGGCGCCCGGCGCCGCTCCCACGCCCACCGCCGCCGCCCCGGCCGACGAGCGGGTCCAGACCCGCGGCCTGCTCGGCGCCCTGCTGGCCCGTCCCGAGATCGGCGCGCTCGTCGGCGCCGTCGTCGTCGGACTGTTCTTCGCGGTCGCCGCCCCGTCGATCACCCAGGCCCAGTCGATCTCCACCGTGCTCTACGGCGCCTCGACCATCGGGATCATGGTGGTCGGGGTGTCGCTGCTGATGATCGGCGGGGAGTTCGACCTCTCCACCGGCGTGGCCGTGATCTCCTCGGCCCTGACGGCCTCGCTGTTCAGCTGGTACTTCGGGCTCAACGTCTGGGTCGGGGTCGCCGTGGCGCTGCTGACCTCCCTGGCGATCGGGCTGGTCAACGGCGTGCTGCTGATGCGCACGAAGCTGCCCTCGTTCATCGTCACCCTGGCGACCTTCCTGATGCTCACCGGCCTCAACCTCGCCCTGACCCGCCTGATCGGCGGCTCCGTCTCCTCCCCGTCCATCAGCGGCATGGACGGCTTCGACGCCGCCAAGGCGGTCTTCGCCTCCTCGGTCGAGGTGGGCGGGGTGAGCATCCGGATCACGGTGTTCTACTGGATCGCCCTCGTGGCGATCGCCTCGTTCGTCCTGCTGAAGACCCGGATCGGCAACTGGATCTTCGCCGTGGGCGGGGACCCCGACGCCGCCCGTGCGGTGGGCGTGCCCGTGGCGCGCACCAAGATCGGACTGTTCATGGGCGTGGGCCTGTGCGCCTGGCTCGTGGGCATGCACAACCTCTTCGCCTTCGACTCCGTGCAGTCCGGGGAGGGCGTGGGCAACGAGTTCCTCTACATCATCGGCGCGGTGATCGGCGGGTGCCTGCTCACCGGCGGCTTCGGCTCCGCGATCGGCGGGGCGATCGGCGCCCTGATCTTCGGCATCGCCTCCCGCGGCATCGTCTACGCCGAGTGGAACCCGGACTGGTTCAAGTTCTTCCTGGGCCTGATGCTGCTGCTCGCCACGATCGTGAACATGTACGTGCGCAAGCGCGTCGAGAGGAAGTGACCACCGTGTCGACCCACCCCACCACCGCACCCGCCGGCGGCACCACGGCCGAGCGCGGTCCGGCCCACCTGGTCTCCCTCGAGAACGTGGGCAAGCGCTACGGCAACGTCATCGCCCTGCGCGAGGTGACCATGGCCGTGGACGCCGGCAAGGTCACCTGCGTGCTCGGCGACAACGGCGCCGGCAAGTCCACCCTGATCAAGATCATCGCCGGGCTGCACCAGCACACCGACGGCACCCTGTACGTCAACGGGGAGGAGACCACCTTCGGCTCCCCGCGCCAGGCCCTCGACGCCGGGATCGCCACCGTCTACCAGGACCTGGCCGTGGTGCCCCTGATGCCGGTGTGGCGCAACTTCTTCCTCGGCTCCGAGCTCACCACCGGGTTCGGGCCCTTCCGGCGGCTGGACACCGCCCGGATGAAGGCGATCACCAAGCAGGAGCTGGCCGACATGGGCATCGACCTGCGCGACGTCGACCAGCCCATCGGCACCCTCTCCGGCGGCGAGCGCCAGTGCGTGGCCATCGCCCGCGCGGTCCACTTCGGGGCGAAGGTGCTCATCCTCGACGAGCCCACCGCGGCCCTGGGCGTGAAGCAGTCCGGGGTCGTGCTGCGCTACATCCTCCAGGCCAAGGAGCGGGGGCTGGGGGTCGTGTTCATCACCCACAACCCGCACCACGCCTACCCGGTGGGCGACCGGTTCCTGCTGCTCAAGCGCGGGCGGTCGATCGGCTACTACGAGAAGTCCGGGATCGCCCTGGGCGACCTCACCGCCCAGATGGCCGGCGGGGCCGAGCTCGAGGAGCTCACCCACGAGCTCGCCCAGCTCGGCGGGCACACCACCCAGATGCAGCAGGTCCAGGCCGACATGGCCGAGTCCCTCGCCCGGCCCCGCCGCCAGGGCTGAGCGCCCACTCCGGGACCCCGGCCCCCGCCCCCGTGGACCTCGCCCGGGTGCGGGGGCCGGCCCACGCCCGGGCGCGGCGCGGAGCGGCCGCCCCGGCGGCTCAGGCCGGGGGAGGGGCGGTGCTGTGCCGGACCTCGAGCACGGGGGGCAGCAGCTCGTCCGGGGGCCGCGGGGCCCCCGGTGCGAGCCGGCCGAGGAGCAGCTCGCCGGCCCGGACCCCGGCCGCGCGGCCGGCCGTGTCCACGGAGGTGAGCCCGATCCGGCGCAGCTGCGCCACGGGGGTGTTGTCGTAGCCCGCCACCGAGAGGTCCCCGGGGACCGCCAGACCCAGCTCCTCGGCCGCGGAGAGCACCCCGAGGGCGACGACGTCGTTGACGGCGAAGACCGCCGTGGGGCGGTCCGGCCCGGCCAGCAGCACCCGGGCGGCGCGGTGGCCGGCCTCCTCGGTGAGGTCCGCCGGGACGACGCGGATCTCGCGCGCGAGGCCGGCCGCGCGCATCGCCTCCCCGTAGCCGCGCCTGCGCGCCGCCCCCACCGCCGTGTCCCCGCCGTCCACGTGGGCGATCCGGCGGTGGCCCAGCGCCACGAGGTGGCCGACCACGAGCCCCGCCCCGGCGACGTCGTCGTTGGTCACGACCGTCACCCCCGGCGCCGGGCCCGCCGGGGCCCCGAGGGCGATCGTGGGCACCTGTGCCGCCGCCCGGGCCAGCACCGGGCTCTCCGGCAGGGTGCCCACGAGCACGAGCCCCTCGACGTTGAGCTCCAGCAGCTTGGGGACCAGCGAGCCGCCGCTGCGCGAGTCGAGCCTGAAGTCGCCCATGAGCACCTGCAGGCCCGCGGCGTCCAGCCGGGTGCCGAGTCCCTCGACCGCGCCGGTGAACCAGGGGTTGCGCAGGTCGTTGAGCACCACGCCCACGATGCGGCTGCGCGACTCGACGAGCGCACGGGCGGCCGCGTTGGGCCGGTAGCCCAGCTCCTCGGCCGCCCGGCGCACGGCCTCGCGCTTCTGCTCGCTCACGTAGCCGGTGCCGCGCAGGGCCAGTGAGGCCGCCGACTTGGAGACGCCGGCCCGCCGGGCGACGTCGACGATGGTCGCGGCGCGGCGGCGGGGCGGCGTGGTCATGGTGCTCCTTCCGGTCCCCGGCCGGCTCCGGGGCCGGTGGCGGGCAGGCGTTGACGCGCTCCGCGTCCGTCCCTAGCCTAGACCCCGACATGGGAACGTTCCAATACCGTTCCCGCCCGGGTCCCGGCCCCCACCGCGAAGGAGCACCATGCAGCAGATCACCCTCGGACTGGCCGGCGTCGGGCGCATCGGCGTGATGCACGCGGAGCACCTCGCCGCCCTGCGCGCCCCCCTGCGCGAGCGCGGCGTCGAGCTGCGGCTGCGTCTCACCGACGTGGCCGCCGAGCACGCCCGGACGGTCGCGGCGCGCACGGGCGCCGAGTTCCTGCCCTCCGCGGCCGAGCTGCTGGCGGCGGGGGTCGACGGCCTCGTCGTGGCCACGGGCACCGCCACCCACCCCGAGCTCATCCGGGCCGGGGTCGACGCCGGGGTGCCCGTCTTCTGCGAGAAGCCCGTCGCCCTGGACGTCGCGAGCTCCCTGCCCGTGCTGGAGCACGTCCGGCGGGCCGGCGGGACCGTGCAGATCGGCCATCAGCGCCGCTTCGACGCCGGCTACCTGCGCGCCCGCGAGGCCCTCCGCTCGGGCGAGCTGGGCAGGCTCTCGTCGCTGCGCGCGGTCACCTGCGACATGACCCCGCCGCCCGTCGAGTTCCTCGCGAGCTCCGGCGGGCTCTTCCGCGACTGCTCCGTCCACGACTTCGACGTCGTGCGCTGGCTCACCGGCCGGGAGATCGTCGAGGTCTACGCGCTCGGCTCCAACAACGGCGACCCCGCGATCGGGGCGGTGGGCGACGTCGACACGGCCCTGGCCGTGGTGACCCTCGACGACGGCACGGTCGGCACGGTCTCCGCGAGCCGCTACAACGGGGCGGGCCACGACGTGCGCCTGGAGCTGCAGGGCTCCGAGGGCACCGTCGTCGTCGGCCTCGACGACCGCGCCGCCCTGCGCTCGGCCGAGCCCGGCACCGCCTTCCCCGCGGGGCCGCCGCACCGCACCTTCGCCGAGCGCTTCGAGGACGCCTACCGCGCCGAGATGCTCGCCTTCGTCGAGCTCGTCCTGGGGGAGCGGGTCAACCCCTGTCCGCCGGAGGACGCCGTGGCCGCCGCGCGCGTGGCCGACGCCGCTCAGGAGTCCCTGCGCACCGGCGCACCGGTGCGCGTGGCCCCGGCAGGCGCCGGGGCGCGCGGAACGACGGCGTCTAGTACGTACTAGACGCCGGAGCTGGTACGTACTAGCGTGGCTCGTGCTCCACCGCACGAGCCGTTCCGGCCGTGCGGCCCTCCCCGGGAAGAGGTCCCCGTGCCCCAGCACCGCCAGCTCACCGTCGGCCTGATCGGCGCCGGGCGCATCGGCTCGAACCACGCCGAGCTGCTCGCCCGCGCCGTCCCCGAGACCCTGCTCGCCGTGGTCGCCGACCCCGTGGAGGGTGCCGCCGCCCGGCTCGCCACGGCACTGGGGGTCGAGCGGGCCGCCACCGACCTCGGCGGCGTCCTCGCGGACCCGGCCCTGGACGCCGTGGTGATCACCGCCCCGGCCCGCTTCCACGCCGGGCTCGTCGAGCAGGCCGCGGCCGCCGGCAAGGCGGTCTTCTGCGAGAAGCCCGCCGGGATGGACCTCGAGGAGATCGAGCGCGTGGCCCGCGCCGTCGAGGAGCACGGCACGGTCTTCCGCGTCGGCTTCAACCGCCGGTTCGCCGACGGCTTCCCGCAGGCCCGTCGCGCCGTCGACGAGGGCCGGCTCGGGACCCCGCAGCTGCTGCGCTCCACGACCCGCGACCCCGGTCTGGTCGACCCGGCCGCGGTGGCGCCGTGGACGATCTTCCGCGAGACCCTCATCCACGACTTCGACGCCCTGAACTTCCTGAACCCGGGCGCCCGCGCGGTGGAGGTCCACGCGGTCGCCGACGCGCTCGTGGCCCCCGAGCACAAGGACGCCGGCCTGCTCGACACCGCCGTGGTGACCGTGCGCTACGACAACGGCGCGATCGCCACCGCCGAGGCCAGCTTCTCCGCCGCCTACGGCTACGACACCCGCGCCGAGGTCTTCGGCTCCGGCGGGATGGCCACCGTGGGCGAGCTCGCCGCCTCGAGCCTGCGCCTCTACGGACCGGAGGGGCTCAGCGCCGACACGCTCCGGTGCGACACCCAGTCGATGGGCCGGGCCTACGCCGCCGAGCTGCGCTCGTTCGCGCTCGCGGCCCTCGGCCGCCCCGCCGGGACGGGGCCCGAGGACCCCGCGGAGGCCCCGGGGGTGGACGCCGCCCGCGAGGCGCTGCGGATCGCCCTGGCCTGCATCGAGTCCTGCCGCACCGGCGCCCCCGTGCGCCTGCCGGCCTCGGGGGCCGGCCGGTGAGCCCGTTCGTGCTCGCCGCCAGCGCGGAGATGCTCTTCACCGACCTGCCGCTGACCGAGCGGGTCCGCCGCCTCGACGCGGCGGGCCTCGAGGTCGAGATCTGGGACTGGACCACCAAGGACCTCCCGGCGCTGGCGGCCACCGGCGCCCGCTTCGGCTCGATGACCGGCTACGTCCGCGGCGGCCTCGTGGACCCCGGCGCCGCCGACGAGCTGCTGCGCACGGCCGAGCGGTCCCTGGCCGCCGCCGAGGTGCTCGGGTGCCCGCGGCTCAACGTCCACGGCACGGGCCTCGACGCCCGCGGGCTGCCGGTGGTCCCGCACGAGGTCGTGACCGCCGCCGACCTGCTCGCCGCCGCCCGCACGCTCGAGCGCCTCGCCGCCCTCGGGGAGCGGCACGGGCGGGTCTTCACCCTCGAGAACCTCAACCGGGCCGTGGACCACCCCGGCGTCCCGTTCGCCCGCGCCGAGGAGACCCTCGCCCTCGTGGCCGCCGTGGACAGCCCCCACCTGCGCCTGAACCTGGACCTCTACCACGCCCAGATCGGGGAGGGGAACCTCGTGGAGCTGTGCCTGGCGGCCCTGCCCCACGTGGGGGAGATCCAGGTCGCCGACGTCCCGGGACGCTGCGAGCCCGGCACGGGCGAGATCCACTACCCGCGCGTCGCGGCCGCGCTCGCCGGGGCCGGGTACTCCGGCGTCGTCGCCCTCGAGGGCTGGGCCGCCGGGGACCCGGCGACCGCGCTCGAGCGCTTCCGGGAGGCCTTCACCCCGGCGGTCCCGGTCGGCGCCCCGGGGGCCGCGCCGTGAGCCCGTCGCCGCGGGACCCGGCCCGGGCCACCGGCCGCCGGGTGACCATGCGGGACGTCGCCCACGCGGCGGGGGTCTCCCAGGCCCTGGTCTCCATCGTGTTCCGGGGCGCGCCCGGCGCCGGCGAGCAGACCCGGGAGCACGTGCTGAAGGTCGCCGCCGAGCTCGGCTACCGCCGGGACGAGCGGGCCCGGCTGCTGCGCCAGGGCGCCTCCCGGCTGCTGGGCGTGGCCTTCGAGGCCGGCCAGCCCTTCCACGGTGAGCTGGTGGACGGCCTGCACGTCGCGGCCCGGGCCCTGGGGCGCGACGTCGTGCTCGCGGCCGTGACCGCCCACCGGGACGAGGCGGACGCCGTGGAGGGGCTGCTGCGCGACCGCTGTGAGGCTCTCGTCCTGCTCGGCGGGGCGCTGCCCGAGCAGCGGCTGGAGCGCATCGCGCAGGAGCTGCCCGTGGTCTCGGTGACCCGGCGCCTGGAGTCCCCGGCGGTGGCCAGCGTGGCCACCGACGACCACCGGGGCGCGGTGCTCGCGGTGGAGCACCTCGCCGGGCTCGGCCACCGGCGGATCGCCTATCTCGAGGCGGGCCGCGCCGCCGGCGGCGCCCGGCGCCGGGCCGGCTGGGCGGAGGCGGTCGCGGCCGCGGGACTCGGCGCGGAGGCCGTCGTGGAGCCGGCCGAGGCCTCGGAGGCCGGCGGCGCCGCGGCCCTGGACCGCCTGCTCGCCCGGGACCCCGCCCCCACCGCCGTCGTGGCCTTCAACGACCGCTGCGCCGCGGGGGTCGTGGGACAGGCGCTGGCGGCCGGGCTCGCCGTGCCGCGGGACCTGTCGGTGGTGGGCTTCGACGACTCCGCGCAGGCGCGCCTGCCCTACCTGGACCTCACGACCCTCGCCCAGGACCCGGCCCTGCTCGCCCGCACGGCCGTGGAGCTGGCCGTCGCCCCGCGGGACGCGGCGCCGGCCGCCCACGTGGAGCTGGGCACGCGGCTGGTCGTGCGGGGCAGCACGGGACCGCCCCGGGCCCCGGACCGCGACCGTTCCGGCGCGCGCTGAGCCCGCCCCCTCCCGGCGGACGGGAGGGGGCGGGCTCAGACCAGGACGATCGTGCGGTTGCCGGAGAGCACCACGCGGCCCTCGGCGTGCCACTTGACGGCGCTGGAGAGCGCCTGCATCTCGGCGTCGCGGCCCACGGCCACGAGGTCCTCCGGGGTGTGGGCGTGGTCGACCGGGATCACGCGCTGGGCGATGATCGGGCCCTCGTCGAGGTCGGCGGTGACGTAGTGGGCCGTGGCCCCGACCATCTTCACCCCCCGGGCGTAGGCCTGGTGGTAGGGCCGGGCGCCCTTGAAGCTGGGCAGGAACGAGTGGTGGATGTTGATGCACCGGCCGGAGAGCTCGCGGGTGAGCTCGTCCGAGAGGATCTGCATGTACCGGGCCAGCACCACGAGCTCGGCGTCGTAGCGGTCGACGAGCTCGAGCAGCCGCGCCTCGGCCGCCGGCTTGGTCGCGGCCGTCACGGGCACGTGGTGGAAGGGCACCTCGTGCCACTCGACGAGGGACCGGTGGTCCAGGTGGTTGGAGACCACCGCGACGATCTCGATCGGCAGCTCGCCGATGCGGGTGCGGTGCAGGAGGTCGGTGAGGCAGTGGGAGAAGCGGGAGACCATGATCAGCACCCGGGTGCGCCGCTGGACCGGCTCGAGCCGGAAGCGCATCCCGTGCCGCTCGGCGACCGGGGCGAAGCCCGCGGTGAGGGAGGCGGTGTCGGCGGTGCCCGCCTCGCTGACGGTGTGGCAGCGGATGAAGAACTCGTCCGTGAACCGGTCGGAGAAGTGCTTGACGTCGAAGATGTCGCAGCCCTGCTGGGTCAGGTTCGTCGTGATCGCGCTGACCAGACCGTGGGCCTCGGGGCAGTGGACGGTCAGGACGTGCTCGACGGTCCCCGGGTCGTTCTCGGGCATGGGCGGGCTCCTCGGCGGTGGGCTGCGGGCGGGTCCGCGCGGGGGCCGGTCGGCGGACCGTGCGGCCCTCCGATCCTAGCGGCTGCCGCGGAGGGCCGTGCCGGGGCGGGAGCCGTGCGGGGCGGTGCGCCTGCGGGGACGCCGGGGAGCGCGGCAGGGGCGGCGGGCCCGGGAGCGGCGGTGGTGAAGACCGATGGCCGCGGGAACGGGCGGCGGAATCGCGCCCGGCGCGGGGAGAGGTGCGCCTCCGGTGGAGGACCCGCGGCCATCGGCAGGCGTTGCACGCCTCAACGAAGGAGAGCCGTGGGCTGAGCGGCTTTCAGAGCGCGGGCGCCGCAGACGGTGCACCCCCCAGTGCCTCCGAATCGGTCCTGCCCGCGCAATTTCCCCCGTTGCTGTGGTTTCCACCACGAGGCCGAGTTTATCCGACGCCCCGGTGCATTCGCACCCGCGGGCGGGCAGAAGATCGGGGCACCCGTCCCGGGCGGGCTGCGATGCCCCCCGTTCGGGGGTGCTGCGGAGGCGGCCCCGCCGCCCGGGGCGCCGTTTTCCGGGGCGGCGAACCGGTGACGGCCACCCGCGCCGGCCCGGACGGAACGGCCCCGTCCCCACAAGTGGGGACGGGGCCGGTGCGGTGTCCGCCCGGCGTTCTCAGGCGACGCTCGTGTTGAACAGCAGCCCCAGGGCGTAGGTCGCCAGGGCGGCGCCGAAGCCGATGCCGAGCTGGCGCAGACCCCGCTTCCACGGGGAGGCGCCGGAGAGCAGGCCCACCAGGCCGCCGGTCACGAGCAGCGCCACGCCCACGAGGACGAGGGAGACGACCACGGCCGCCGCCCCGCTCAGGCCGACGAGGTAGGGCAGGATCGGCACGAGGGCGCCCGAGGCGAAGAACGCGAAGCTCGAGGCCGCCGCACCCAGGTCGGTGCCCAGGGCCACGTGCTCCGGGCCGGGCTCCTGCTCGGCGCCGGGGTCGCGGAAGGACAGCGAGGGGTCGCAGTCGCAGTCGTGGAAGCCCAGCCGCTCGGCGGCGCGGTGCTCGGCGGCCTCCTCGCTCATCCCGCGGGCCCGGTAGATCTGCACGAGCTCGTTGGCGTCCAGGTCGAGGTTCGGGGCGGCGTGCAGGGTGACCTGGGTCGGCTGGGAGGCGTCGAGCAGCTCGCGCTGCGAGCGCACCGAGACGAACTCGCCGGCGCCCATCGACAGGGCTCCCGCCAGCAGCCCGGCCAGGCCGGTGAACAGGACCATGGCCGCCGAGGTGCCGGTCGCGCCCACGCCCATCACGAGGGCCAGGTTGGAGACCAGCCCGTCGTTGGCGCCGAAGACGGCGGCGCGGAAGTTGCCGGAGAGCTTGTGCCGGCCCTCGGTCGCCAGGGCGCGCACGATCTCCTCGTGGACGGCCTCGTCGGCGGCCATGGCGTCGGAGGCGTCCTCCTCGTCGTGGTACGGGGAGCGGCCCTCGGCGCGCTGGAGCATGGCCAGCACGAAGACCGTCCCGAGGTGCCCGGCCAGGAGCAGCAGCAGCCGGGAGTACAGGGAGGGCCGGGCGGGCCGGTCGGCGTGGGGGCCCAGCAGACGGACCCAGTGCTCGGCGTGGCGCTGCTCGCCCTCGGCGACCTGGCGCAGGATGTCCTGCTCGCGCCCGGAGCTGCGCTCGGCGAGGCGGCGGTAGATCTCCGCCTCCGTGCGCTCCTCGGCGAGGTAGCGCCGCCAGCGGCGCACCTGGGACGGGTGCGGCTCCGGGCGGGCGGCGCCGGGGGAGTGGGCGGTGCTCATGGGGCCTTCCTCGCTCCCGGCGGGCGTGCGGGGCCTGCCGCCGGGGCGTGCGGTGGGTGCGGGTGCGGGACGGCGGGTGCGCGGAGCCGCCGCCGTCCCGGGGCAGTCTAGTGCCCGCGGCGCCCGACCGGACCCGGCCGTGGCGCAGGCCTCACCGGCCGGTGCGCGGCGGGGCCCCGCAGCACACCGAGGGGCGGCGTTCGGCGGCTCCGACCCGTCCGGAGCCGCCGAACGCCGCCCCTCGGCGCGCGGGCGGGTCTCAGGTCTCGGGGGTCGAGGGCATCCGCGTGCGGGCGGCCACGACGTCGGCGAGGCCCTCGCCGACGGGCTCGGCGGGGAAGGATCCCACGCCCCAGTGGAAGCGGTAGGGATCGGCGCAGCCCCAGCCGAACCGCAGGCCGTCGACGAGCTTCTGGGCCGCCTCCCGGAATCCCGTGGGGCCGGTGGTCCACGGCTGGTCCCACCCGGCGGGCTCCTCCCACTCGTCCTCGTGGAAGAAGGTGGCGTCCACCGGCCACTCGGCGTGCACGAACTGCCCGCCCGAGAGCACCGCGCACCGCACGCCCTGCGGCCCGGACTCGGCCCAGGCGGCCGGGGACTCGGCACCCGGGTGCACGGGCTCGTACTCGACGACGAGGAAGTCGTTCCAGGGCAGGCGGGCCAGGACCGTGGTGATCAGCCGCTGCAGGTCCTCCCACACCTCCTCGCCGGCCGGCTGCGGGGCCGCCCCGTGGGTGACCACGCCGATGCCGGCCCGGCCCAGCATCTCCTGGGCCTCCGGGGTGGCCAGGTCCGACCAGGTGCGGGTGTCCGCGTAGCCCTCGGCCCCGTCCGGGCCCGCGTGCTGGCGGCCGGCGGCGAAGCGCATGGCCTCCTCCCAGGAGCCGAAGAACCGCCGGACCCCGTCGAAGTACGGCCGCGGCGTGCGGGCCCCGGCCTGCTCCACGGCCCAGCGGCCGTAGAGCGTCGTGGTGGGGCGCCGGCCCCGGCGGCGGCAGTCGGCGAGGAAGGCCGTGACGGCGGCGGCGTACTCCTCCTCCGTGAAGATCCGCTCCTGCTCGGCGTCGGCGCCCGTGGCGAAGCCCATGGCCTGCAGGGCGGCGCTCCAGCTGCCCCCGCCCAGGCGCTGGGCGACCGTGCGCTCGGGGGCCGGCCAGTAGTGGGCCAGGCTGCACAGGAACTGGGCGTCGGTGCACAGCCCCAGCCGGGCGTGCTCGTACTCCCGGGCCGAGAGGGCCGGGGGTGCCTGCTCGGCCGCGTGCCGCTGGGCGGCGCCGATGAGCCCTAGGGCCCGGCGGGTCACGTCGCCGTCCGGGTCGCTCTCCGAGAGCAGGGAGGTGACGTCGCGGACCGTGTCGTGGGGCAGGTGCACGGCCGCGTGCTGGGGATCGGGGGCCAGGCCCAGGTGCTGGGCCAGGGCCAGCCAGATCCCGGCGCGCACGGCCTCGTCGCCCACCTCGGGGGCGGCGGCTCCCGGGCGGAAGCGCTCGCCCAGCTGGGCCAGTGCGGCGTCGAACAGGGCCGGGGACTCCTCCGGGAACAGCAGGAGGAAGCGCAGCCGCGCCTGGCCGCGGGTCAGCCCGCGCCGGGCCATGGCCCGCAGGAGCGGGCCGTGGCGCTGCACGAAGGCGGCGACACCGTCCACGGCGTACGGCATGGGCGGACTCCTCCGGTCTGTGGGGCGGGCGGGACCGCTCGGATGCGAGGCGTGCCGCGTCCGAGCCCCGGCACGGTCGCGGCGGTCGTCCGGTGCGGTGCTGTCGATGCTAGCGGCTGCGTTCCGCCGCCCGCGTCCCGGGGACGATTGTGACCACCGGATGACGGGGCGGCGGGCGCAGGACGCCGCGCTCAGGGCTCCAGCAGCCCGCGGATGTCGTCGGCGCTCAGGGCCCCGGAGAACATGCGGTCGTCGTCGAGCACGGCGTCGAAGAGCTTCGCCTTGCGCTCCTTGAGGGCCATGACCTTCTCCTCGATGGTGTCCCGGGCCACGAGCCGGTAGACCATCACCTTCTTCTGCTGGCCGATCCGGTGGGTGCGGTCCACGGCCTGGGCCTCGGTCGCGGGGTTCCACCACGGGTCCAGCAGGAAGCAGTAGTCGGCCTCGGTGAGGTTGAGCCCGAAGCCGCCGGCCTTGAGGCTGACGAGGAACACGTGCGCCTCGCCGGAGGTGAATCGCTCGAGCACGCGGGCGCGGTCGGTCGTCGACCCGTCGAGGTAGGTGTAGGGGATCCGCAGCTCGTCCAGCCGGGCGGCGGCCTTCTTCAGGAAGCTCGTGAACTGGCTGAACACGAGGGGCCGGTGGCCCTCCGCGACGATCTCCGGCAGGTGCTCGAAGAGCAGGTCGAGCTTGCTGGAGGAGACCTCGGCGTCGGGGTCCACGAGGCCGGCGTCCAGGGCGAGCAGCCGCAGCGTGGTCAGCGACCGGAAGATCGTGAAGCGGTTGCGGTCGAGGTCGCGCAGCAGACCCAGCACCTTCTGCCGCTCCCGCTGCAGCCGGGTGTCGTAGAGGCGCCGGTGGGCGGGGGAGAGGTCCACCTCGATGGTCTGCTCGAGCTTGGGCGGCAGCTCGAGGTCCACGGACTCCTTGGTGCGGCGCAGCATCAGCGGCCGCACCCGCCGGTGCAGCCGCTCGAGGGCCGCCGGGTCCTCGCCGCGCTCGATCGGCCGCTGGTAGGCCTCGGTGAACCGGCGCCGGGACGGGAACAGCCCCGGGGCGGTGAGCGAGAGCAGCGCCCACAGCTCGGTGAGGCTGTTCTCCAGCGGCGTGCCGGTGATCGCGAGGGTGAACGGGGCGCCCAGCTCCCGGACCGCCCGGTGGGCCTTCGTGCGGGGGTTCTTCACGAACTGCGCCTCGTCCAGCAGCACCCCGGCCCAGGGCAGCTCCCGGTGGGCCGTCTCGTCCAGGCGCAGCAGGGTGTAGGAGGTCACCACCACGTGCGCGCCGGCGACCGTGTCCGCGAGCGGGGTGCCCGCGCGCGCCTGGGTGTCGGCCACGCCCACGGCGCGCAGCCCCGGGGCGAAGCGGCGGATCTCGGCGACCCAGTTCGGCACCACGGAGGTGGGGGCGACCACGAGGAACGGCGGCAGCCCCGGGTCGCGCTCCACGGCGCGGCAGATCAGGGCGATGGCCTGCACGGTCTTGCCCAGCCCCATGTCGTCGGCGAGGATCCCGCCCAGCCCGTGGTCCCACAGCACGCTCAGCCACGCGAAGCCCTCGCGCTGGTAGGGACGCAGCTCGGCGTGCAGCCCGGCCGGCACGGGCGGGGGCCCGTCCGCGCCGTGCTCGAGCAGGTCCCGCACCCCGCGCCGCCAGGACTCGGCCTGCTCGGTGTCATCGGCGAGCTCCTCGAGCTCCTCCCACAGCCCGGCCTGCTGCCGGTGGATCCGCAGCGGCCCCTCCGAGCTCTCCTGCAGGGAGCGGGCCTCCCGGATCAGCTCGCGCAGCCGGTCGAACTCCGGGCGGTCCAGCGCGAACCACGACCCGTCGGGGGTGAGCATCACGTCCTGGCCCTGGTCGAGGGCGCGGAAGACGTCGGCGAAGGGGATGTAGAACTGCCCGACCCGCACGGTGACGCCGAGGTCGAACCAGTCCCGGCGCTCGGTGGCCGCGGTGCTGACGGTGATGGTCGGCGGCTCGGCGGCCTGCCGGTAGGCGGGCGGGCCCCCGGTGTGCTCGATGCGCAGGTCCTGGACCTTCTCGAGGGCCGGCAGCCACTCGCGCATCAGCACGAGCGCGTCCCCGCCCGCCCAGCTCGAGCGGCGGAAGTCCACCCCCGGGGCGCGGTGGCGCACGGCCGCGGTCACGGCCGTCTCCCAGGAGGTCTCCCGGTCCACGGGCTCGTCGCCCAGCGGGTCCACGGGCCGGAACGGCAGGCGGATGCGCTCGCGGCCGCGCTGGTACTCCCACTCCCAGGCCGTGCGCACCGTCAGGTCGTCGTGCTCGAGGGTGAGCACCAGCTCGGGGTCGGCCACCTGGGGCAGCTCGATCGACCCGTCCCCGGCGGCCACGTCCATGCTGCGGTGCAGCCGCGGGAAGTAGCGGTCGAAGAACTCCCCGACCTCGTCCTCGGGGATCCGCAGCCCGCCGGCGGTGTCGAGGAAGCGCCGCTGCTCGCGGGTCAGGCGGGTGGCCAGCGGCACGAGGTGCAGCGGGAAGACGTTGAGGTCCTCGGCGGCCGCGACCTCCTGCGGGTCCCCGTCCGGGTGGAACAGTCCGTGCCCGGGGTCGCCGATGATGCGGGCGGTGTCCAGCGGGATCGCCCGCTGCCCGCTGTGCACGGTCGGGCGCAGCTCGAGGTCCGCGCCCGGGCCGCGCTCGACGTCCACGCAGAACCGGCCGGGGGCCTCGAGGACCACGGGCAGCCCGTGCTCCCGGCCGACCAGGGCGATGCCCGCGTCCTCGGCCCGGGCCAGGATCCCCCACAGCAGCGGGGAGGCGTAGGAGTCCAGGCGGATCCAGTGCCGGTCGTGGACGGGGTAGGGGGTGCGGGCCGCGCTGAGCGCGCGCAGCTCGTCGAACCAGTCCGCCTGGGCGGGGGCGAGCAGCCCCGGCTCGGCGGCCACCCGCTCCCAGTCCAGGCCGCCCTTGATCCACTGCCCGCGCCGGCCGCGGCGCACCGGGCGCACGGCCAGCTGCCAGGGCGCCGGTCCCTGCGCCCCCCGCCGGGGCGCGTGCCGCACCGCCTCGCGGCGCAGGTCGAACTCCAGGCCCACCGCGCCCTCGTCCTCCGCCGCGCCGGCCCCCGGGGCGGGACCGCCCCCGAGGATCCGGGACAGCTCGTCCTTCCAGTCGGGGGCCTCCTGTGCCCCGGGCTCCTCCGGCGACGACGGCGCGGCCGTCCCGCCCGTGCGGTGGGCCCGGACCGCCGCCTCGAAGTTGTGCCGCAGCACCACGGCCACGGCGTGCTTGCAGAACCCGCCCGCGGGGCAGGTGCACCAGGCGGACCCGGGGGCGCCCCCGGCGCCGACGCGCACGGTCGTGGCGTAGGTCCGGCCCGAGCCCTCGACCTCGGCCTCGAGCGTGCCGGACCCGTCCGCGGCCGGCGCCCACTCCACCGACCGGACCCGGCCGGAGCGGAAGTAGTCCTGCCCGCGGCGGAAGACCGCGGGCCCGGCGGCCGCGACGAGACGCCGGGAGTCCACGAGGGGACCGGGAGGGGAGTGCATCCCTCCACCGTATCGGCCCCCGCGGACCTCCGCCGCCGTGCCCGGGTCCTCCGGGGCCTCGCTATGATCGTGGCGACCCCTCGAACGACGACAGCGGCCTGCCTGCGGCCGCGGACGGAGGACTCGTGCCCGACGCAGCTGGGCTCCGGCTCGGAGACCACGCCATTGCCGACAGTGCCGAGGAGGCCGCCTACCTCCGCTGGAACGATGCCGTGTGCGCCGCCTTCTTCGGGCCCCACCGCGCCGGTGAGCCCGTCTACCTCGACCTCGACGAGCGGGCCCTGGCCGTCATCGGGGAGGAGCAGGGCCTGGACGGCCCGTCCACCCTGCGGGCGCTCGCGGACTCGGTGACCCCGCTGCTCGTGACCGGCGAGGACCGCCGGCCCGTGTTCGAGGCCTTCACCCGGCTCAACGACCGGTGGTACCGGGCCTCGCGGCGCAGCCTCGACTCGCTGGCCGAGATCCCGCCGCCGCCGGTGGTGGGCCTGCTGGCCCTGTTCGCGCTCGCCGGCCGGCACATGTCCACGCTCGCCGCGCGCACGGGCAACAAGTCCGTCTCCACCTTCTTCCTCCCCCTGGCCGTGCTCCTGCAGGCCGGGGCGGACAACACCAAGGCCCTCGAGGCGTCCTTCAAGAAGGACACCGAGGCGTACTGGGACGCCCTGCGCTACTGGCTCGAGCTGCGCGACGGCGAGATCGGGCTGCCCACCGCCTACGCCGTCAACCAGCGGCCCGTGGGCCTGGCGCTGTCCCAGACGATGCTCGGGGAGGCCGAGCGGCGCCAGCTGCACCGGATGTTCGAGGACCTCGGGGTGACCACCGCCCAGGGGCTCTCCGCGGCCGAGCTCGGGATCTACGTCGACTTCTGGCTCGACCTGGCCGAGACGAAGGCGTCGAAGGCCATGAAGCAGATCTGGGCGAACCCGCTGACCCGCGAGCCCGGCCTCGAGATCGCCCTCGCGGAGCTCGCGGTGTGGGAGAAGTCCCGGGAGCAGGCCCGCGCCGAGGTGCGCGCCGGAGCCCGCGGTCCCGGCCGCAGCGCGGTCAAGGGCTGCTCGCTGTCGCTGACCGACAGCACCGACTACGTGGGCAACCCGGTCTACGAGCTCGGCTTCGTGGTGCCCAAGCGCTTCCTCACCGGCCGGGAGGTCGAGCTGGGGACGACGGCGGGGCCCCGCACCGTCTTCCTGTCCTACATCGGCGACGCCTTCCTGGGCACCTCCGCCTACACCGCCCGCCTGGACACCGAGAGCCTGCTCGGCGGCACCCTGCGCCTGGGCGCCGGGCCCGTGCGCTTCGAGCGCAACCCGCGCCCCGTCGTCGTCCTGGCCAAGGACGGGTTCTCCGACACCTTCATCTCCGTGGACCACATCCCCGCCGCGTGGCCGTGCCGGGTCATGGTCCGCGACGAGCCCGAGTGGATCGCCCGGATCAAGCGGATCCTCGACGACTCCGCCTCCCCGGACTACCGCTTCGTCGAGGCCGGCACCCACGGCCTGCCCGAGGGCTGGGTGATGTTCGACGACGTGCAGGTGCTGCGCGCCGGCAACCCCGAGCTGACCGCCGACGACAACTTCTCCGGCCTCGTCCCGCGCCTTGTGCCCGCCGTGACGCTCTCCGGCGGGCTGCGCATCCCCGGCGACGTCGTGCGCTGGTCGGCGCTGCGCCCGCCCCAGGTCACCGTCACCTCGGACGCCGACGCCCCGCTGAGCGTCGAGGTCGAGTGGCGCAACCCCCACTCCTTCCGGCTCGAGAAGGCCCGGCTCGCCGAGAACCGGGTGCCGCCGTTCCAGATCTCCCTCGAGGGCACCCCGCTGGCCCGCCCCGACGGCACGCTGCGGCCCAACGACTACACGCTCGTGCTCAAGGCCGGGCGCACCGTGAAGCAGCGCCGGGAGTTCAAGCTGCGGGACTCGTCCTTCTACGTCACCCAGCGCTCCCTGGGCTACGAGGGGGAGATGGTGCACGTGGCCGCCGAGCCGCTGTGGGCGGTCAGCGCCGCCACGGCCGCCGAGCTGCCGGAGGAGTACGTCCAGGGCTCCTTCGACAACCTCCCCGCCCGGGAGGTCGCGACCGGCCACGAGGTGCCCGCCGCCCCGGGCTGGCACTCCTCCGAGGGCCAGCTGCTGCTCGAGCGCACCAACGTGCTGCCCGAGCCCGAGGGCCGCTCCTGCCTGGCCACGGGGCGGCACCGGATCGTGCTGCCGGCGATGGAGCCCAAGGCGAAGGCGCCCTGGATCTTCGGCGAGTGCGCCCAGTGCGGGCTGCAGAAGCGCTACCCGGGCCGGCTCACCAAGCCCTCGGCGATCACCCCGGCCGGCTCGGTCGAGTCGCTGCGGTTCATCGGCCCCGACGAGGGGGACTACCCCACCTCCTGGCTGCCCTTCCGCGACGCCCTGACCTTCCTGGGCGGCGGCAAGCGCTCGAGCCTGTCCATCGTGGCCCGCCAGCTCGAGGACTCCGAGCGCTTCGAGGAGTGGTTCGTGGGCCACCTCCAGGCCCTCGGCTTCCTCGAGGTGGTCCGCGACGAGCACTGGAGCGTGCGCCGCTGGCAGGTGTGCGGCCCGTCCCTGACCCAGCTCGTCGACGGCTCCGTGCTGCTGACCGGCGGGTGGACCCCCGAGAAGGAGCAGGTGGTCGCCGAGGCCGCCGCAGCCCAGGAGGCCTCCGTCGTCGTGCTCTCCCCGGAGGACCACGCGACCACGCTGCTGCAGGACGTGGACCTCGAACGGCTGCAGGAGGCCCTGCCCCACGGGCTGTGCGACGTGGTCTTCGAGGCGGGCCCCGTCATGCTCGACACCCTGCCCCCGCTCTCCGAGGTCGAGCAGGACCTGCCGCGCGCGGAGATGCAGTACAACGGGGTCGCCGAGCGGTTCGTGCCCGAGGACGCCACGTGGGAGGCCACCGAGGACCGGGACCTCCCGGGCCTGTACCGGATCAACCACCACCACCGCACCCGCTACGCGTTCCGCACCCCCGAGGACGTCGCCTCCGGCCACGCCCGCTTCGTGGCCTCCGGCATCGGCAAGCACTTCGCGGCCCGCCGCGCCGGGGTGCCGCTGGTCTCCTACGATCCCGAGCTGCAGCTGCTGTCCGTGCCGATCGGGGCGGAGCTGTCCGGGCTCTACGCCCGCGCCGCGGTGCTGTGCTCCGGGCTGCTGCCGGCGAAGGTGGACGAGGACTTCTCCCTCAACTACGGCGACGTCTCCCCGGAGTTCGCCCAGGTGCTGGTCGACAAGCTCATGGGCTGAGCTGTGGCGCACGCCGCAGGACGCGGGGGTGGGCACCGCCCTCGCAGCCGTGTAGAGTGGGCGGAGTTGTTGAGGTTGTCGTTTTGGATTTCAAGCAGTTCGGCCCGCCACGGGTGCAGCAGTTTTTCTGAGAAGACGTTTTCTGGCATCACAACTGACCGGTTTCCCGATCCCCGGGGAACGTCCATCTCATGAAAGACCAGGTATCACCATGACTACCGGCATCGTCAAGTGGTTCAACGCCGACAAGGGCTTCGGCTTCATCACCCCCGAGGACGGCTCCAAGGACGTCTTCGCCCACTTCTCCGCGATCAACTCCGGCGGCTTCCGCTCGCTGAACGAGAACGACCGCGTCGAGTTCGAGACCCAGGACGGCCCGAAGGGCCCCCAGGCCGCGAACATCACCGTCATCTCCTGATCACCTTCTGATCGGAAGCTGACGACGGGCCACGGGCCCGCTCGCTCCAACGGAACCGCCGCCGGGCCCCGCCCGGCGGCGGTTCCGTCGTTCCCGGACGTCCCGCCCCGGGAAGGGGCCGGGGCACGGCCCCGGGTGCGGCGCCGCGTCCACCCCCGGGCACGCGCAGGGCCGCGACCCTCGGGGTCGCGGCCCTGGACGAGCTGCGCGTGCGCCCGCGCCGCCGGTCTACGCCGACAGCGGCAGCGAGGCGGGGTGCAGCTTGAAGAACGGGTGGCGGCCGGTCGCCGCGGTGGCGCCGGGGACGAGGAGCTGACGGTACTTGGCGCACCATTGCGCGGATCCCGCCGTGTGCTCCGCCGCGGCGGCGAGGTCGTCGGCCTCCGCGGTGGTGTACTCCTCGACGTCCCCGTCGGTGGACGTGAGACGGACGAGGTGCAGATCGGGCAGGGCGGCGACGGTCACGTCGATCCACTCCTCCCGCTGTTCGCTGGTCGTGGCTGGTCGTTCCTGGGACATGGTCATGTTTTCTCTCTCCTGACGTTCTTGCGGGCGTCCGTTCTCGTCGCCCACCGCTTCGTCATCCGAACCACCCGTGAACCGCGGGTTGGCGTGCAGCCGGTCGGAGCCTTCCGCGCACCGGGCAGGGACCACCGGTCCCGTGGGGATGCGCAGGGACTGCATCTCGAGAAGCAGGATCAGGGTAGCCCGCCGCACCGACACCACGACAAGTTCTGCGTGAGATGTGTCACGCGATCGTCATGGAGCGCGGTGCGCCGGCCCGCTCCCGGGCCCGCTCCTCGTCCACCGGACACCACTCAACACGGTCCGTGTGTCGTGGGGGTGACGGGACGGTGACGGGTGCGGAACGTCCCTGCCGCGGCCCCGGCGGGTGTGGTTGAATGGGGGACAGCTTCAAGAGTTCCGGTCGCCAAGCTCCGACTTGACCGGGCACCAACCCCATGTTCACGGGTGGTTCGGATGAGGAAGCGGCTCGCAACCGCCGCCGCGGCGGCACCCGGTGCGAGCAAGAGCACAGCGAAGGACCCCTCGCCATGACCGACGCCCCCGCGGTTGCCGCCCCCGCCGCCGTCTCCGCCCTGAGCCTCGACGACTACGCCCGCCACGTCGAGGAGCGCACCCGTTTCGTGGACTTCCTGCTGGCCCCCGTGCGCGACGAGCGCGCCGCGGCGGCCTGACCCGCCCGTGGACCTGCTGCTGGACCGCTCCGTGCTGCTGGGCGTGCGCACCCCGCAGCGCAGCCCCGGCCTCGCCGGGGCCCTGCGCCGCAACGGCCACCGGCGGATGTACCTGCCCGCTCCCGCGCTCGGGGAGCTGCTCGCCGGGCGGCCGGAGGAGGCGCTGTGGGCCCAGCAGCTCGAGCTGCGCTTCGCGGAGCGGGTGCTGCCCGTCGACGCCGCGGTCGCCCGCGCGTGGGGGCAGCTGGGCGCCGGCGGGTGCGCGGACCCGGTCGCCGGCCTGACGGCGGCGACGGCGCTCGTGCACGGGCTGACCGTGCTCACCGCCGAGCCCGACCGCTACGCCGGCACGGGCGCGCCCGTGCTCCCCGCCGACCCGCGGCGCTGACCCGGGCCGCCCGCGGACCCGTGCCCGCCGGGGCACCGGCGCCCTCCCGGCGCGTCCGGGAGGGGGGCGGCCCGGCGTGCAGGGACGTGCCGGGCCGGCACGCGCCGGAGGGGCGCGCTCAGGCGGTGCGGCGCGGAGCGGGGCGGTGCCCGGTCGCGCGCAGCGCCACGGCGTCGCGGTAGTGGCCCAGCAGCTCGTCGCCGAGGGCCTCCCACGTGCGCCCCCGCACGGCCGCGCGGGCCGCCGCGCCCAAGGCCGCCCGCTTGGCCTCGTCCCCGGTGAGGTCGGCCACCCGGTCGCGCAGCGCGCCCAGGTCCCCGGGCGGGTAGAGCCAGCCCGTGCGGGAGGAGTCCACGAGGTCCACGGGCCCGCCGCGGCCGGTGGCGACCACCGGCACCCCGGAGGCCATGGCCTCCTGGACGGTCTGGCAGAACGTCTCGAACTCGCCCGGGTGGACGAACACGTCGAGGGAGGCCATCACCCGGGCCAGCTGAGCGCCGCCCAGGAAGCCGGTGAAGTGCGCCCCCGGCAGGCGGCGGCGCAGGGCCTCCTCCTCCGGGCCGGAGCCGACGACGACGAGGCGGGTGCCCGGCAGGTCGGCGACCGCCGCGAGGTCCTCGACCTGCTTCTCCGGGGCGATCCGCCCCACGTAGCCCACCAGGCGCCGGCCGCCGCCGACCTCCCGGCGCCACCGCTCGTCCCGGTGGGCGGGGTCGAAGCGGACCGCGTCCACGCCCCGGCGCCACAGGCGCACGTCCGGGACCCCGTGCTCGGCCAGCTGCCGCACCGACGCCGTGGACGGGGCCAGCGTCAGGGTCGCGAGCCCGTGCATCGAGCGGACCCGGGACCACAGCAGCTGCTCGAGGAACGGGGCGCCGTACTTGGCGGCGTAGCCGGGCACGTCGGTCTGGTAGACGGCCACGCAGGGCAGGCCCAGCTGGTCGGCCGCGACGACCGCCCGCCGGCCCAGCACGAACGGGGAGGCGGCGTGCACCACGTCGGGCCCGATCCGCTCCAGCAGCCGCCGCACCCGCGCGACCGTGCCCCCGGCCACCCGCACGTCGGGGTAGCCGGTCAGGGGCAGGGCCGGCAGCCGGTGCACCGGCACGCCGTCGAGGTCCGCCGGCGCGGAGCCGGCCGGGCCGTAGGAGGGGGCGATCACCTCCGCGTCGTGACCGCGGGCGCGCAGGTGCTCCAGCACGCGCAGCACGGAGTGGGTGACCCCGTTCATGTGGGGGAGGAACTGTTCGGCGACGAGGGCGACTCTCACGTCCCCGACCCTGCCGCGCCGCGGCGACGCCCGGGCCGCCCCCGCGTGACCCGCCGGTGACGCGGTCGTGAACTCCCGCCCGGCGGGACGGGGTGCGTGGGAGAATGTGCGGTGATGACTTCCCACAGCCCTTCCTCCCCTGTCCGCCGCGGCGTGCCGATGCCCCTGTGGCTGCAGGGCCTGTTCGAGCTCGGCTCCGTGGCGGTGCTCTCCTGGCTGCTGGTGCTGCTGACCGTGCTCATGGTCTGGCTCGCCGACGGCTTCGACGACCTCGGCCTGCCCGGCGGGTTCGCGCTGTCCGGGCAGGTGTGGCTGCTGGCCCACCTCGTGCCGCTGCAGGTGAGCCTTGAGCCCGGGGCCGGGCTGCCGGCCACCACCGGGGCGCTGACCCTCGTGCCGCTGGGGCTGACCCTCGTGCCGTTCGCGCTCGCGTGGGCGGCCGGACGGCGGCTGGCGCGCGCGTGCTGGGAGGGGCAGTTCTGGCAGCCCTACCTCACCGGCCTCGCCGGCTACGCCGGCCTGGGCGCGGGGGCCGCGCTGCTCTTCCGCACGGAGGAGGTCTCGGCCGCACCGTGGGCCGGGGCCCTCTTCCCGCTCGTGCCCGTGGCCCTCGGGGCGTTCGTGGGTGCCTTCCGGGCCTCCCGCTCGCTGCCCGGGCTCATCGGCGTCAACGCCGCGGCGTGGGTGGAGCGCACGAGCCAGTACTCCCGCTGGGCCGGGTCCTACGTCTGGGCCGTGCTGCGGGCCGGGTTCCTCGCGGCGGTCGCGGGGGTCGGCATCGGCGGGGCCGTGCTGGCGGCGGCGCTGCTGTGGAACTGGAACGACGTCGTGACGGTCTACCAGCGCCTGGGCACCGGCGCACCGGGGGACACCGCGCTCACCGCCCTGCAGCTGGGCTACCTGCCCAACCTCGTGGTGTGGGCCTTCGCGTGGGCCACCGGCGCGGGCTTCGACCTCGGCGCCGGCACGCACGTCTCGCCGCTGGGCACCGAGCCGGGGCCCGTGCCGCTGCTGCCGGTGCTGGCGGCCCTGCCGCCGGAGCAGCTGCCGGCGTGGGCGCTGACCGTCGTCGTCCTGCCGCTGCTGGCCGGGGTCCTCGCCGGGTGGTGGTTCGTGCGCGAGGGCGAGAACCACCTCGACGACTGGATGGCCATCCGTCTGCCCGCCCGCTGGCTCACCTACCCCCTCTCGGCCCTGCTGACCGGGGCGTTCACGGGACTGGTGGCCGGGGTCCTGACGATGGCGCTGAGCTGGATCGCCCAGGGCTCCCTGGGGCTGGGGCGGCTCGTGCAGGTCGGGCCCGACGGGCTGCAGGTGCTGCTGCTCTTCGGCGCCGAGGTCGCCCTGGGCGCCGCCGTGGGGTGCGCGCTGGGCCCCTGGCTCGAGCGCGAGTCCCCGGCCGCGCCCCTGCGCCCCGGCGCACCGGTTCAGGCGGGGCGGTCCGCCGCCGGTGCGGAGCCGGCCGGGCCCGTGGCTCCGGAGGACTCCGCGGCGGTCCCCTCCCCGGAGAGGTAGGACCAGACGTCCTCCTCCAGCTGCTGCTGGCACCGGGCACCGCCGGAGATCGTCAGCGTGGAGGAGACGCAGCGGTCGTAGGCCTCGGCCACCGGCCACAGCGCCAGACGGGCCGCCCCCGTGAGCAGGCTCGTGCCGCCGAGCACCAGCACGGCCACCGCCCCCACCACGAGCAGGGTGCGCCGGCCCGTGCCCGCGGAGCGCACGAGCGCGGCGACGCCCAGCCCCACGGCCAGGGCCGCGGCGGCGGTGCCGGCCACGGTCGGCCAGAACGCGGCGCCCACCAGCGCCGTGGCCACCGCCGTGCACACCAGCCCCGCGACCGTCGTGCGCCGGGCCGCGGCGCGGCGGGCGTCCTGGCGGGCGGGCGGGGCGCTGGGCGCGGGGGGAGGAGCCATGCCCCTCACTCTAGACGGTGGGCCGCACCCGCCCGGGCGCGCGGACCGGGCCCGCCCGCCGCGGCTAGACTCGACGCATGCGCATCGTGGTCATGGTCTCGGGGTCCGGCACCAACCTCCAGGCGGTGCTCGACGCCGTCCGGGAGGGCCGCATCGACGTCGAGATCGCCGCGGTGGGCGCCGACAAGCCCTGCCGCGGGCTCGAGCGCGCCGAGGCCGCGGGGATCCCCACGTTCCTCGTCCGTCCCGGCGAGCACCCCGACCGGGGGAGCTGGAACCGGGCGCTGCAGGAGGCCGTGGCCGCCCACGCGCCCGACCGGGTGCTGTTCGCCGGGTTCATGCGCATCGTCGACGCCGGGTTCGTCGCCGCCTTCGCGGGCCGCATCGTCAACACCCACCCCTCCCTGCTGCCCTCCTTCCCGGGCGCCCACGCCGTGCGCGACGCCCTGGCCCACGGGGTGCGGATCACGGGCGTGACCGTGCACGAGGTCGTGGCCGACGTCGACGCCGGCCCGATCCTCGCCCAGGCCGCGGTGCCGGTCGAGGACGGCGACGACGAGCGGGCCCTGCACGAGCGGATCAAGGCCGCCGAGCGGGAGCTGCTCGTGGCGACCCTCGGCGCCCTGGCCCGCGCCCCGCACCCCGCCCGCTGACCGGGCCGGCCCGGCGGCGGGTCCTGCGGGGTCCGTAGACTGGTGGGCGGCGCGCCGCGCCGACACCCGCCGACCCCGACGCTTGGAGTTCCCGTGAGCCTTCCCCAGCCCGACCGCGTGCCCATCCGACGAGCCCTGGTGTCCGTCTACGACAAGACGGGCCTGGAGGACCTCGCCCGCGGGCTGCACGAGGCCGGCGTGGCCCTCGTCTCCACCGGCTCCACGGCCGAGCGGATCGCCGCGGCGGGGGTGCCCGTCACCCAGGTCGCCGAGGTGACCGGGTTCCAGGAGTGCCTCGAGGGCCGGGTGAAGACCCTGCACCCGCGCGTGCACGCCGGCATCCTGGCCGACCGGCGCAAGCCCGAGCACATGGAGCAGCTCGCGCAGCTGGAGATCGAGCCCTTCGACCTCGTCGTCGTCAACCTCTACCCGTTCACGCAGACCGTGCGCTCCGGAGCCGGCCAGGACGACGTGGTGGAGCAGATCGACATCGGCGGGCCCTCCATGGTCCGCGCCGCGGCCAAGAACCACGCGGCCGTCTCCGTGGTCGTCGACCCGGCCGGCTACGGCGGGGTCGTCGAGGCCGCCCGGGCCGGCGGGTTCGACCTCGCCGCCCGCCGCCGGCTGGCCGCCGCCGCCTTCGCCCACACGGCCGCCTACGACACCGCCGTGGCCACCTGGACCATGCAGCAGTTCGCCGGCGAGGAGGAGGCGAACGCCTTCCCGCCCTACGCCGGGCTCGCCCTCCAGCGCGCGGCGACCCTGCGCTACGGCGAAAACCCCCACCAGCGGGCGGCCCTGTACGTCGACGAGGCCGCCGCCCCGGGCATCGCCCAGGCCGACCAGCTGCACGGCAAGGAGATGTCCTACAACAACTACGTGGACGCCGACGCCGCGCTGCGCGCCGCCTACGACTTCGACGAGCCCGCCGTGGCGGTCGTCAAGCACAACAACCCCTGCGGCGTCGCGGTCGCCGGGCCGGGGGCGGCGGACCCGGTCGCCGAGGCCCACCGCAAGGCCCACGCCTGCGACCCGCTCTCGGCCTACGGCGGGGTGATCGCGGCCAACCGGCCCGTGACCCGGGCCATGGCCGAGACCGTCAAGGACATCTTCACCGAGGTCGTCGTGGCCCCGGGCTTCGAGCCCGAGGCCCTCGAGCTGCTGCAGGAGAAGAAGAACATCCGCCTGCTGCAGCTGCCGGAGGACTTCGGCCGCGACGCGCTGGAGTACCGCCAGGTCTCCGGCGGGGCCCTGCTGCAGCTGCCGGACCGGCTCGACGCCGAGGGCGACGACCCCGCGCACTGGACCCTCGCCGCCGGCGAGGCCGCCGACGAGCGCACCCTCGCCGACCTCGCTTTCGCGTGGCGGGCCCTGCGGGCCGTGAAGTCCAACGCGATCCTGCTCGCCGACGACGGCGCCTCCGTGGGCATCGGCATGGGCCAGGTCAACCGGGTCGACTCCTGCCGGCTGTCCGTCGAGCGCGCCAACACCCTCGGCGCCGACGGCGCGGAGCGCGCCCGCGGCGCGGTGGCCGCCTCGGACGCGTTCTTCCCCTTCGCCGACGGCCTGCAGGTGCTGCTCGACGCCGGGGTGCGCGCCGTGGTCCAGCCCGGCGGGTCGGTGCGCGACGAGGAGGTCGTCGAGGCCGCCCGCGCCGCCGGGGTGACGATGTACTTCACCGGCGCCCGGCACTTCTTCCACTGACCGGACGGGGCGGCGCCCCGCCCGTCAACGGCCGAGGGCCCCTCCCGCACGCGGCGGGAGGGGCCCTCGGCCCGTGTTCCGGGGGATCAGGCGCTGAGCGAGGCCAGCACCCGGTTGAAGGTCTCCGACGGGCGCATCACCGCGGTGGTCTTCGCGTCGTCCGGACGGTAGTACCCACCGATGTCGGCCGGGCGGCCCTGCACGGCGAGCAGCTCCTCGTTGATCGCCTGCTCGTTCTCGGCCAGCTCCTGCGCGACGGCCGCGAACGCCCGGGCCAGCTCGGCGTCGGCGTCCTGCCGGGCGAGCTCCTGGGCCCAGTACAGGGCCAGGTAGAAGTGGCTGCCCCGGTTGTCGATCTCACCGGCCTTGCGGCTCGGGGACTTGTTCTCGTCGAGGAAGGTCCCGGTCGCGCGGTCCAGGGTGTCGGCCAGGACCTGGGCGCGGGCGTTGTCGTAGCGCGTGGCCAGGTGGTCGAAGCTCGCCGCCAGGGCGAGGAACTCCCCGAGGCTGTCCCAGCGCAGGTGGTTCTCCTCCACCAGCTGCTGGACGTGCTTCGGGGCCGACCCGCCGGCGCCCGTCTCGAACAGGCCGCCGCCGTTGATCAGCGGCACCACGGAGAGCATCTTCGCGGAGGTGCCCAGCTCGAGGATCGGGAACAGGTCGGTGAGGTAGTCGCGCAGCACGTTGCCGGTGACGGAGATCGTGTCCTCGCCGCGGCGGATCCGCTCGAGGGAGTACGCGGTGGCCTCCTCGGGGGACATGATCTCCAGCTGCAGGCCCTCGGTGTCGTGCTCGCCCAGGTACTGCTCGACCTTGGCGATCAGGTTGGCGTCGTGGGCGCGGTCGCGGTCCAGCCAGAAGACCGCGGGGGAGCCGGTGGCGCGGGCGCGGGTGACGGCCAGCTTGACCCAGTCGCGCACGGCGACGTCCTTGGTCTGGCAGGCCCGCCAGATGTCGCCGGCGGCGACCTCGTGCTCCATGAGCACGGTCCCGGAGCCGTCGACGACCTGCACGCGGCCGGCGGCGGGGATCTCGAAGGTCTTGTCGTGGGAGCCGTACTCCTCGGCCTTCATGGCCATGAGCCCGACGTTGGGCACGGAGCCCATGGTGCGCGGGTCGAAGGCGCCGTTCCTGCGGCAGTCGTCGATGACGACCTGGTAGACCCCGGCGTAGGAGCTGTCCGGGAGCACCGCGAGGGTGTCGGCCTCCTCGCCGTCCGGGCCCCACATGTGCCCGGAGGTGCGGATCATCGCGGGCATCGAGGCGTCGACGATGACGTCGGAGGGCACGTGCAGGTTCGTGATGCCCTTGTCCGAGTTGACCATCGCGAGCTTCGGGCCCTCGGCGAGGCCCTTGTCGATCGCGGCCCGCACCTCGTCGCGCACGCCGGCGGGGAGGGCGTCGAGGCCGTTGAGGATCGCGGCGAGGCCGTTGTCCGGGCTCAGCCCGGCCTCGCGCAGCGCCTCGCCGTGCGCGGCGAAGAGCTCGGGGAAGAACGCCTCGATCACGTGGCCGAAGATGATCGGGTCGGAGACCTTCATCATGGTGGCCTTCAGGTGCACGGAGAACAGCACGTCCTCGCGCTTGGCGCGCTCGACCTGCTCGGCCAGGAACGCGTCCAGGGCGGCGGCGCGCATCACGGTGGAGTCCACGACCTCGCCGGCGAGCACCGGCACGGACTCCTTGAGCACGGTGGTCGAGCCGTCCTCGGCGACCAGGCGGATGCTCAGGGCGCCGTCCTCGGCGACGACGACGGACTGCTCGTTGGCGCGGAAGTCGTCGGCGCCCATGGTCGCGACGTTGGTGCGCGAGTCGGCGGACCACGCGCCCATGCGGTGCGGGTTCTTCCGGGCGTAGTTCTTCACCGAGGCGGGGGCGCGGCGGTCGGAGTTGCCCTCGCGCAGCACCGGGTTGACGGCCGAGCCCTTGATCTTGTCGTAGCGGGCCCGGACCTCCTTCTCCTCGTCGGTGCCCGGCTCGTCCGGGTAGTCCGGCAGGTCGACGCCCTGGCCCTGGAGCTCCTTGACGGCGGCCTTGAGCTGCGGCACGGAGGCCGAGATGTTCGGCAGCTTGATGATGTTGGCCTCGGGGGTCCTGGCCAGCTCGCCCAGCTCGGCGAGGGCGTCGGCCATCCGCTGGTCCTCCGGCAGGCGGTCGGAGAAGGCCGCGACGATGCGGCCGGCCAGCGAGATGTCGCGGGTCTCCACCTCGACGCCGGCGGTGGAGGCGAAGGCCTCGACGACCGGCTTGAAGGAGTAGGTGGCGAGCAGCGGCGCCTCGTCGGTGCGGGTGTAGATGATCTTTGCCATGTGCGGGCTTCTCTCCCATGAACGTGGTCGGATCGGGACGGTGGTTCCTGGGCTCAATCTACCCGAGGCGCCGCGGGCCCCCGGAACGGGAGGCGGGGGGAGGGCCGGTCCGGACCGGAGGGGCGCGCACGGCCGGGGGCCCGCTCCGTGCGGAGCGGGCCCCCGGCCGTGGACGGGTGCGGTCGCCGGTGCTCAGCCCTCGGTGGACTGGGTCGAGGTCTCGCCGTTGACGAGCTCGCCCTCGCCGATCACGCGGTCCCCGCCCGAACCGGTCCCGCCGCCCAGGGACTGCCGGTCGTCGCCGCCGGAGACGACCTGGATCTTGCGCGGCTTGGCCTGGGCCGAGACGGGGATGGTCACCGTGAGCACGCCGTTGTCGTAGCTCGCGGCGATGCCCTCGATGTCGATGCCCTGGCCCAGGTTGAGCTGGCGCACGAACGAGGAGCTCTGCCGCTCGCGGGTGATCCACTGCACGTCCTTGACCTCGGGCAGCTTGCGCTCGGCGCGGATCGTGAGCAGCTGGCCGTCGACGTCCACGTCCACGCTCTCCGGGTCGATGCCGGGCAGGTCCGCCCGCAGGATGTACTCGTCGCCGTCCCGGTACAGGTCCATCGGCATCTCCCGCAGGCCCGGGCGGGCGAAGAAGGAGTTCGCCAGGCGGTCGAAGTCGTTGAACGGGGAGAACATGGTGGCCATGTCAATCATCTCCTCAACCAAATGAGCAATGGTCCAGACACTTAGTTGAGTCAGATCAACTCAACTGTGTTCAGGATAGCGTTCGCCGGCCGGGCGGGCAACGGGTCCCGCGCCGGATCGCCCACGGCGAACCGCGCGCCGTCCGGGCGCACCCCCGTGCGGCTGCGGGCCCCTCAGGGGTCGGTGGGCAGGGCGTCGTCGTGCGGGTAGACGAGCCCGATCCGCGCCCGCACGCGGTCGAAGAACTCCGCGGTCGCCAGGGAGTCGGCCCACGGCACCACCGGGGACTCGGTCAGCCCGGCCTGCACGCAGCGGGTCGCCTCGCGCATCTCGTAGACGTAGCCGGCGCCGGTGACGGCCACGCGCTCGACGACGGGGGCCGCGCCCCGGCGCAGCCCCTCCGCCGGCTGCAGCACGAGGGCCGTGGGGCAGTTGATCCGCCCGTCCACGCGCAGCCACCCCTCGGTGCCCGAGACCACCACCTGGTGGGGGACCGCCGCCGAGAGCGTGCCGCTGACGTGCCCGCGGGCGCCGCCGAACTCGAGGGTCAGGGCGGTGTCCACGTCCACGGCGGTCGGACCGAGCTCGGCCCGGGCGCTCCACGAGCGCGGTGCGCCCAGCAGGGCGGCGGTCCAGGTCAGCGGGTAGACGAGCATGTCCAGCAGCACGCCGCCGCCGTCGGCCCGGCAGAACAGCCGGTGGTCCGGGTCGACCGGGCGGGACATGCCGATCGTGCCGTCCACGGCCCGCACCCGGCCCAGGTCCCCGCTGCGCACCCGGCGCAGCGCGGCCCGGAAGCCCGGGGTCATCCGCGTCCAGACCGCCTCCATGAGCAGCACCCCGTGGGCGCGCGCGAGGCGGATCAGGTCGCGGACCTCGGCGGCGGTGATCGCCAGGGCCTTCTCGCACACGACGTGCTTGCCGGCGCGCAGCAGGACCGAGACGTCGCGGTGGTGGTGGCCGTGCGGGGTGGCCACGTAGACGACCTCGACGTCGGGGTCGCCCGCCAGCCGCTCCAGTCCCGTGGCAGCGGCGGTGTCCCCGTAGGCGCGCTCGATCCCGTGCCGGCGGGCGAAGTCCTCGGCCCGGGCCTGCACCCGCGAGCTCACGGCCACGACCCGGGCGTCGGGCAGGGCCGCGATGTCCGGGACGACCTTCTCGGCGATCGACGCGGTGCTCACCACGCCCCACCGGAGGGTGCGGCCCGTGGGGGCCAGCGGCTCGTCCAGGTGCGCGGCCCCCAGGGCCGCGGCGGCGAACGGGGCGAGGGGCGGGTCCCCGGCGGCCGGGGTGGCGGCAGAGGGGGCACCGGCGGAGGGGCCGGGGGCGTGCCTGCCGGGGTCACTGCTCCCGGGGGCGGGGGGCGCTGGGGTGTGCGGGACGGCGGAGTGCGGCATCGTCGCATTCTGCCACCCGGTGCCGTCCCCGCACCGCTGCCCGTCCCCGCCCGCGGCGGGAGGCGGGCCGGGCGGACGACCGTTCCGCCGTGCTCGGCGGGCCTCGCCTAGACTGGCGGGCGTGGCGAGGGTGAGCGAGCAGTACCGGCAGCGGCGGCGCGCGCAGATCGTCGAGGCCGCGAGCGGGTGCTTCCTCGAGCACGGCTACGAGGGCGCCTCGATGCACCGGATCATCGCCGCGACGGGGCTGTCCGCCGGGGCCCTGTACAACCACTTCCCGTCCAAGCAGGAGCTCGTGCTCGCCGCCGCGGGCGCGGCCCTGGACCGCGTGCTCGCCGGGGACGGCGCGGAGCCGGCCGGGGGCGGCGCAGGGCCGGCCTTCGAGCCCGCGGAGTGGCTCGTGGCCCTGCTCGAGCGCCTGGCCGCGGATCCCGCCACGACCCGGCTGCTGCTGGTCACCTGGGGCGCGGCCGCGACCGACCCGGCCCTCGGCGCGCTCGCCGGGGAGCACCTGGGGCGGCTGCGGGCCCTCGTGGCCCGGCGCTACGGGCGGTGGGCCGTCGAGGAGCTGGGCCTGGACGAGGCCGCGGCGCAGGAGTGGACGGGGATGTTCGCCCAGGCGATCCTGTCGGTGCTCCAGGGCTGGGTGGTCCAGTCGTGCCTGCTGCCCGGCTTCGACCCCGAGGCCTACCGCGACTACGCCCGCACGCTCACGGCCCCCTGAGCCCGTCCCGGGCCCGGTGCGTCCTCAGGCCCCGCGGTGCTCGGCGGAGAGCTGCACATAGGTGCGCGCGTTGGTGCGCACGCGCTCCTGCTCCTCCGCGGTCAGCTCCCGGCGCACCTTCGCGGGCACGCCGGCGACCAGGGAGCGGGGCGGGACCACGGTGCCCTCCAGCACCACCGCGCCGGCGGCCACGAGGGAGCCCTCGCCGACCACCGCGCCGTTGAGGACGGTCGCGTTCATCCCCACGAGCACGCCGTCGGCCACGGTGCACCCGTGGACCACGGCCCCGTGGCCGACGCTGACGCCGGCCCCGATCGTGCAGGGGCGGCCGGGGTCCGAGTGGACCACGACGTTGTCCTGCAGGTTCGAGCCCGCGCCCAGGCGCACGGGGGAGCGGTCCCCGCGCACGACGGCGCCGTAGAAGACCCCGGAGTCCGGGCCGAGCTCGACGTCCCCGACCACGGTCGCCCCCGGGGCGACGAAGGCGGTCGGGTCGATCCGGGGCGTGTGCCCGCCGTGGGGCAGCACCCGTGCGGTGGTGGTCCGTGCGTCCATGGGCCCAGCCTAGTGGGCGCCCCGCCGGGGGTGGCGCTGCTGGATGGCCACGCGGATCCGCTGCCCGCCCTTGAGCACGTACTCGGCCCCGTGCACGTGCACGGTGACGCTGCCGGCCCGGCGCGAGGTGCCCTCCAGCTCGAGGACCTGGTGGTCGATGCAGACCCGGATCATCTGCCCGCGGTAGAGGACGGTGAAGGAGACCTTCTCGAGCTGGCTGGGCAGGGCCGGGTCGAACTCCAGCCACTCCCCGCGCACCCGCAGCCCGGCGTAGGCGCGGGTGACGACGTCGACCGAGCCGGCCATCGCGCCGAGGTGGATCCCCTCGCCGGTGGTCCCGCCCTGCGTGTCGTCGAGGTCGATCAGCAGCGCGTCCTGGAACGCCGACCACGACCGGTCCGGGTGCAGCCAGGCGAGCACCGAGGCGTTGACCACCCGCGAGAGCGAGGAGCCGTGCGAGGACCGGGCGATGTAGTGGTCGACCGTGCGCTCGATCGTCGCGTGGTCCACCGCGTACCCCATCCGCCCCAGCTCCTCGACCAGGCCCTCGGGGCCGAAGAGGTAGACGAGCATGATCGCGTCGGCCTGCTTGGCGAGCTTGTAGTTGTTGGTCATGTCCCCCTCGTTCTCCAGCAGGAGGTCGAGGCGGCCGATGTTGCGGTACTTGGCCCGGTAGTACTCCCAGTCCAGCTCGTCGAGGTCGTCCCACCCGTCGAACTGGCTGACCGTGCCGTCGCGGTTGAACGGGACGAACATCCGCTCCGCCATCCGCTGCCAGGTGCCGACCTCCTCGGCGGTGAGGTCGTAGCGGGCCGAGAGCTCCTCGCGCTGGTGCTCCACCATGTCGTTGAAGATGTGGGCGCTGTGCCGGAACAGCCAGGCCGCGAGCACGTTGGTGTAGGCGTTGTCCTTCAGCCCGCCGCCGTGCTGGCCGCGCGGGCCGTCGTGGTACTCGTCCGGGCCCATCACCCCGGCGATGTGGTAGCGCTCGTCGGCCGGGTCGTAGTCGGTCAGCGAGGCGAACAGGCGGGTGATCCCGATGATCAGCTCCGCGCCCTGCCCGGCCAGCCAGTCGAGGTCCCCGGTGGTCTCGTAGTAGATCCAGGCGTTGTAGGCGATCGCCAGGCCCACGTGGAACTGCCGCCACGAGTTGTCCGGCAGCCACCGGTTCGAGTGGTGGTTGAACAGCTCCGGCGGGGTCTCCTCGCGCCCGTCCGAGCCGGACTGCCACGGGAAGGCGCTGCCCTCGAGACCGAACTCGGTGGCCCGGTGCCGGGCCATGGCCAGGCGGCGCCACCGGTAGGACAGCAGCGAGCGGGTCACCGCCGGCTGGCGCAGGTTCACGACCGGGAGGATGTAGAGCTCGTCCCAGAAGATGTGGCCCCGGTAGCCCTCCCCGTGCAGGCCGCGGGCCGGGACCCCGGCGTCGCGCAGGGACATGTGCGGGGCGAGGGTCTGGGCGACGTGGAACAGGTGCACCCGCAGCGCCAGCTGCGTCATGCACAGCTCGCCCGTGCGCTCGGCCGGGTCGGGGCACACGTCCACGTCGTAGCGGTCCCACAGCAGCTGCCACTCGGTCTCGTGGGAGGGCAGCAGCCCCCGCACGCCGGAGGGGTTGCGGTCCAGCTCGGCGAGCGCGCCCTCGCGCGGGGAGCCGATCGCGGCGTCGCGGCTGGTGACCACGGCCGTGGTCGAGTCGATGACCACCGGCCTGCCCTCGACCACGTTGACCTGGTGGCGGCGGAACTCGGTGCCGCCGGGGCGGATCTCGCGCCGCTCCCGCACGTTCTGCCCGCCCTCGATCCGGGTCCGCTGGGCGGTGGTGATCTCGATCTTCGACTGGGTGGTGCGCACGTGCGAGAGCAGCGTCTCGTGGTCGTCGGGCAGGGAGGTGGACTCGAGGTCCACCAGGTGGTGGGCGTTGAGCTCCTTGTACTCCGCCACGCCGTTGTTGCGCACGGTCGGGTCGATGCCGGTGCGCACGTGCAGCCGCCCCGACCACCCGCGGGCGGTCACCGTGGTCTCCTGGGCCCCGAGGTGGCGGTAGCGCAGCGAGACGAGCCGGCGCTGGACGATCTCCAGGCGGGCGCGGGAGCCGTCGTCGCCCAGGTCGCCGTTGAGGTCGGTGAGCACGAGCGAGCGCACGAGCAGGCCCCGGCGCAGGTCCAGCTCGACCCGCTCCTCGGAGGGCACGAGACCGCCCTCGGACCACCACTCCCCGCCCGAGACGCGCAGGTCCAGGTGGGTCCAGTTGGGGGCGTTGACCATCGACTCGTGCTCGACGTCGCGGCCGCTGAGGTGGCTGACCACGCGGTTGAACACCCCGGCCAGGTAGTTGCCGGGGTAGTGCACGCCGTTGTCGGCGAACTCGCACGCCGACCCGCGCACGCCCATGTAGCCGTTGGCCAGCGTCAGCAGGGCCTCGCGGCGCGGCTCGGTGGCGGGGTCGAAGCCCTCGAAGACCAGCTTCCACGGGTCCTCGCGGCGGGAGCCCAGGTCCAGCTCGGCGACGTCGTTGAGCACGAGGGTCGCGCCGGCGCGGTAGAGGTCCCGGCGCTCGCCGTGGCGGCGCACGCCCACGACCGTGCCGAAGCCGCCGGCGGCCGCGGCGCGGACGCCGGCCACGGCGTCCTCCACGACCACGGAGCGGGCCGGGTCGACCCCGAGCATCCGGGCGCAGGTGAGGAAGGTGTCGGGCTCGGGCTTGCCGGGCAGCCCGTGCTCGGCGGCGAAGTGGCCGTCCACGATGATGTCGAAGGCGTCCTGCAGGCCGGCGGCGGCCAGCACGGGGACGCTGTTGCGGCTGGCCGTCACGAGCCCGACCGGCACCCCGGCGGCCCGCAGCCGCTCGATCAGCGCCACCGTCCCGGCGAAGACCCGCACGCCGGTCTGCTCGAGCACCTCCTGGAAGTAGGTGTTCTTCAGCGCGGCCTGGCCCTGGACGGTCCACGCCCCGGGGGTCTCCTCGCCCTCGGGCAGCCGGGCGCCGCGGGCGGCCAGCAGGGAGCGGATCCCGTCCTCGCGGCGGCGCCCGTCCACGTAGTGGCGGTAGTCGGCGTCGGCGTCGAACGGGCGGCGGTCGACCTGCCCGCCCTCCTCGGCGGGCTCGAGCCGCGCGTCGGCGAGGATCGCGTCGAACAGCGTCCGCCACGCGGCGGCGTGCACCGCCGCGGTGTCCGTCACGACCCCGTCCATGTCGAAGATCACGGCCTCGTGCGGGATGCGCAGCCCGTCGACGGCGAACGGGGGGTTCTCGGCGGTGCGCACGCGGGGCAGGGACGCGGTGAACGGGGCCGTGGGAAGAGCGTTCACGGGGGGATCCTCCGGAGCGTGACGGGCAGTGCCCGGGGCCCCGGCGGGACCGCACGGGAAACCCAGCACGCGGCACGCTACGGACCCCGGACGCGGCGTTGCGGTTTCGGCGGGGGAGGAGCAGCTGCCCCGCCCGTGCCGAACGGTTCCTGACCAGTTCATTAAAGGCCCCCGCCGTTCCAGGAGCAAGCAGGGCCCGCGGGGCCGGGCTCAGCCGGAGGCCGCGGGCAGGCGGACGGTGAAGCAGGTCGACCCGGGGGCGCTGTCGACCGTCACCGTCCCGTGGTGGGCGGCGACGATGGCCTCGACGATCGACAGCCCCAGGCCGGACCCGCCGGTCGTGCCGGCGCGGGCGTCGTCCTCCCGGGCGAAGCGGGAGAAGATGTGGTCCAGGAACTGCGGGTCGATCCCGGGCCCGTCGTCGGCGACCTCGAGCGCTACCCAGCCGTCCTCGGCCGCCAGCCCGGCGGTGACCGTGGTCCCCTCCGGGGTGTGCTGGTGGGCGTTGGCGAGCAGGTTGATCAGCACCTGGCGCAGCTGCGCGGGGTCCCCGCGCACCAGCACCGGCTCGTCGGGCAGGCGCATCCGCCAGTCGTGGCCGCGCGCCGTGACCCGGGCGTCGCTGACCGTCTCCACGACCAGCTCCAGCAGGTCCACGTCCACGGCCACCACCGGGCGGCCCTCGTCCAGGCGCGCCAGCAGCAGCAGGTCCTCCACGAGCGCCGTCATCCGCGCCGCCTCGGACTCGACCCGGGACAGGGAGGTGCGGCCCTGCGGGCTCATCGGCTCGGTCAGCCGGATCAGCTCCGCGTAGCCGCGCACGCTCGCCAGCGGCGTGCGCAGCTCGTGGCTGGCGTCGGCGACGAAGCGGCGCACCCGCGTCTCGCTGCGCTGGCGGGCCGTGAGGGCGTGGGCGACGTTGCCCAGCATCAGCCCGAAGGCGTGGCCGAGGCGGCCGATCTCCGTGCCCGGGTCCTCGGAGGTGCGCACCGCGTCGACCGGCAGCACGATCTCCCCGCGGTCCAGGTCCAGCTCGGAGACGCGGGTCGCGACGTCGGCGAGCTCCTCGAGCGGCTGCAGTGTCCGGCGCACCAGCACCAGCCCCATCAGGCCGGTCCCGCCGATGGCCAGCACGGAGATCCCCGCGCTCGCGAGGCGGAACGAGTTCAGCGTGTCCTGCTTCTCCTCCGTGGGCAGGCCCACGAGCACGGAGCCCAGCTCCCACGGGTCGTCCACGGCCTGCACCCGGTACCCGCCGGTGGACAGCTGCGCGTCGACCGGCCCCAGCTCCGTCCCGCGGGTCCCGCCCGCGTCGTCCCCCAGCCGGTGGGCCAGCGCCTCGATCCGCCCGAGGTCCTCCTCGGGCAGGGCCTCGTGGGCGCCGTTGCCGGCGATCACGTCGGCCTCCACCACGTGCCCGTCGACCAGGCGCGCGCTGACGTTGCCCGCCCACGCGACCCGGCCCTCGGGGCGGTCCTGCGGGCCGTCGTCGGGGCGCTCCGCGGGGTCGTCCGGCCCCTGCACCCCGGCGCGCAGGGTGCGGCGGACCTGCTGGTCGAGGTCCTCGTCGAGCTGCCGGGTCAGGAAGACGTCCAGCGCCGCCTGCCCCAGCAGCCCGACCGCGAGGCAGACCACGGTCAGCAGCGCCAGCAGCAGCAGCACCAGCCGGCTGCGCAGCGGCAGCGCCCGCGCGCGCAGCCGGCGCACGCCCCGGCCCGCCGTGTCCACGGCGGCTCAGGCGCCCGCGGCCGGGCGCAGCACGTAGCCCGCCCCGCGCACCGTGTGGATCATGGGCTCGTGGCCGGCGTCGACGCGCTTGCGCAGGTAGGAGATGTAGAGCTCCACGATGTTCGTCTGCCCGCCGAAGTCGTAGCCCCACACCCGCTCCAGGATCTGCGGCTTGCTCAGCACCCGGCGGGGGTTCTCCATCAGGTAGCGCAGCAGCTCGAACTGGGTGGCCGTCAGCTCCACCGCACGCCCCGCCCGGGTGACCTCACGGGTGTCGCGGTTGAGCACGAGGTCCCCGACCACGAGCTCGGCGTGGTCGGCCCGGGCCGCGCCGGAGCGGTGCACGAGCCGGTGCAGCCGCAGCATCAGCTCCTCCATGTTGAACGGCTTGGTGACGTAGTCGTCCCCGCCGGCGACCAGGCCCGTGATCCGGTCCTCGGCGCTGTCCTTGGCGGTGAGGAACAGGGCGGGGACCTCCGGGTCGAAGGCGTGGACCCGCTCCAGGACCTCCACGCCCGAGCACCCCGGCAGCATGACGTCCAGCACGAGCACGTCCGGGCGGAACTCGCGGGCCTCGGCGACGGCCGTCTCGCCGTCGTGGGCCGTGCGCACCGACCAGCCCAGCATGCCCAGGCCCATGCCCACCATCTGGGCCAGCAGCGGCTCGTCGTCCACCACCAGCACCCGCACGGGCGTGCCGTCCGGGTGGGTCAGCCGCGGCAGGTCCAGCGCCACCGGCCGCTGCTCCGCCCCGCTCACCGCGTGCGCCCCCGTCCCATCGGTCCTCCTCCCGACGGGCGCACCCGCGCCCGTCCCGGCCAGCCTAGCGGCGGGCCGGCGGCCTCCGGGGCTTTCACAGCGGACGCACACGATGCCGCTAAGACGGCCACATCCCCGGGTGGTCGACTGGTTCCCGCACCCCGGGGGACGCCCGGGGCGCCGTCGGGCAGGGGGCCCGGCGCGCACACCGAGGAGGGGACGGCACGCATGAGCAGCATCGAGGACCACCGGACGGGGGCGCCGGCCGCGGACGGGACCGCCGGCCGGTCCGGGCGCCGGCTGGTGGGCGTCGACGCCGCCCGGGGGCTCGCCCTGGTCGGGCTGATGGCCGTGCACATCCTGCCCGCCTGGGACCCCGCCGACGACGGGGCCACCCTGCAGTGGACGCTGTTCTCCGGCCAGTCCGCGGCACTGTTCGCGCTGCTGGCCGGGGTGGGCCTGGCCTTCACCACCGGGGGCCGCACCCCGCACCGGGGCCGGCGGCTGGCGGCCGACCGGGCCGGGATCGTCGTGCGCGCCCTGCTCGTGGCCGTCACCGGGCTGCTGATCAACGGGCTGATGCCCGAGGACCCGCCCGCCTACGGGATCCTGCTCTACTACGGCATGTTCTTCCTGCTCGCCCTGCCCTTCCTGCACCTGGGCGCCCGGGCGCTGCTGGGCTGGGCCGCCGGGACCGCCGTGGCCGGCCCCGTGGCGCTGCACGTGCTCGGGCCGCTGCTGCCCGCCCCCGACACGGTCAGCCCGACCCTCGTCGACGTCCTCACCGCCCCGGGCACCGTCCTCGCCCAGGTCCTGCTCACCGGCACCTACCCCGCCCTCGTCTACCTCGCCTACCTGCTGGCCGGGCTCGGCCTGGCCCGCCTGAACCTCTCCGCCCTGCGCGTGCAGACCGGGATGCTCCTGGGCGGGGCCGCGCTCGCGGTCACCGCCTGGTGCACCTACTGGGTGGCCGTGATCGCCGGCGGCGGCTACGACCGGATCCTGGCCGCCACCCCGTGGCTCGACGCGTGGCAGCTCGACGAGATCATCGTGTGGGGCCCCGGGGACACCCTGCCCACGACGACGTGGTGGTGGCTGCTGATCCCCGGCCCGCACGCCAACACGCCGGTGTCGGTCCTGCAGGACCTCGGCATCGCGGTCGCCGCGCTCGGCGGCATGCTCCTGGTGGCCCGGCGGGCCGGGGCCTGGCTGGCGCCGCTGGCCGCGATGGGCGCCATGACCCTGACCCTCTACAGCGCCCACCTGCTCGCGCTGATCCCCGAGCTGCACGTCGACCGGCCCGAGGCGTGGTTCACGGCCCACGTGGTGCTCGCCGCCCTGTTCGCCCTCGCCTGGCGCAACGCGTTCGGCCGCGGGCCCCTGGAGCGGGTGGTCGCCCGGGGCGCCGGCGCGGCCCGCGGGGCGTGGCTGCGCCGCGGGACCGGCGCGGCCGGCTGAGCCCGCCCGGGCGGGCCCGCCGCACGGGCCCCATCGCCTAGAATCGGGACCGAACCACAGGTCCCGAGCACCAGGAGCGGCATGTCCACGAGCGCGTCCGTCACCAACCAGCCCCTCGCCGAGGTCGACCCGGAGATCGCGGCGGCCATCGCCGACGAGCTCGGCCGCCAGCGGTCCACCCTCGAGATGATCGCCTCGGAGAACTTCGCGCCGCGGGCCGTGCTCGAGGCGCAGGGCTCGGTGCTGACCAACAAGTACGCCGAGGGCTACCCCGGCCGCCGCTACTACGGCGGGTGCGAGCACGTCGACGTCGTCGAGAACCTCGCCCGCGACCGGGCCACCGCCCTGTTCGGCGCCGAGCACGCCAACGTCCAGCCGCACTCCGGCGCCCAGGCCAACACCGCCGTCATGCAGGCGCTGATGAACCCCGGCGACAAGCTCATGGGGCTGTCCCTGGCCCACGGCGGGCACCTCACCCACGGGATGCGGCTCAACGTCTCCGGCAAGCTCTACGAGATCGCCGCCTACGAGGTCGACCCCGAGAGCTACGTGCTGGACATGGACAAGGTCCGCGAGCAGGCCCTCGCCGAGCGCCCCGACGTCATCGTCGCCGGCTGGTCCGCCTACCCCCGGCAGCTGGACTTCGCGGCCTTCCGCTCCATCGCCGACGAGGTCGGGGCCAAGCTGTGGGTGGACATGGCCCACTTCGCCGGTCTCGTGGCCGCCGGGCTGCACCCGAACCCGGTCCCGCACGCCCACGTCGTGACCTCGACCGTGCACAAGACCCTCGCCGGCCCCCGCTCCGGGGTCATCCTCACCACCGGGGAGCTGAAGAAGAAGATCGACTCCGCGGTCTTCCCCGGCCAGCAGGGCGGGCCGCTGATGCACGCCATCGCCGGCAAGGCCGTGGCCTTCCGGATCGCGGCCACCGAGGAGTTCCGCGAGCGCCAGGAGCGCACCCTCGAGGGCGCCCGCCTGCTCGCCGAGCGCCTCGCCGCCCCGGACGTCGCCGAGGCCGGGGTCTCCGTGCTCACCGGCGGCACCGACGTGCACCTGGTCCTCGTGGACCTGCGCGACTCCGAGCTGGACGGCAAGCAGGCCGAGGACCTGCTGCACCGCGCCGGGATCACCGTCAACCGCAACGCCGTCCCGTGGGACCCGCGCCCGCCGATGGTCACCTCGGGGCTGCGCATCGGCACCCCGGCCCTGGCCACCCGCGGCTTCGGCGCCGCGGAGTTCACCGAGGTCGCCGACGTCATCGCCGCGGCCCTGAAGCCCGGCGCCGACGTCGAGGCGCTGCGCGCCCGCGTCGACGCGCTCGCCGCGGACCTGCCGCTCTACGAGGGGCTGGAGCAGTGGTGAGCCCGGTGGCGCAGATCCTCGACGGGCGGGCCACCGCCGCCGCCATCAAGGACGAGCTCGCCCAGCGGGTGGCCGTGCTCGCCGAGCGGGGCGTGGTCCCCGGCCTCGGCACGGTCCTCGTGGGCGAGGACCCGGCCTCCCGCTCCTACGTCGGCGGCAAGCACAAGGACTGCGCGGAGGTCGGCATCGCCTCGATCCGCCGCGAGCTGCCGGCCGACGTCTCCCAGGAGGAGCTCGAGCGCACCCTCGACGAGCTCAACGCCGACCCCGCCTGCACCGGCTACATCGTCCAGCTGCCGCTGCCGCCGCAGATCGACACCAACGCCGTGCTCGAGCGGATCGACCCGGACAAGGACGCCGACGGGCTGCACCCGACCAACCTGGGACGGCTCGTGCTCAACGTCGCCGAGCCGATGCGCTCCCCGCTGCCGTGCACGCCCAACGGCGTGGTCGAGCTGCTGCGCCGCCACGACGTGGAGCTGGCCGGCAAGCACGTGCTCGTCGTGGGCCGCGGCGTGACGGTCGGGCGGCCCATCGGGCTGCTGCTGACCCGCAAGGAGATCAACGCCACGGTCACCCTCGCCCACACCGGCACCCGGGACCTGGAGGCGCTGCTGGGCCAGGCCGACGTCGTCGTCGCCGCCGCGGGCCGCCCGCACATGATCGGCCCCGAGCACCTCAAGGACGGCGTCGTGCTCCTGGACGTCGGGGTCTCCCGGGTCGAGGACCCGGAGACGGGCAGGCGGAAGCTCGCCGGGGACGTGCACCCGGACGCCGCCGCGCGGGCCTCGTGGATCTCCCCGAACCCCGGCGGGGTCGGGCCCATGACCCGGGCCATGCTGCTGCTCAACGTCGTCGAGTCCGCCGAGCGGGAGGCCGGGCTGCGCTGAACCCCGGTTCGTGGGCGGGGCGGGGATTTGAGACAATGGGCGCCATGCGCTCCCTCGGATCCCCGACCCCGTCCGCCCCGGCCCGCGAGAACCGCACCGCCCTGTGGGGGACGGTGGTGGGCCTCGCCGTGCTCGTCGTGATCTTCGTGGTCGCCCTGCTCCGGGCCGCCGACGCGAACTCGGTGCTGGGCTGGGCCCTGGCCGGGATCGCCCTGGGCTGGCTCCTGCTCGCCGCGTGGGTCGTGCTCATGGTCCGGCGCGCCGCGGCGTTCGGCCGCCGCCAGGTCGAGGAGGCCCGCGAGCAGCTGCGCGCCGAGCACGGGCGGGCGCCGGCCGCGACGGCCTCCGGCCCGGCCGCCTCGATGCGCGACGAGAAGCTCTCGCACAGCTTCCAGATCGTCCTGGTCCAGTCGAAGGTCATCAAGCAGGAGCTCGACGGGCTGCCCGTCGGGACCGCCGAGCGCGAGGCCCTCGACCGGGCGCTGGAGACCATCGACATCACCGCCGGCAACGGGATGAGCATGCTGCGCCAGGAGCCGCTGCACGGCACCGTCGTCGACTGACGCCCCGCCCCCCTTCCGCCCCCGACCTCCGAGAACAGGTGCCCCCCGCATGACCCGCCCCGAGAACCGCCTGCGCGTCGCCACCGTCAACGTCAACGGCATCCGCGCCGCCTACAAGCGCGGGATGGCCGACTGGCTCGCGCAGCGCGACGTCGACATCCTGTGCCTGCAGGAGGTCCGGGCCCCCGACGCGATCGTGCGCGGGCTGCTCGACGAGCAGGTCTGGGACGTCCACCACGCCGAGGCCGAGGACAAGGGCCGCGCCGGGGTGGCCACCGCCACCCGCCGCGACGCCCGCGGGGGCGCGCTGGTGCCGACCGCCCGGCGCGGGTCGATCGGCGTCGAGCACTTCGCCGCCTCCGGCCGCTGGGTCGAGACCGACCACGCCCTGGCCGACGGCTCGACCCTGACCGTCGTCTCCGCCTACGTCCACTCCGGGGAGGTCGGCACCGTCCGCCAGGACGACAAGTACCGCTTCCTCGAGGCCATGACCGAGCGGCTGCCCGAGCTCGCCCGCGAGGCCGACCACGTGCTCGTCGTCGGGGACCTCAACGTCGGGCACACCGAGCTCGACATCAAGAACTGGAAGGGCAACGTCAAGAACGCCGGGTTCCTGCCCGAGGAGCGCGCCTACTTCGACCGCTTCTTCGGGGAGCTGGGCTACAAGGACGTCGCCCGCGAGCTCGCCGGTCCGGTGCCGGGCCCCTACACGTGGTGGTCCTACCGGGGGAAGGCCTTCGACACCGACGCCGGCTGGCGGATCGACTACCACATGGCCACCCCCGGCCTCGCCGCCCGCGCGGTCACGGCCGTCGTGGACCGTGCCGCGAGCTACGACACCCGCTTCTCCGACCACGCCCCCGTGGTCGTCGACTACCAGTTCTGATCCCGCCGACCGAAGGAACCCCGCCCGTGCGCACCGACCCCGTCCCGTTCGACGTCCCCACCCCCAGCGGCCGGCCCCGCGTGGTCTCGGGCGTCCAGCCCTCGGCGGACTCCCTGCACCTGGGCAACTACGTGGGCGCCGTGCGCAACTGGGTGCGGATGCAGGACGAGAACGAGTGCGTGTTCTTCGTCGCGGACCTGCACGCCGTGACGGTCGAGCAGGACCCCGCCACCCTGGCCCGGCGCACCCGGGTCACCGCCGCCCAGTACATCGCCGCCGGCATCGACCCCGAGCGCTCCACGCTGCTCGTGCAGTCCCACGTGCCCGAGCACGCGCAGCTCGCGTGGGCGCTGAACTGCATCACCGGCTTCGGCGAGGCCTCCCGGATGACCCAGTTCAAGGACAAGTCCGCGAAGCAGGGCGCCGACAACGCCACGGTCGGGCTCTTCGCCTACCCGGTGCTGATGGCCGCGGACATCCTCATCTACCAGGCCCACGCGGTGCCGGTGGGGGAGGACCAGCGCCAGCACCTGGAGCTGACCCGCAACCTCGCCCAGCGCTTCAACACCCGCTTCGGCGACACCTTCGTGGTGCCCGAGCCGAAGATCCTCGCCGAGACCGCCAAGGTCTACGACCTGCAGCAGCCCACGGCGAAGATGTCGAAGTCGGCGGCGAGCGAGAACGGCCTGATCCGCCTGCTGGACCCGGCGAAGAAGAACGCGAAGAAGATCAAGGCGGCCGTCACCGACGACGGCACCGAGATCCGCTTCGACCGCGAGGCCAAGCCGGGCGTGTCCAACCTGCTCACGATCTACTCCGCGCTCACCGGGCGCCCCGTGGACGAGATCGTCGCCGAGTACGAGGGCCGGATGTACGGGCACCTGAAGGTGGGGCTGGCGGAGGTCGTCACCGAGGTGCTCACCCCCATCCAGCAGCGCGCCCAGGAGCTGCTGGACGACCCCGCCGAGCTGGACCGCATCCTCGCCCGGGGCGCCGAGAAGGGCCGGGAGGTCACCGCCGCGACGCTGTCGACGGTCTACGAGCGGATGGGCTTCCTGCCCCGCCTGGAGCACGCGGGGGCGCCCCTGGGCTAGGCTGGGGGCCGTCCGTGAGGAGACGAGTTGAGCCGACCGCAGCAGTCACCGACCATCCGGCCGGGCCGGGTCTACGCCGGCGTGGTCATCGAGCTGCCCGAGCCCGTCGGGCGTGAGCTGCAGGACTGGCGCGCGTCCTTCGGCGACCCCGCCTCCTACGCCGTCCCCGCCCACATCACCCTCATGATCGCCCCCCAGGACGCCTCCTGGGACGACGTGGTCGAGCGCGTGCGCACGGTCGCCCGCGAGTGGGCGCCCTTCCGGGTCGAGATCGACGGAACCGGCACGTTCCGCCCCGTCACCCCGGTCGTCTACCTGCGCATCGCCGAGGGCGCCGAGCAGTGCCGGGCGCTGCACGAGGCCCTGCACGGGGAGCGGCTGGTCTCCGCCTCGCCCTTCGCGTTCCACCCCCACGTCACCATCGCCCAGGCCGTCGAGGAGGAGGACCTCGACCGGGCCCAGCAGATGCTGCGCACCTACCGCGCCGGCTTCCTCGTGGACCGGATCGGCCTCTACGAGCTCGACGCCGACGGGACGTGGCGGACCCGCGAGGAGATCCCGTTCGCGAACGGCGGGCGCGGGCGGGCCTGAGCCCGGTGGCCAGCACCCGCGCCCGGCCGCGACCGGGGCCCGCCCCGCCGATGCCGCCGCGGGCCCTGGACCGCCACGGGCTGCGCGTGGAGGCCCTGCGCCGGCGGGCGCTGCTGCGCGAGCACCGCGCCGCCGGGGCCGGACCGGGAGCCCTCGCCGGGGCCGTGCTGGCGGCGGTGCTGGCCGAGCTCTTCCGCCGCCACCCGGTCCGGGTGGTGCTGCACTACCTCTTCCACGGCGGTCCGCTGATGGCCGCCGGGCTGTCCTTCGTGCTGATCTTCGCCTCCACGGCGCTGCTCGTGGTCGGCTTCTCGGCGATCGGCGTGTTCCTCGGCAACGACCCCCGGGTGCGAGGGGCCGTGGTCGCCGCCGTCACCGCGCGGGTGCCCGGCCTGCTCGACACGGGGCAGGGCGGGATCATCCCCCTGCGCCTGCTCGAGGACTCCCGGCCCTTCACCCTGGCGACCGTCATCGGCACCGGCGTGCTCGTCTTCTCCGGCTGGCGCTGGGTCTCCGGGGTCCGGCTGGCGTTCCGGCGGCTCTTCGAGGTGCCCCCGGCGCAGGGGATGCCCGTGGCCGCCGTGCCGCGGGACCTGCTCGGGCTGGGCACGCTCGGGGTGCTGCTGGCGCTGTCGGTCGTGGCCAACGGCGCGGCCTCCGGGTTCCTGGGCTTCGTGCTGGACCTCACCGGCGAACTGGGGTGGGGCAGCGGCCCGGAGTGGCTGCGCACGGGGCTGACGTGGGCGCTGTCCACCGTGGTCGTGATCGTGCTCGACGCCCTGTTCGCGCTCGAGCTCGTGCGCGGGGTCGCGGGGCTGCGCCTGTCCCGCCCGGCGCTGCTGGCGACCGTGGCCGCCGCGGCGGCCGGCAACTTCGCGCTGCGCGTGCTGGGCGGCACGGTGATCGCCGGGTTCACCGCCAACCCCTACCTGCTCTCGGTCGCGCTCGTGGTCGGGGTGCTCGTGTGGTTCTACCTCTTCAGCCAGGTCCTGCTGCTCTCCGCCGCCCTGGGAGCGGTGGTGCAGGCCGACGGGCACAGCGGGCGCGTCCAGCCCGCCGGGGAGCCGGTCGAGCTCGTCGTCCGGCCCGCGCGGGTCCCGCCGGACCCCTCCGCCTGAGCCGCCGGGCGCCGGCGCAGCGCGGCGGGGGAGGGGGCGGGAACGACGGCGGCCCGTCCCCCGCCGCAGCGGGGAACGGGCCGCCGAGGGCTCCGGGCACGGCTCACATGGAGCGGGAGAGGATCGCGTTCTTCACCTCGGCGATGGCCTTCGTGATCTGGATCCCGCGGGGGCAGGCCTCGGTGCAGTTGAAGGTCGTGCGGCAGCGCCACACGCCCTCCTTGTCGTTGAGGATCTCCAGGCGCAGGTCCCCGGCGTCGTCGCGGGAGTCGAAGATGAACCGGTGGGCGTTGACGATCGCCGCCGGGCCGAAGTACTGCCCGTCCGTCCAGAACACGGGGCACGAGGAGGTGCACGCCGCGCACAGGATGCACTTGGTGGTGTCGTCGAAGCGGGCCCGGTCCTCCTGGGACTGGAAGCGCTCGTAGGTGGGCTCGTTGCCGCCGGCCACGAGGAAGGGCATGATCTCGCGGTAGGACTGGAAGAACGGCTCCATGTCCACGATCAGGTCCTTCTCGCACGGCAGGCCCTTGATGGGCTCCACGGTGACGGGCTTGGACAGGTCGAGGTCCTTCAGCAGCACCTTGCAGGCGAGCCGGTTCTGGCCGTTGATGCGCATCGCGTCCGAGCCGCACACGCCGTGGGCGCAGGAGCGGCGGAAGGACAGCGAGCCGTCGATCTCCCACTTGACCTTGTGCAGGGCGTCCAGCACGCGGTCGGTGCCGTACATGGTGAGCTTGTACTCGTCCCAGCGCACCTCGTCGGAGAGCTCCGGGTTGTAGCGGCGCACCTGCAGGGTGAGCTCGAAGGTCGGGATCTCGGCCCGGCCCTCCTCCTCCTGCACGTCGGTGCGGGCCGCGGGGGCGCCGGCCTCGGCGTGGGCCGCGGCCGGGTCGGAGCCGTCCCCGGCGCCCTCGGCGTCGCGGGCGTCGACGGCGGGGGAGTCCGCGTCGGTCTTGTAGCCGGCGCGGTCGTCCTGCTCGTGCCCCGGGGCGTGACCGTGCTCGGGAGCGCGGTCCTGCGGATCGTTCGTGCGGCCGTCCTCGGGCCGGTCGGGGTTCTGTGCGGTGGACATCAGTACTTACGCTCCATCGGCTCGTAGCGGGTGAAGATCACGGGCTTCGTCTCCTGGCGGATCCCGGCGGTCGGCGAGGACGGGTCGAGGTAGACCATCGAGTGGGCCATGAACCGCTCGTCGTCGCGCTCGGGGAAGTCCTCGCGGAAGTGCCCGCCGCGGGACTCCTCGCGGTGCAGGGCGGCGACGGTCATGACCTTCGCCAGCTGCAGCAGGAAGCCCAGCTCCACGGCCTCCAGCAGGTCCAGGTTGAAGCGCTTGCCCTTGTCCTGGATCGAGATGTTGGCGTAGCGGGCCTCGAGGGCGGCGATGTCGTCCAGCGCCGCCTGCAGGGTCTCGGCGGTGCGGAACACCTGGACGTTGAGGTCCATGGTGTCCTGCAGGTCCTTGCGGATCGCCGCGACCTTCTCGGTGCCGGTGCCGCTGCGCGCGTTGTCGAGCAGCGCCACGGTGGAGTCCAGGGCGGTGTCCGGGACCGGGACGAAGTCGGCGCGCTGGGCGTACTCGGCGGCGTAGATCCCGGCGCGCTTGCCGAAGACGTTGATGTCCAGCAGCGAGTTGGTGCCCAGGCGGTTGGAGCCGTGCACCGACACGCAGGCGACCTCGCCGGCCGCGTACAGGCCCGGGACCACGGTCTCGTTGTCGGCGAGCACCTCGGCCTTGATGTTGGTCGGGATCCCGCCCATGACGTAGTGGCAGGTCGGGAACACCGGCACCGGCTCCGTGTAGGGCTCCACGCCCAGGTAGGTGCGGGCGAACTCGGTGATGTCCGGCAGCTTCGCGTCGATGTGCGCGGGCTCCAGGTGGGTGAGGTCCAGCAGGACGTAGTCCTTGTTGGGCCCGGCGCCGCGGCCCTCGCGCACCTCGTTGGCCATCGAGCGGGCCACGATGTCGCGCGGGGCGAGGTCCTTGATGGTCGGGGCGTAGCGCTCCATGAACCGCTCGCCGTCGGCGTTGCGCAGGATCCCGCCCTCGCCGCGGGCGGCCTCGGAGACGAGGATGCCCAGGCCGGCCAGGCCGGTCGGGTGGAACTGGATGAACTCCATGTCCTCCAGCGGAAGGCCGTTGCGGAAGGCGATGGCCATGCCGTCGCCGGTGAGCGTGTGGGCGTTGGAGGTGGTCTTGAAGACCTTGCCCGCGCCGCCGGAGGCGAAGACCACGGACTTGGCCTGGAAGACGTGCAGCTCGCCGGTGGCCAGCTCGTAGGCCACGGCCCCGGCCACGCGGCGGACGCCGTCGACCTCGGTCATGACCAGGTCCAGGACGTAGAACTCGTTGAAGAACTCGACGTTGTGCTTGATGCAGTTCTGGTAGAGCGTCTGGAGGATCATGTGACCGGTGCGGTCCGCGGCGTAGCAGGCCCGGCGCACGGGCGCCTTGCCGTGGTCGCGGGTGTGCCCGCCGAAGCGGCGCTGGTCGATCTTGCCCTCGGGGGTGCGGTTGAAGGGCAGGCCCATCTTCTCCAGGTCCAGGACGGCGTCGATGGCCTCCTTGGCCATCACCTCCGCGGCGTCCTGGTCGACCAGGTAGTCACCGCCCTTGATGGTGTCGAAGGTGTGCCACTCCCAGTTGTCCTCCTCGACGTTGGCCAGGGCCGCGCACATGCCGCCCTGCGCCGCGCCGGTGTGGGACCGGGTGGGGTACAGCTTGGTCAGTACGGCAGTGCGGGCGCGCTGACCGGCTTCGATGGCGGCGCGCATACCGGCACCACCGGCGCCGATGATGACCACGTCGTACTTGTGAACCTGCATACCGGAATGTTCTTTCTTCTCGAGTGTTTCTCAGCAGTTCTGCGTGCGCCGCGCGGTCGTCGTCGTCCCGGCGGCGGGCGGCCCGTCCGTCGGGACGGGCCGCGCCGGAGGCCTCAGCCCGCGGTGCAGAAGGACGCCAGGAGGGCGGGGTCCGCGCCGGTCGGGCAGGGCTCGAAGGTGAAGATCACCAGGGTGCCGAGCAGGATCACGAAGGCGGAGGTCACGGCGAGCAGCACCTTGAGCCAGAAGCGGGTGCGGTCGCGCTCGGCGTAGTCGTCGATGATCACGCGCAGGCCGTTGGTGCCGTGCAGCATCGCGAGCCACAGCAGGACCATGTCGAAGACCTGCCAGAAGGGGCTGGCCCACTTGCCGGCCACGAAGGCGAAGTCCACGGCGTGGACACCGCCCTCCTCGACCAGCAGGTTGACGTAGAGGTGGATGAACACGAGCGCCAGCAGCACCGCGCCGGACAGGCGCATGAACAGCCACGCGTACATCTCGAAGTTGTTGCGCTTGGTGGAGGAGCGGTTGTACTTGACGCCGTCGACCTCCAGGTCCTTGCTGCGCGGGACGGCGATGCGGGCCTTGATCGGAGTGCTCATGCGGTTCAACCCCCGAAGACGTTGGAGAGGTGGCGAACGAGGAAGGGGATCATGACGACGAGCCACAGGCCCAGCACGCCCCACAGCAGCTGCTTCTGGTAGCGGGTGCCGTGCTTCCAGAAGTCGATCAGGATGATGCGCAGGCCGTTGAAGGCGTGGTACACGATCGCGGCGACGAGGCCGGCCTCGCCCAGGCCCATGACCGGGTTCTTGTAGGTCTCCATGACCGCGTTGTAGGCCTCGGGCGAGACCCGCACGAGCGCGGTGTCCAGGACGTGGACCAGGAGAAAGAAGAAGATGGCCACGCCGGTGATGCGGTGGGCGACCCAGGACCACTGGCCGTGGGCCTGGCCCCTGTACAGGGTGCCCTTGGATGTCTTCGCCACTGAAAAACCTCCCTGAGTCGCTCGTCGTCGTGCGCCTGGTGGTACCGGGGAATTCGCACGGTGCACGGCGGGAGCGGAGCCCTTCCGGCTCTGTGTCGGATATTGCGCGAGTTCCGTTCCACGATACCAGTGCCCTGGCAGTTTGCTGACAGCCTGTCCCGCGCCGCGTGCAGGACGCCCGCCCCGTGCCCGCGGGGCGGGGACGGGCCCGCGCGCCGATACAGTGGGGGCCGTGACCACCCCGATCGAGCACTTCCACCCCTTCGTCCCCGCCGGCGGCGTCGGCTCCCGGCTGTGGCCGCTCTCGCGCGCGGACGCCCCCAAGTTCCTGCTGGACCTCACCGGGTCGGGCTCCTCCCTGCTGCGGGCCACCTACGACCGGCTCGCGCCGCTGAGCGGCGGGCGCGTCATGGTCGTGACCGGGCGCACGCACGCGCCGGCGGTCTCGGCCCAGCTGCCCGAGCTCGCGGCCGCGGACCTCGTGCTGGAGCCCTCGCCCAAGGACTCCGCGGCCGCGATCGGGCTCGCCTGCATGCTCCTGCTGCGCCGGGACCCCGAGGCGATCGTCGGGTCCTTCGCCGCCGACCACGTCATCCAGCCCGCCGCCGCCTTCCAGGAGGTCGTGCGCGAGGCCGTGGCCGCGGCCGCCTCCGGGCGGATCGTGACGATCGGCATCCCCCCGACCTCGCCCGCGACCGGCTTCGGCTACATCCGCGCCGGCGCGCCCCTGGGCCTGGAGGCCGCCCCGCACGCCCTGCAGGTCGAGGAGTTCGTGGAGAAGCCCGACGAGGAGACCGCCCGCGCCTACGTGGCCGGCGGCGACTACACCTGGAACGCCGGGATGTTCGTGGCCCCCGCCGCCCTGCTGCTGGCCCACCTCCGGCGCAGCGAGCCCGAGCTGCACGCCGGGCTCGCCGAGATCGCCGACGCGTGGGGCACCCTCGCCCAGGACGAGGTCGTGGACCGCGTCTGGCCGGGCCTGCCCAAGACCGCGATCGACTACGCCGTGGCCGAGCCGGCCGCGGCCGCCGGGGACGTGGCGATGGTCCCGGCGACCTTCACGTGGGACGACGTCGGGGACTTCGCGGCCATCCACCGGCTGAACCGGGTGGACCCGGCCGGGGACTCCGACGTCGCGGTGCTCGGGGAGAACACCCGGGTGCTCGCCGACGCGTCCTCCGGCGTCGTCGTCTCGGACACGGGCCGGCTGGTCGCGCTGATCGGGGTCGAGGACATCGTCGTCGTCGACACGCCCGACGCCCTGCTGGTGACCACGCGCGAGCACGCCCAGCGGGTCAAGGACGCCGTGAACTCGCTCAAGCGCAGCGGCGACACCGACGTCCTCTGAGGCGCCCCGGCCCGCCCGGGAGCGCCCGCCGCCGGGAGTATCCTGGGAAGATGCCTGACGCGTCCTCTTCCGCCCCCGCCACGGAGGCCGGCCTGCCCCCGGCCATCGGCCCGCTGCTCAAGCGGTACCTGCCGGAGCTCGTCGGCTTCCGGCGCGACCTGCACCGCCACCCGGAGCTGTCCTACCAGGAGTTCCGCACCACCGACCGGATCGTGGCGGCGCTGGAGGAGATGGGGCTGAGCCCGGTGCGGCTGGCGGACACGGGCTGCTACGTGGACATCGGCCACGGGCCGATCGCCGTGGGCCTGCGCGCGGACATCGACGCCCTGCCCATCCAGGAGGCGACCGGGCTCGAGTACTCCTCCGTCAACGACGGCGTGGCCCACTCCTGCGGCCACGACATCCACACCACCGTGATGGTCGGCGTCGCCCGCGTGCTCGCCGACCTGCACCGCACCGCCCACATCGCCGGGACGGTGCGCGTGGTCTTCCAGCCGGCGGAGGAGCAGCTGCCCGGCGGCGCCCTGGGCGTGCTCCGCCAGGGCGTGCTCGAGGGCGTGCCGCGGATGTTCGCCCTGCACTGCGAGCCGAAGGTGGACGTCGGGCGGGTCGGCACCCGCATCGGGGCCATCACCTCCGCCTCGGACACCGTGCGGATCGAGCTCTCCGGCCGCGGCGGGCACACCTCCCGCCCGCACCTGACCCAGGACCTCGTCTACGCGATGGCCCAGATCGCGGTGAACGTCCCCGCGGTGCTCTCCCGGCGCATCGACGTCCGCTCCGGGGTGGCGGTGGTCTGGGGGCAGATGCACGCCGGGGTGGCGCCCAACGCGATCCCCGCGACCGGGTTCATGTCCGGAACCCTGCGCTGCCTCGACGCCGACGCCTGGCACCGGGCCGGGGCGCTGCTGGACGAGGTCGTCCACCAGGTCGCGACCCCCTACGAGGTGGACGTCCAGCTCGAGCACGTGCGCGGGGTCCCGCCCGTGGTCAACGGCGAGACGGAGACGACGCTGCTGGAGAACGCCGCCCGCGCCGAGCTGGGCGAGGACGCCGTGGTGCTCGTGGACCAGTCCATGGGCGGGGAGGACTTCGCCTGGTTCCTGCAGGAGGTCCCCGGGGCCATGATGCGCCTGGGCACCCGCACCCGGGGCGGGCACACCTACGACCTGCACCAGTCGGACTACATCGCCGACGAGGCCGCGATCGGCTGCGGCGTGCAGGTGATGGCCTCCGCGGCGCTGCGGGGCATCCGCCTGCACGCCCGCGAGCAGGCCGAGGGGCCCGCCGCCCCCTGAGGGCGTGGCGTGGATCACCCTCGCTCCTACCCGTGGGTACACTGGCCCCGTGCCGCGCCCGCCGCGCGCACCGCCCCGCCGCCGCGCCGTGCCCGCCCCCTGGAGGAACCATGATCCCGTCGCCCCGGACGCCCCGAGCCGCCCGCTCCCTCTCCGCCGCCGCCGTGCTGGGCGCCTCGGCGCTCGTGCTCGCCGGCTGCGGCGCCCCGCCCGAGGAGGGCGGCCAGGCCCAGGAGCAGAGCACCGACTTCACCGGCTGCATCGTCTCCGACTCCGGCGGCTTCCAGGACCGCTCCTTCAACCAGAACTCCTACGAGGGCCTGAAGGCGGCCGAGGAGTCCATCGGCATCGAGATCCAGCAGGCGGAGTCCCAGGCCGAGACCGACTTCGAGCCCAACCTCACCTCGATGGTCCAGGCCGGGTGCGACCTCACCCTGTCCGTGGGGTTCCTCCTGGCCGACGCCACCCGGGAGGTCGCCGAGGCCAACCCCGAGGCGAAGTTCGCGATCGTCGACGACAGCTCGATCGAGGCCGAGAACGTCAAGCCGCTGGTCTACGACACCGCCGAGGCCGCGTTCCTCGCCGGCTACGTCGCCGCGGGCGCCACGCAGACCGGCACGGTCGCCACCTACGGCGGCATGGACATCCCCACCGTCACCGTCTTCATGGACGGCTTCGCCGACGGCATCGCCCACTACAACGAGACCAAGGGCACGGACGTGCAGCTGCTGGGCTGGGACAAGGACGCCCAGAACGGCACCTTCGTCAACAGCTTCACCGACACCTCGGCGGCGAAGACCACCACCCAGAACTTCGTCAACGAGGGCGCGGACATCGTCATGCCGGTGGCCGGCCAGGCCGCCCTCGGCACGATCGACGCGGTCGTCGAGGCCAACACCGGCGGCGGCGACGAGGTCCGCTTCGTGTGGGTCGACGCCGACGGCTACGAGACCCTCGAGAAGGGCAAGGAGTACCAGCTGACCTCCGTGCTCAAGCAGATGAGCACCTCCGTCCAGGACGTCGTCGAGTCGGCCGCCCGCGGGGAGTTCAGCAACGAGCCCTACATCGGCACCCTCGAGAACGACGGCGTGGGCATCGCCCCCTTCCACGACCAGGAGGAGGCCGTCGGCGAGGAGCTCGCCGCCGAGGTCGAGCAGCTCGAGCAGGACGTCGTCGACGGCACCGTCCCCGTCGAGTCCGAGAACTCGCCCGAGGCCTGAGGGCCGGGACGACCACCGCACCCGCCGCCGCCGGGCCCGGCCCGGACCCCGGCGGCGGCGGCGTGCCCGGGCCCGCGGGCCCAGGAGGAGGAAGCGCGCAACGATGCAGCTCGAACTGCAGTCCGTCACCAAGCGGTTCGGCTCCTTCACGGCCAACGAGGACATCGACCTCGTCGTGGAGCCCGGCCAGATCCACTGCCTGCTCGGCGAGAACGGGGCCGGCAAGTCCACCCTGATGAACGTGCTCTACGGGCTCTACCGGCCCACCGCCGGCCGGATCCTCGTCGACGGCGCCGAGGTGTCCTTCGCGGGCCCCGGCGACGCCATGGCCGCCGGGATCGGCATGGTCCACCAGCACTTCATGCTGGTGCCCGTGTTCACGGTCGCGGAGAACGTGGCCCTCGGCGCGGAGACCACCCGCGGCGGGGCCCTCGACCTCGGGACCACCCGGCGGCGGATCCGCGAGATCTCCGAGCGCTACGGCTTCCACGTCGACCCGGACGCCGTGGTCGAGGACCTGCCCGTGGGCGTCCAGCAGCGCGTGGAGATCATCAAGGCCCTCGTGCGCGAGGCCCAGGTGCTGATCCTCGACGAGCCCACGGCCGTGCTCACCCCCCGGGAGACCGACGAGCTGCTGGCCATCATGCGCCAGCTGCGCGCCTCGGGACGCTCCGTCCTGTTCATCTCGCACAAGCTGCGGGAGGTGCGCGAGGTCTCCGACGTCATCACCGTGATCCGCCGCGGCCGCGTGGTCGGGCAGACCTCCCCGGAGGCCTCCACCGCCGAGCTCGCCGCGCTCATGGTCGGGCGCGACGTGTCGCTGACCGTCGCCAAGGACGAGGCGGCGCCGGGGGAGCGGGCGCTGGAGATCTCGGGGCTGAGCGTGGTCGGGGACGACGGGGTGAAGCTGCTCGACGACGTCCACCTCGACGTCGCCCGCGGGGAGATCCTCGCGGTCGCCGGCGTGCAGGGCAACGGCCAGACCGAGCTCGCCGAGGCCGTCCTCGGCCTGCGCGAGCGCGCCACCGGCTCGGTCCGCCTCGACGGCACCGAGCTGCTCGGGCTGCCCGTGCGCCGGGTCCTCGCCGAGGGCGTCGGCTTCGTCCCGGAGGACCGCTCCACCGACGGCCTCGTGGGGTCCTTCACCGTGGCCGAGAACCTCGTGCTCGACCTCTACCGGGACGAGCGCTTCGCCCGCGGGCCCTCCCTGCGCCTGGGCGCGATCGAGGACAACGCCCGCCGGCGCGTCGAGCAGTTCGACGTGCGCACCCCCTCCGTCGACGCCCCCGTCGAGACCCTCTCCGGCGGCAACCAGCAGAAGGTCGTGATCGCCCGGGAGCTCTCCCGGCCGCTGCGGCTGCTGCTGGCCTCCCAGCCCACCCGCGGCGTGGACGTGGGCTCGATCGAGTTCATCCACGAGCAGATCGTCGCCGAGCGGGACCGGGGCGTGCCCGTGCTGATCGTCTCCACCGAGCTCGACGAGGTCTACGCGCTCGCCGACCGCATCGCCGTGTTCTTCCACGGCCGCGTCATGGGCGTCGTCGGCCCCGACACCCCCCGCGACGTCCTGGGCCAGATGATGGCCGGGGCCACCGCCGAGGAGGCCGGGGCCGTCCCGGCCCGCGCCCAGGCCCCGTCCCCGAAGGAGCAGCCATGAGCGCCACCACCGCGGCCGCCGACCAGCAGGCCGCGCCGCCGCCCACGGAGACCGCCCCCGGGGCGCGCGGGCGCACCCGCGCCGGCTCGGCCCTGCAGTCCGTGCTCGCCGTCGTCGCCGCCCTCGTGCTCGGCGGGCTGCTCATCGCCCTCACGGACGACGAGGTCGCCGCGTCCGCCGGCTACTTCTTCGCCCGGCCCGGGGACACCCTCGCCGCGATGTGGACCGCCGCGGCCTCCGCCTACGAGGCCATGTTCCGCGGGGCCGTCTACAACCCCGACGGCGCCGGCGCGGTCCAGCGGATCTACCCCCTCACCGAGACCCTCACCGTGGCCACCCCGCTGGTGCTGGCCGGCCTGGGCGTGGCCGTGGCCTTCCGGGCCGGGCTGTTCAACATCGGCGCCCAGGGCCAGCTGCTCGTCGGCGCGGCCCTCGCCGCGTGGGTCGGCTTCGCCTGGCAGCTGCCCCCGGGGGTGCACCTGCTCGCGGTGATCGCCGCCGGCGCCCTCGGCGGGGCCGTGTGGGGCGGGATCGTCGGGCTGCTCAAGGCCCGCACCGGCGCCCACGAGGTGATCCTCACGATCATGCTCAACTACATCGCGCTCAACCTCGTGGCCTGGCTGCTCACCCGCCCGGCGTTCCTGCGCCCGGGCTCCACCAACCCCGTCAGCCCCCAGCTCGCCGAGACCGCGATGCTCCCGCCGCTGCTGGGCGAGCAGTTCCGCCTGCACTGGGGCTTCGTGCTCGCCGTGCTGGCCACCGTGGTCGTGGCCTGGGTCCTGAAGCGCTCCACGATCGGCTTCGAGCTGCGGGCCGTCGGCGCCAACCCGCGGGCCGCGCGCACGGCCGGCATCTCGGTCACCCGCGGCTTCGTCGTCGTCATGATCCTCGCCGGCGCGCTCGCCGGGCTCGCCGGCGTCGCCCAGGTCGCCGGCACCGAGCGGGCGCTGACCGCCGGGGTGGCCGCCTCCTTCGGCTTCGACGCCATCACCGTGGCGCTGCTGGGCCGCTCGCGGCCGTGGGGGACGTTCTTCGCGGGGCTGCTCTACGGCGCGTTCCGCGCCGGCGGGGTCACCATGCAGTCCATGACCGGGACCAACATCGACATCGTCCTCGTCGTGCAGTCGCTGATCGTGCTGTTCATCGCCCTGCCGCCGCTGCTGCGCACCGGCCGCGCCCGGGCCCGGCGCGGCCGGGGCACCACCACCGAGGGGGTCCGGGCATGAGCCCGCAGGAGCAGCACCGCGACGACGCCCCCTGGGCCGCCCCCGCCGCCGGCGGGGCGCGCCCGGAGGGGACCCGTCCCGGCGCGACCGCGAGCACCACCGCGGTTCCCGGGGCCGGCCTGTCCACCGCCGCGGCCAACGAGGTCGTCGGGGCCCGCAACCGGCGCACCCCGCTGGTCCTGGGCCTGCTGAGCCTCGTGGCCCTCGTGCTCTTCGGGCTCAGCGCCCCGGACAACGCCGTGCGCTTCCGGGTCTCCGAGGACGGCGACCTCTTCCGGGTCCCCGACCTGGTCCTGCACGGGGTGGCGTGGGGCTGGACGACCGTGGCCGTGCTCGCCGGGCTCACCGTGCTCGCGGTGCTGCGCGTGCGCGCCGGGCGCGACCTGCCGCGGTGGGCCGCCGCCTGCTTCGGGCTGTTGTTCGTGACCGGCTTCCTCGTGTGGATCGTCGGCAGCGCCCGCAGCCCCGAGGTCTCCCTGTCCGGGCTGCTGGCGGGGTCCGTGGCCCTGGCCGTCCCGCTGGTCTTCGGCTCCCTCGGCGGGCTGCTGTGCGAGCGCTCCGGGGTGGTCAACATCGCGATCGAGGGCCAGCTGCTCTTCGGCGCCTTCGCCGCGGCCGTGGCCGGCTCCCTCGCCGGCAGCGCGTGGGTCGGGCTGCTCGCGGCGGTGCTCGGGGCGGCCCTCGTCTCGCTCGTGCTCGCGGTCTTCGCCATCACCTACCGCGTCAACCAGGTGATCGTGGGCGTCGTGCTCAACGTGCTGGTCTCCGGGCTGACCGGGTTCCTGTTCGCGACCGTGCTGGAGCCCGACGCGGCGGTCTTCAACGCCCCGCCGCGGCTGCCCCGCGTCGCCGTGCCGGTGCTCGCCGAGATCCCCGTGCTCGGCCCGATCCTCTTCGACCAGTCCGTGATCGGCTACCTCATGTGGGCCGCCGTGGCGGTCGTGTGGTTCGCGCTCTACCGCACCCGCTGGGGCCTGCGCACGCGCGCGGTGGGGGAGCACCCGAAGGCCGCCGACACCCTCGGGGTGCGGGTCAACGCCCTGCGCTTCCGCAACGTGCTGCTCGGCGGCGCCGTCGCCGGGCTCGGCGGGGCGTTCTACACGCTGGTCTCCGTCTCGGCCTTCACCCGGGACATGACCTCCGGGGCCGGCTACATCGCCCTGGCCGCGCTGATCTTCGGCCGGTGGAACCCCGTGGGGGCGCTGCTGGCCTCCCTGCTGTTCGGCTTCGCCTCGAACCTGCAGTCGATCCTGTCCTTCCTGGGCACCCCGGTGCCCAGCCAGTTCCTGGCCATGCTGCCCTACGTCGTGACGATCCTGGCGGTCGCCGGGCTCGTGGGCGCCTCCCGCGCCCCGGCGGCCTCCGGCCGGCCCTACACCAAGGAGTGAGCACCCCGTGAGCACGTCCCCCGAGGTCCCCGGCGGCACCGCCCCCGACGACGACGCCACCCCCGCCGCGCCGCCCGCCGGCGAGGTCGACTGGGCCGGCCTGCTGGCGGCCGCCACCGCGGCCCTCGAGCACGCCTACGTCCCCTACTCGCGGTTCCCGGTCGGGGCCGCGGCCCTGACCGAGGACGGCCGGACGGTGGCCGGGTGCAACGTGGAGAACGCCTCCTACGGGCTGACCCTGTGCGCCGAGTGCTCCCTCGTCTCCGCGCTGCACATGGGCGGCGGGGGCCGGCTGACGGCCTTCGTGTGCGTCGACGGCCGGGGCGAGGTGCTCATGCCGTGCGGGCGCTGCCGGCAGCTGCTGCACGAGCACCGCGCCCCCGGCATGGTGCTGCTGACCGTCTCCGGCGTGCGCACCATGGCCGAGGTGCTGCCCGACGCCTTCGGCCCCGAGAACCTCTGACCCCTCCCGGAAGGACCCGTACCGTGACCGAGCCGTTCGACGCCGTCGACGTCATCCGCACCAAGCGCGACGGCGGGAGCCTCTCGCCCGCCCAGATCGACTGGGTCGTGGACGCCTACACCCGCGGCGCCGTGGCCGAGGAGCAGATGAGCGCCCTGGCCATGGCGGTGTTCCTGCGCGGGATGGACCGCGCCGAGATCTCCCGGTGGACGCACGCGATGATCGCCTCCGGGCAACGGCTGGACTTCTCCCCGCTCGTGGCCTCGGGGGCCCGCCGGGCGACCGCCGACAAGCACTCCACCGGCGGGGTGGGGGACAAGATCACCCTGCCCCTGGCCCCGCTGGTCGCGGTCTTCGGGGTGGCCGTCCCGCAGCTGTCCGGCCGGGGCCTCGGCCACACCGGCGGCACGCTCGACAAGCTCGAGGCGGTGCCCGGGTGGCGGGCGGCGCTGTCCAACGACGAGATGCTCGCGCAGCTGCGCGAGGTCGGCGCCGTGATCTGCGCGGCCGGCTCCGGGCTGGCCCCGGCCGACAAGAAGCTCTACGCCCTGCGCGACGTCACCGGCACGGTCGAGTCGATCCCGCTGATCGCCTCCTCGATCATGTCCAAGAAGATCGCCGAGGGCACCCAGGCCCTGGTGCTCGACGTCAAGGTCGGCTCCGGGGCCTTCATGAAGGACCTCGGCTCCGCCCGCGAGCTCGCCCGCACCATGGTGGACCTCGGCACCGACGCCGGGGTGCGCACCACCGCGCTGCTCACCGACATGTCCACACCGCTGGGCCTGACCGTCGGCAACGCCGTGGAGGTCGAGGAGTCCGTCGAGGTCCTGGCCGGCGGCGGCCCGGCCGACGTCGTCGAGCTCACCGTGGCGCTGGCCGAGGAGATGCTCGCCGCCTCCGGGGTCCCCGGCGCGGACCCCGCCGCGGCGCTGCGCGACGGCCGGGCCATGGACGTGTGGCGGGCGATGCTGCGCGCCCAGGGCGGGGACCCCGACGCCCCGCTGCCGCGGGCCCGCGAGACCGAGACGGTCACCGCCGCCGAGGACGGGGTGCTCACCGGCCTCGACGCCTACCGGGTCGGGGTCGCGGCCTGGCGCCTGGGCGCGGGGCGGGCCCGCAGGGAGGACGCCGTGCAGGCCGGGGCCGGCGTGGTCCTGCACGCCAAGCCGGGGGACGCCGTGCGCGCCGGGCAGCCGCTGCTGAGCCTGCGCACCGACACCCCCGAGCGCTTCGCCCGGGCCCGCGAGGCCCTCGAGGGCGCCGTCGTGATCGAGCCCGCCGCCCCCGCCGGGCCCGCCCGGGCGTCGGTGGTGCTCGAGACGGTGCGCTGAGCCGGGCACCGGGAGCGCGCCCCGGGGGCGCGCCTATACTGCGGGAGAGCCGCGCGGGCACCGCACCGCGCGCACGAGACGCGAGAACGAGACACGACACCAGCACCGTCACGAGCGGCGAGCGAGAACCGAGGGCGCGCACGCGCCCGGAAGGGTGGGTCCAGTGGGTCTGCGAGGCATTTTCCGGAAGAGCACGGGCGAGGACGCGCCGCGGGGCCCCGAGCAGCCGCACCCCGGGACCCCGCCCGGCGCCCCGGCCGGCGACGAGCACCCGCCCGCCGACCGGGAGGGCCCGCGGCCCCTGCCCGCCGGGGGCCCCCTCGCCGCGCTCGTCGAGCGGCTCACCGCCCGCGGCGCCGAGCACGCCGTGCTGACCCTGGACCAGCGCGGCAGCACCATGACCCAGCAGACCGAGCAGTCCTCCGAGGGCTCCGCCCCCGCCGTGGAGTCGGGCACGGTCGACCACGACTCCCCGCTCTTCGACCCCGTCGCCGACCTCTACAGCGAGGCGATGTCCGGTCCGCGCGGGCCCTGGCAGCGGGCCCGGATCGAGGTCGGCCCCGAGCACGAGGGCGTGCGGCCCGTGACGGTCGCCTACGGCTGGCCCGACGGCGGCGAGAGCGTCGAGACCTGGGAGTCCGGCCGGCGCACCGCGGCCGTGCGGCCCGACGGGGAGCCCGCCGGCGACGCGGACGCCGAGCGCCCGGCGGCCGGACCGTCCGGCGACCGCCCCGACGCCCCCGGGGCGGCCGCGGGCCCCGGCGCCGAGGAGCAGCGGGCGCAGCCGGGCGCCGACGACGGCGCCGCGGACGAGACCGCCGGGAGCGCGCCGCGGCCGGGCGCCCCCGTGCTCGACGAGGTCGAGCAGCCCGGCGCGGCGCCCACCGGCGCGGAGGGCTCCTCCGCCGCGGGCTCGACGGCCGCCGGGCTCGGCGCCGCAGCGCTCGCCGGCCGCTCCGAGGAGCCCGGCGGCGTCGCCGGCGAGCAGGCCGGCGGCGCACCGGGCCCGGACCAGCAGGCCGCGGACGAGCGGGCCGGGGACGAGCGGCTCCCGGACGAGCGGGCCGGGGACCAGCGGCTCCCGGACGAGCGGGCCGGGGACGAGCGGCTCCCGGACGAGCGGGCCGGGGACGAGCGGCTCCCGGACGAGCGGGCCGGGGACGAGCGGGCCGGCGGCCCCGCCCCGGTGGACGCCCACGGCGTGCCCGACCACGTCGACCACGAGGAGTGGCACGAGGACGACGAGCCGGCCGCCCCCACGGGCCACCGCGCGGCCGCGGCCGCCGACACCGCCGGCGAGGAGAGCGGGGCCTCGGCCCCCGGCACGGCCTCCCGCACCGACGTGCCCCCGTCCTACCGCGCCCACGAGGCCGCCGACGAGCGCCCGTCCCAGGACCGCCTGGCCCAGGGGAACCTGGTGCTCGCGGAGGCCGACGTGCTCCGCCGCCTCGCCGACGCCCAGCGCCGGCTCTTCGGCGAGGACGGCACCGCGATGGACGTCTCCACGGTGCTCGTGCGGGTCCGGGCCCTGGGCACGTACTACGACGCGCTGACCCACGTGCGCAAGAACGGCTTCTGGGACCAGCGGCGCACCTTCGACCTCGTCCCGGAGGAGCTGCTGCACGTGCAGGAGCTCAAGGACGAGTCCTACGTGGAGGGCGCGGGCTCCCCGCTCGCCATGATGTTCCGCTTCCGGCCCGGCATCCCCCCGGAGGTCTCCTTCGACTACGGGGACGAGGAGGCCTTCGTGCGCTACGAGCAGCGCCTGCCCGCCCAGAACTACCTCGAGGAGCTGCGGATGTACCCGCGCACCGGCGCGAACATCCCGCAGCACATGAACGAGGCCCTGCAGGACTGGACCTACTGAGCCGGCCATGACGACCTCCGCCGCCGAGCTGCGGCCCGACCGGGTGCCCGACGGCATCCTGCGGGACCTGCCCAAGATCTGCCTGCACGACCACCTCGACGGCGCGCTGCGCCCGGCCACCGTGGTGGAGCTCGCCGACGCCGCGGGCCACCGCCTGCCCGTGACCGACCCGGCCGGCCTGGGCCGCTGGATGCGCCGCAGCGCCGGGTCGGGCTCGCTCGTGCGCTACCTGGAGACCTTCGAGCACACGGTGGCCGTGCTGCAGACCCCCGAGGCGCTCGTGCGCTGCGCGCGGGAGTACGTGGAGGACCTCGTGGCCGACGGCGTCGTCCACGCCGAGGTCCGCTGGGCGCCCGAGCAGCACACCCTGGGCGGGCTGTCGATGGCCGAGGCCGTCGAGGCCGTGCGCCTCGGCCTGTCCGAGGGCGTGCTCGCGGCCGAGGACGCCGGGCACCTCGTGTCCGTCACCCAGATCCTGTGCGCGATGCGCCACGGCGACCGCTCCCTGGAGGTCGCCCGCCTCGTGGTGGCCGACCGCGACCGCGGGGTCGTGGCCTTCGACCTCGCCGGGCCCGAGGACGGCTTCCCGCCGGCGCGCCACCGCGAGGCGCTCGAGCTGCTGGCCGACGAGCTCGTGCCCGTCACCCTGCACGCCGGGGAGGCCGCCGGGATCACCTCGATCCGCGACGCGCTGGCCACCGGGCGGGCGCTGCGCCTGGGCCACGGCGTGCGCATCGCCGAGGACATCGACATCGACCAGGAGGACGGGGTGGCCGTGGTCGACCTGGGCCGCACCGCGGGCTGGGTCCGCGACCGCGGCATCGCCCTCGAGATCTGCCCCACCTCCAACCTCCAGACCGGGGCCGTGGCCGCGTGGGGCACCTCGCCCGACCGGCACCCGGTGGACATGCTCTACCGCACCGGCTTCAACGTCACCGTCTCCCCGGACAACCGCCTGATGAGCGGCACCACCGTCACCGGGGAGCTGTCCCTGCTCGTGGAGCACTTCGGCTACGGCCTCGAGGACCTCGAGCGCCTCCAGCGCAACGCCGCCTCCGCCGCGTTCCTGCCCCTCGAGGACCGGGACGTGCTCGACGAGCTGATCACCGAGGGCTTCGAGGGGCTGGGCGCATGAGCCAGGGACACGGCACGGACGGGCCCGGCGGCACCGGGGCGGAGGCCCTGGGCGTGCCCGGGCACACCGGTCAGCGCTTCGCCGAGCTCGTGGCCGTCATGGACCGGCTGCGCTCCCCGGGCGGGTGCGCGTGGGACGGGCAGCAGACCCACGAGTCCCTCGTGCGCTACCTCGTGGAGGAGGCCTACGAGGTGGTCGAGGCGATCGAGGCGGAGGGCGGGCCCGCCGCCCACGCCGAGCTGCTCGTCGAGGAGCTCGGGGACGTCCTGCTGCAGGTCGTCTTCCACGCCCGGGTCGCCCAGGAGCGGCCCCGGGCCGAGGGCGGCTTCGACGTCGCCGACGTCCTCGAGGCGCTCACCGCCAAGCTCGTGCGCCGCCACCCCCACGTGTTCGGCCCCGGCGCCGCCGGGGACGCGGCCGGGGAGCACACCCCCGACCAGCTCCACGCCCGCTGGGAGGAGCTGAAGACCGCGGAGAAGCCCGAGCGCACCGGACCCTTCGACGGCATCCCGCCCCACCTGCCCGGCCTCGCGCTCGCCGAGAAGGCCCTCGCCCGGGCCCGCAAGCACGGCCTGGAACCCCCGGCCCCGCCCGAGGACCCCGCGGCCCCGGGGACCGAGGAGGAGCTCGGCCGGACCCTGCTCGCCCTGGTCCGCGACGCCTCCGCCCGCGGCCTGGACGCCGAGCGGGCCCTGCGCGCCGCCGTGCGCGAGTACGTCCGCGCGCACGAGCAGGGCTGAACCGCCCCGCACCGTCACGCGGCGCCGCCCGGTCGCGGCCCCCGCCCCCGGACTCGGTAGGCTGGGACCCGCGCGGCCCGGACCACGTCCGCCCGGCCCCGCGGTCCGGTGACCACCCACCCCTCGACGTCAGGAGCTATCCATGGCCATGATCACCGCAGTGCACGCCCGCCAGATCCTCGACTCCCGCGGCAACCCGACCGTGGAGGTCGAGGTCCTGCTGGAGGACGGCAGCTACGGGCGGGCCGCCGTGCCCTCGGGCGCCTCGACCGGCGAGTTCGAGGCCGTCGAGCGGCGCGACGGCGACAAGAAGGTCTACCTGGGCAAGGGCGTGCTGGACGCCGTCAAGGCCGTCGACGAGCAGATCGGCGAGGCGATCGTGGGCCTCGACGCCACGGACCAGCGGCTGGTCGACCAGGTCATGCTCGACCTCGACGGCACGGAGAACAAGGCCGGCCTCGGCGCCAACGCGATCCTCGGCGTCTCCCTCGCCGTGGCCCGCGCCGCCGCCAACGCCTCCGACCTGGAGCTCTACAAGTACCTGGGCGGCCCGAACGCCCACGTGCTGCCCGTGCCCATGATGAACATCCTCAACGGCGGCTCCCACGCGGACTCCAACGTGGACATCCAGGAGTTCATGATCGCCCCGATCGGGGCCCCCACCTTCTCCGAGGCGCTGCGCACCGGCGTGGAGGTCTACCACTCCCTCAAGGCCGTGCTCAAGGAGCGCGGGCTCTCCACGGGGCTGGGCGACGAGGGCGGCTTCGCCCCGGACCTCGAGTCCAACCGGGCGGCCCTGGACCTGATCTCCGAGGCGATCGAGAAGGCCGGCTACACCGTGGGCACCGACGTCGCCCTCGCCCTCGACGTCGCCTCCTCCGAGTTCCACGAGGACGGCACCTACGCCTTCGAGGGCGAGCAGCGCACCGCCGAGCAGATGGTGGCCTACTACGAGGAGCTCGTGCGCGACTACCCGCTCGTGTCGATCGAGGACCCGCTGGACGAGAACGACTGGGAGGGCTGGAAGGCCCTCACCGCGTCCGTGGGCACGACGGTTCAGCTCGTGGGCGACGACCTGTTCGTCACCAACCCCGAGCGCCTCGCCCGCGGGATCGAGGAGGGCGCGGGCAACGCGCTGCTCGTGAAGGTCAACCAGATCGGCTCCCTCACGGAGACCTTCGACGCGATCTCCCTGGCCCAGCGGCACATGTTCCACTGCATGATCTCCCACCGCTCCGGCGAGACCGAGGACACCACGATCGCCGACATCGCGGTGGCCACCAACGCCGGGCAGATCAAGACCGGCGCCCCGGCCCGCTCCGAGCGCGTGGCGAAGTACAACCAGCTGCTGCGCATCGAGGAGGAGCTCGGCGACTCCGCGCGCTATGCCGGGGCCTCCGCGTTCCCGCGCTACCGCAGCCGCTGACCGGCCCGCCCGGCGTGCCGCCCGGTGCGCCGGGCCCGCGCGGCGCCTGCCCTCCGCCCCGGGGGCCGGCGCCGCGCGGGCGCTAGACTGGAGCCCGTCCCCGCCCGCCCCACCGTGAGGTCCGCATGCCCGCACCACGTTCCCGATCGGCCCGCCCCGCCGGCGGCCGGGAGCCCGCGCGGGGCGGCCGGGGCCCCCGGCCGCAGACCGGGTCCAGCGCGGTGGGCGAGCCGGAGCCCGCCCGCAGCTTCAGCGGCCGCTTCCTGGTCCTGACCCTCGTGGCCGTGCTCATCGTCTTCCTCGCCGCCCCGACCACCAAGATCTGGCTGGAGCAGCGCGCCGAGATCGCGGCCCTGGAGGAGTCCATCGCCGAGATGCGCGCGCGCGAGGACTCGCTCGAGCAGCAGGTCGACCAGTGGTCGGACGAGACCTACGTCCGGCAGCAGGCCCGCGACCGGCTGCTCTACGTGATGCCGGGGGAGCGGTCCTACCTCGTGGTGGGCGCCGAGCAGATGGAGGGCGCCGTGGTGGACTCCTCGGCCGCCCAGGTCGAGGCGGAGCGGCCCGCGTGGGTCGACGCCCTGTGGCAGTCCGTCGTCGCCGCCGCGCACGTGGACGAGGCCGGGGGCGCACCCGAGGACGGCGCGACCGGGGACGGCTCCTCCGGGCAGGACGGGACCGCGGGCGACGACGACGGCACCACGACCGGCCCCGACCCCGCGCAGGAGGCGGAGCCCGCCCCGGCGGACCCGGCCGGGGACGCCGAGCCGGCCGAGGAGCCCGCCCCGGCGGCGGAGGACGACCCGGCGGGCATCCCGGACCCGGCGAGCCCGCCGGACCCGGCCGAGAACGACGGCACACAGTGAGGAACGGCGTGAACGACCAGCACGGACCCGACAGCCCCGCGGACCCGCGGCCCGCCCCGCGCGGGCTGGGGGTGACGGCGGAGACGCTCGAGCCCACCCCCCTGGACCTGCAGGTGCTCTCGCGCCAGCTCGGGCGGCCGGTGCGCGACGTCGTCGAGATCCCCGCCCGCTGCACGTGCGGCAACCCCCTCGTGGCGGCCACCGCGCCCCGGCTCTCCTCCGGGACCCCGTTCCCCACGGTCTTCTACCTCGCCCACCCCGTGCTCACCGCCGCGGTCTCCCGGCTCGAGGCCGGCGGGCTGATGTACGAGATGACGGACCGGATCGCCGCCGACGACCGGCTCGCCGCCGCCCACCGCGCCGCCCACGAGGACTACCTCGCCGAGCGCGCCCGGATCGGCGCGAAGGCCGGCACCGGGCCCGTGCCCGAGATCGAGGGCATCTCCGCCGGCGGGATGCCCGTGCGGGTCAAGTGCCTGCACGTGCTGGCCGGCCACGCCCTCGCCGCGGGCCCCGGCGTCAACGTCCTCGGCGACGAGACGCTCGAGGCCGTCGCGCCCTGGTGGACCCCCGGCACCTGCGCCTGCGACCCCGCCTGGCGCGAGGACTGAGCGGGGCCCTCCCCGCCGGCGGCGGGCCCGCCCGCCCGCACCCGACCCCGCCGGGCACCGCCCGGCACCCCGACCCGCCGTGCCCCGCGCCGGCCCGTCCCCGCCAGGAGCACCCCATGCGCACAGGCGCCATCGACTGCGGCACCAACTCCATCCGCCTGCTGATCGCCGACACCCGGGAGGAGGACGGGCGCACCGTGCTCGACGACGTCGTGCGCGAGATGCGCGTGGTCCGCCTCGGCCAGGGCGTGGACGCCACCGGGTGGCTCGCCGAGGCCGCCCTCGAGCGCACCTTCGCCGCGGCCGAGCACTACGCCCGCCTGCTGGCCGAGCACGGGGTGGAGCACCTGCGCTTCGTCGCGACCTCCGCGACCCGCGACGCCGGCAACCGGGACGTGTTCCTCGAGGGCATCCGCTCCCGGCTCGGCGTGGTCCCCGAGGTCGTCACCGGCGACGAGGAGGCCCGCCTGTCCTTCCTCGGCGCGGCCGCGGCCCTGCCCGGGCTCGCCCCCGAGGACCGGGTGCTCGTGGTCGACCTCGGCGGCGGCTCGACCGAGTTCGTCCTGGGCGACGCCGGGGGCGTGCGCGCCGGGCGCAGCGTCGACGTCGGCTGCGTGCGCATGACCGAGCGCCACCTCGGCTCGAACCCGCCCACCCCCGCCCAGCAGGAGGCCGTGCTGCGCGACGTCGACGCCGCCCTGCGCACCGTCGCGGCGAGCGTGCCGCTGGCCGCGACCACCCACCTGGTCGGCGTCGCCGGGTCCGTCACGACCGTCACCGCCCACGCCCTGGGGCTGCCCGCCTACGACCCGGCGGCCATCGACGGCGCCGAGCTGCCCCTCGAGCGGATCGAGGCCGCCGCCCGCGAGCTCACCGCCATGACCCGGGAGGAGCGGGCCCGCCTGCCCTACATGCACGAGGGCCGGGTCGACGTCATCGGCGGCGGCGCCCTGGTGTGGCGGCGCATCGTGGCCGCGGTGGCGGAGGCCACCGGCGGGCGCGTGCGCTCGGCCATCGCCAGCGAGCACGATATTTTGGACGGCATCGCCCTGTCCCAGGTCGTCCCCTCCCCGGCGGAGTGACCCGCCGCCCGGCCCCGACCCGGAAGGTCCCCATGCCCCCGACCGCAGCCCGTCCCCGCCGCGCCCGCGGCGCCGCCCTCGGCGCGGCCGCGGCGCTGCTCGCCGGGCTCGCCGTGCCCGCGGGCGGACCCGCGCAGGCCGTGCCCCCGGCCCCCGCGCCCAGCATCCCGGTCGAGGACCCCGTCACGGGGCCGCCCGAGGCCCCCGACACCTCCCGCATCGCCGAGGACGACATCCGCGCCCGCCAGTACTGGCTCGACGAGTACGGGGTGCGCGAGGCGTGGAAGGAGTCCACGGGGGAGGGCGTGCGCATCGCCGTCATCGACACCGGCGTGGACCGCTCGCACCAGGACCTCGAGGGCGCCGTCGTCGGCGGCACGGACGTCTCCGGCGCCGGTGCCGCGGACGGGGGACGCGGCCTCGGCGCGGAGCCCGAGCACGGCACCCTCGTGGCCTCCGTGGCCGCCGGGCGCGGGCACCTGCCCGAGGGCGGGCGCGACGACCCCGCCCCCGGACGCCCCGCCGGGATCGTCGGCGTCGCCCCCGGCGCCGAGGTCCTGGCCGTGTCCACGTGGCTCGGGGAGGAGACCCCCGAGGTCCGCAGCGTCGACGAGCAGCTGCCCGACGCCGTGCGCTGGGCGGTCGACAACGGCGCCGACATCATCAACATGTCCGTGGGCTCCAGCACGACCTCCTGGCCGGAGAGCTGGGACGAGGCCTTCCTCTACGCCGAGGAGAAGGACGTGCTGATCGTCGCCTCGGCGGGCAACCGGGGCTCCGGGCTCGTGCAGGTCGGCGCGCCCGCGACCATCCCCGGGGTGCTGACCGTCGGCGGCGTGGGCCGCGACGGCGAGGCCAGCTGGGAGTCCTCCTCGCAGGGGATCTCCATCGCCGTGGCCGCCCCCTCGGAGGACATGGTCGGCGCCCTGCCCGGCGACCGCTACGCGGCCTGGGCGGGCACCTCCGCGGCCACCCCGGTCGTCGCGGGCGCCGCCGCCCTCGTCCAGGCGAAGTGGCCCGAGCTCAGCGCCGAGGAGGTCGCCCACCGCCTGACGGCCACGGCCCGGGACGCGGGGGCCCCCGGCAAGGACCCCCTCTACGGCTACGGCGTGCTCGACGTCGCGGCCGCCCTCACCGAGGACGTCCCCGAGGCCGGCGGGAGCCCCCTGGGCAGCATGCGCGAGTGGGTGCGCGTGCACCGGCGCACCGCGGCGGCGACCCCCGCGCCCACGGCCTCCGCCCCGGCCGGCACCAAGCAGGTCGAGGCCGCGGTGGCCCCGCCCGAGCCGGTCGCGCCGCTCGACGAGACGGGGATGCTGCCCGTCGTCGTGCTCGCGGGCTTCGGGCTGCTCGTGCTCGGCCTGACCGCCGCTGCCGTGGTGCACATCCGGCACATCGTGCGCGCCACGTCCGGCGCGGGCGGCGGCCGGGAACACGACGCCCCCTGACGGTGGTCGAGCGGGGGAAGGGCCCTTTCCGACTAGACTCGGGGGCATGTCTTTCACTCAACTGGCCAAGGACCGTCCGCGCCTTCTGATCGTCGGCGGCGGCTACGTCGGCTTCACCGTCGCGCAGGAGCTGCAGAAGCGGATCAAGGACTCCGGCGGGGTCGTCACCGTGGTGGACCCCAACCCGTACATGATGTACCTGCCCTTCCTCCCCGAGGTGGCCGGCGGCAACGTCTCGGCCCGCAGCGCCGTGGTGCCCCACCGCCAGCACCTCAAGGACAGCGAGATCGTGACCGGTCACGTGCTGGGCGTCGACCACGCCTCCCGCACCGCGACCGTCAAGGGCATCGACGAGGGCGAGACCTTCGAGCTGGCCTACGACGAGATCGTCATCGCCGGCGGCTCGGTGACCCGCGCCTTCCCGATCGAGGGGCTCGCCGAGAACGGCATCGGCCTCAAGACCATCGAGGAGGCCGTCGCCGTGCGCAACTGGGTCCTCGAGCGCATCGAGGTCGCCTCCCTGACCTCCGACGAGGCGGAGAAGCGCCGCGCGCTGACCTTCGTGGTCGTCGGCGGCGGCTACGCCGGCACCGAGACCATCGCCGAGATCGAGGACATGGCCCGCAGCGCCGTCGAGCGCAACGAGCGGCTGCAGGTCTCCGACCTGCGCTTCGTGCTGATCGAGGCCATGGGCCGGATCATGCCCGAGGTCTCCGAGGAGCGCGCCGAGAAGGTCGTGGAGCACCTGCGCGGCCGCGGCATCGAGGTGCTGCTCAACACCTCGCTGGACTCCGCCGTGGACAAGCACCTGAAGCTGATCAACATGCAGGACAAGTCCCCGGCCGGCGAGTTCGACACCGACACGCTGATCTGGACCGCCGGCGTGCAGGCGAACCCGCTCGTGAAGAACACCGACTTCCCCCTCGACCAGCGCGGCCGCGTCCGCACCGGGGCGGACCTGCGGATCACCGGCGACGACGGGCCCCTCGAGGGCGCCTGGGCCGCCGGCGACGTCGCCGCCGTGCCGGACCTCACCGGCGGGGGAGTGGGCGGGTTCTGCGTGCCCAACGCCCAGCACGCCGTGCGCCAGGCGCACCAGATGGCCAAGAACATCCTGGCCGCCCGCGCCGGCAAGCCGCTCGAGGACTACTACCACGAGAACCTCGGGGCGGTCGCCGGGCTGGGCCTGTACAAGGGCGTGGCCAGCATCAAGGGCCTCCCCGGCCTGCCCGCGAAGGGCCTGGAGTTCTCCGGGCCGGCCGCCTGGGCGATGCACCGGCTCTACCACGGCTACGCGATCCCCACCCTGGACCGCAAGGCCCGCGTGTTCACCGAGTGGGCGCTGAACTTCGTGTTCGGCCGCGACACCACCTCGCTGCGCCACACCCGGGACCCGCGCACCCGCTTCCAGACGGCCGCCGGCAAGGCGCCCGAGCCGCGCAAGGTCGGTCTCTGACCGGACCCCTCCCGGACCGGCCGGTCCCGCCGCGGGCGATCCCCGCGGCGGGACCGGCCGCCGGTGCGGCCCCCATAGCCCAATCGGCAGAGGCAGCGGACTTAAAATCCGCTCAGTCTGGGTTCGAGTCCCAGTGGGGGCACGTCGAGCACGCCCGGCGCCACCGCGCCGGCGCGAGCGGGGCGTCCGCGACGGCGGTGCGCGCGAGAACCGGGGCGGGCCGGAGCGAGGACGTCCTGACGGACGTGCGGACGGCCTGACGGAGAAGGAGCGCCACCGTGCGGGACGGGCGGGCGCTCGCCGGGGCCGGGACAGCCCCCCAGCCGTCCCGGCCCCGACACTGCACCCGTGCCGTCCGCCGACCCCCCGTCGGCGCTGCGGCATCGGTGCGCGATCCGCTGAGCGGATCCACGGGTTGCCCCGTGACAAGCACTGTCGCCCATCGCGCCGCCGCTGTCCACGGTCGGGCGCAATGTTGCCTCCCGGGTGCGACACAAAGCATTGCGACCGTGAATCCGGGTCCCGCCGGCGCCGCCCCCGCCGGGAGGCACCGGGACTGCTCGCCCACGGCGCAATCCCAGCTTCTCTCATGCTTCCGTGATGCAGCCGTTGCTAGGCTGGCCGTACAACACGTGCCACAGCGCCAGGGAAGGACCACACATGGCCGGCGGAAACCCGCTCCTCCGCGATTTCTCGAGGACGGGCGCACAGGGCGCCCAGCCCTCGACCCCCCAGTACGGACAGAGCCCCTACGGGGCCGGCTACGGCCGCCCCCAGCCCGGCTACGGACAGTACGGCCAGGGCGGCTACGCGCCCTCGCCCCAGAACCTCGACGCCCTCTACAACGCCCCCGCGGCCGGGACGAACCAGACCGGGCGGATGACCTACGACGACGTCATCATGCGCACGGCCACGGTGCTCGGCGCCGTGATCCTCGGCGCGCTCGCCGGCTGGGCGTTCCCCGTGCTGGTGCTGCCGGGCCTCGTCGTCGGCCTGGTCCTCGGTCTGGTCAACGCCTTCAAGCGCCAGCCCTCGCCCGCGCTGATCCTCGCCTACGGACTGTTCGAGGGGATGTTCCTCGGCGGCATCTCGCGCGCCTTCGAGGGCATGTACCCCGGCATCGTCGTGCAGGCGGTGCTGGGCACGATCGCCGTGTTCGTCTCGGTGCTGGTGCTCTTCCGCTCCGGCAAGCTGCGCGCCTCCGGGCGGGCCACGCGCATCTTCATGGTCGCGCTCATGGCCTACGCCCTGTTCGGGCTGGTGAACCTGGGTGCGGTGCTGCTGTTCGGCTTCAACATCCGCACCGACAGCCCGCTGGGGCCCTGGCTGGGCCTGGCCATCGGCGCGATCGCGATCCTCCTGGCGGCCTACAGCTTCGTGCTCGACTTCGAGAACATCAAGCACGGCGTGGCCACCGGCGTGCCGCAGAAGATGGCGTGGTCTGCGGCGTTCGGCCTGACCGTGACGCTGGTGTGGACCTACATCGAGATCCTGCGCATCCTCGCGATCATCCGTGAGATGACCTCCGAGTGACCCCGCGCTGAACGCCGCCGCGCCGCAGCGGCGCAGCGGCGCACGCCACGGCCCGGCACCCCCAGGGGTGCCGGGCCGTGGCGCGTCCGGGGGGGGGCTCAGCGGTAGCTGACCGGCGGGTCGGCGGGAGGCAGGGTCGCCGTGAACTCCGCGGCCGCGGCCCGTGGCGGGCGGCCCACGAACAGCCAGCCCAGGACCTGCTCGTGCTCGGCGAGGTCGTAGAACGCGCGCACGGGCTCCTGGTCGGCCCCGTCGCGGGCGGCCCACCGCGTGCCCCACCCGGCGGCCCAGAACGCCGCCTCGAGCAGGGGCCGGATCCCGTGCGCGGCGGCCTTCTGCTCCTTGACCGGAACGTCGGCGGACTCGACGGGGCTGAACACCACGGCGCAGCACAGCCCGCCCGTGGACGCCCACGCGAGCGTTCCGCGGAACGCCGCGAGCCGGCGCAGCTGCTTGCCCTTGAGCCGGGGGAGGGGCCGGTGCATCTCGGGCACGCGCGTGAGCCCGGCCATCGCCGCCGCGAGCTCCGCGGCCGAGCGGCGGGTCGTCACGACCACCCGCCACCCCGGACCGGGACCGCCCCGGGCGGTCCCGGCGACGGCGCGCAGCACCTCCTCGAGCTCCGCGCGGGGCGGGGCGTCCGGGGTCAGGGCGGGGGCCTGACGGCGCTGGCCGAGGATCCTGAGGAAGGTGCGCGACATGCCCCCCAGTCTCGCACCGGGACGCACCCCGCGGGCGCCGCGGGCGGCGGCGGGCTCGTGGGAGGATGGCACCATGCCATCGACCTCGCCCGGCGCGCAGCCGCCCGCGATCCCCGAGCGCACCCCCGAGCTGCCGCCGCTGCACGGCAACGCCGCCGGCGGCGTGACCGTGCCCGTGCGCGTGGCCGCCGCCTGGTCCTGGCGGCTGATCATCATCCTGGCCGCCGTGGGCCTGGTCGGGTGGATGCTCTCGCGCGTCACGGTCGTGATCATCCCGGTGCTCGTGGCGGGGCTGCTCGCGGGCCTGCTGTTCCCGGTGGTCAAGTGGCTGCGCGGCCGGCACGTGCCCGCGGGCGCGGCCTCCGGGCTGACGGTGCTCGGGCTGATCGCGTTCGTGGGCGGGCTGCTCGTGGTCGCCGGCCGCCAGATCGTCCTGGGCTTCGCCCAGCTCTCCGACTCCGTGGTGGTCGGCACCCAGCAGCTGCTGGGATGGCTCGAGGACGGGCCGCTGAACATCAGCGCCGACATGCTCAACGAGTGGATCGACGAGCTCGGGGCCACGGTCCAGGACAACAGCCAGGCGATCCTCTCCGGGGCGATGTCCTTCGGCTCGACCGCCGGGAACCTGCTGACCGGGCTGATCATCCTGCTGTTCACGCTGCTGTTCTTCCTCATGGACGGCGAGCGGATCTGGCTGTTCCTGGTGCGGCTCTTCCCCGTCAGCGCCCGGCGGGCCGTCAACGGCGCCGGCCGGCAGGGCTGGCGCTCCCTCGTGCAGTACGCCCGGATCCAGGGGTTCGTGGCCTTCGTGGACGCCGTGGGCATCGGGCTGAGCGCCTTCTTCCTCGGCGTCCCGCTGGCCCTGCCCATCGGCATCCTGGTCTTCCTGGGCTCCTTCATCCCCATCGTGGGTGCGGTGATCACGGGGGCCGTGGCGGTGCTCGTGGCCCTGGTCGCCAACGGCTTCACCAACGCCCTGATCATGCTGGCCTTCGTGCTGCTGGTCCAGCAGATCGAGTCCAACGTGCTCCAGCCCCTGGTGATGGGCAAGGCCGTCTCCCTCCACCCGCTCGCCGTGTTCCTCGCGGTGGCCACCGGCTCGGTGCTCTTCGGCATCACGGGCGCGCTGTTCGCGGTGCCCCTGATGGCCGCGCTCAACACCGTGCTGCGCTACCTGGTCGGGCAGCACTGGCGCACCGACGACGAGATCGCCTGGCAGCCCTACTACTTCCCCTGGGAGATCAAGAAGCACGCCCGGCGCAACGAGCTCAGCCGCGAGCAGGTCATGGAGCAGCTCCAGCGCTTCCGCCGCACCCGCGCCAAGGAGCGGCTGCAGGCGGCCCTCAAGCGCCGCCCCCGCTCGGAGCGGGGCGCCGGCGGCCCGGGCCGGTCCGGGCGCACCGACTAGGATGGGACCCGCGCCCGCCGCCGGCGGGCGCGCTCCGTGCCCCGGTCCGTCCCGCCCGGCCGGGACGCGCCCCACCCCGCACCGCACCGGAAGGACCGCCGTGAGCCTGGCCGATCTGCCCGTCCGCCTCGCCGACGTCGAGGATGCCGCCGCCCTGCTCGAGGGCGTGATCGAGCGGACGCCCATGGCCCACTCCAGGGCGCTGTCCGCGCTGATCGGCTCCGAGGTGAACCTGAAGGCGGAGAACCTGCAGCGCTCCGGGTCCTTCAAGGTCCGCGGCGCCTACGCCCGGATGGCGAAGCTGACTCCCGAGGAGAAGGCCCGCGGCGTCGTGGCGGCCTCCGCGGGCAACCACGCCCAGGGCGTGGCCCTGGCCGCCGACCGGCTCGGGATCACCGCCAGGATCTACATGCCCCTGGGGGCCGCGCTGCCCAAGATCGCCGCGACCCAGGACCACGGGGCGGAGGTGATCCTGCACGGATCGGCCGTGGACGAGGCGCTCGTCGAGGCCCAGCGCCACGCCGAGGAGACCGGCGCCGTGTTCGTCCACCCCTTCGACCACCCCGACATCGTGGCCGGGCAGGGCACCCTGGGCCTCGAGATCCTCGACCAGGTCCCCGAGGTCGACACCGTCATCACCGGGGTGGGCGGCGGCGGGCTGCTCGCCGGGCTCGCGGTCGCGGTCAAGGCGCGCGCCGAGCAGCTCGGGCGCCCGATCCGCGTGATCGGCGTGCAGGCCGAGAACGCCGCGGCCTACCCGCCCTCGCTCGCCGGCGACGCCCTGGTGACCCTCGAGCGGGTCTCCACGATGGCCGACGGCATCGCCGTGGGCAAGCCCGGGCAGCTGCCGTTCAGCATCATCAAGGAGCTCGCCGACGACGTCGTGACCGTCTCCGAGGACGCCCTCGCCCAGGCGCTGATCTTCCTGCTGGAGCGCAACAAGCTCGTGGTGGAGCCCGCGGGCGCGGTGGGCGTGGCCGCGCTGCTGGACGGGCGGCTGCAGCAGGCCCACCCCGACCTGGGCAACACCGTGGTGCTGCTCTCCGGGGGCAACATCGACCCGATGCTCATGCTGAAGGTCATCCAGCGGGGCCTCTCGGCGGCCGGGCGCTACATGACCATCCGGATGATGCTCGTGGACCGTCCCGGCGAGCTGGCCCTGATCTCCCGGATCATCTCCGAGCGGGACGCCAACGTCACCGGCGTGGACCACACCCGCATCGGCGGGTCGCTGAGCATGGGCGACGTCTCCATCACCATCGACATGGAGACCAAGGGCCACGAGCACTGCCGGGAGGTCCTGCGCGCCCTCGAGGCGGAGGGCTACCACCCCGTCGTCGTGCACTGAGCCCCTCCGTTCCGCCCCGGACGGGGACGACGACGGCGCCGGAGCCCCTGCTGGGGCTCCGGCGCCGTCGTCGCGGCAGCGGCGGGCTCAGCCGCGGCCGCGCCCGGAGACCCAGGCCGCGAAGGCGCAGACGAACGTCGCGAACAGCGCGACGTTGCGCGCGCTGCCGGGCTCGCCCGCGGCCGGGTCCCCCCGGCCGGCGAGGTGCAGCAGGACCGTCGCCACCGCGAGGACCGCGGTGAGGACGATCAGCGCCCACGAGGCCGGGCCCGGGTCGCGCAGCCAGTGGGAGGTCACCGCCGGATCAGGCCTGGAACGGCGTGGCGGAGATGATCCGCACCGGGATCTGCTTGCCGTTGGGGGCCGCGTAGGTCAGCTCGTCGCCGACCTTGTGCCCGGAGATGGCCGCGCCCATGGGCGACTTCTCCGAGAACACCTCGAGCTCGGTGCCGCCGGCCAGGTCCTCGGCGACCTCGCGGGAGCCGATCAGGAAGGTCATCTCCTCGCCGGCGATCTCGGCGGTGACGACCATGCCGGCCTCCACGACGCCGTCGTCGGCCGGGGCCTCCCCGACCTGCGCGTTCTCGAGCAGCGCCTTGAGGTGGGCGATGCGGCCCTCGTTCTTGCCCTGCTCCTCGCGGGCGGCGTGGTAGCCGCCGTTCTCCTTGAGGTCGCCCTCGGAGCGGGCCTGGTCGATGCGCTCCACGATCTCCTGGCGGTAGGGGCCGGAGATGTAGTCGAGCTCCTTCTTCAGGCGGTCGTAGGCCTCCTGGGTCAGCCAGGCGCCGGTCTTGTTCGTGGTGGTCACTGTCTCTCCTCGGTGGACGGTCGGTCCGCCGCGCCCGGTCGGTCCGGGGCGCGCGGCGGGCCCGGCGCGGTGCGGCGGGTCGCTCGCACCGGGGCGGGGGATCCCCGCGAACACGAAGACCCCGCCCGTGCGCCGGCCGGTCCGGTGCGGACGGTGCCGGCGCTGCAGGGGCGGGGAGTCCTCCCCCCAGTCTAGGCGGGGCCCCGACGGGGCCAAAAGCAGGGTGACGGTTGTGTCGTCGCCCTGCGCTCAGGCCGCGCCCCCGCGCTCGTCGATCCAGCAGGAGTCGACGACGGCGGTGGTCGCGAGGTTGGTGGTGCGCAGCTCGGCCCGGTGGGAGCTGGTCCGTCCCTCGTGCAGCTGCTCCTCCGGCAGCGCACCGACGGTCACCTCGGTCCAGCCGACCACGGCGTACTCCTCGTTGAGGGCCTGCACCGCGCAGGTCACGACGTCGTCGGGGTGCTTGGTGAGGTCGAAGTCGGCGGTGGCCCGGGCCTCGGAGAGCACCTGGAAGCCGACGTCCTTGAACGTGGGCTGGCGCTGCTGACCGCCGAGCACCCACACGGCGAAGGCCGCCGCGAGCAGGGAGGCGGCGGCGACCAGGGCGATCCAGCCGCGGCGGCCGATCCGGCGGTCGCGGCGCGGGGCGCCGTAGCGGCTCCGGAGCAGGTCGGGGGAGTCGGTGGACACGGGCGGCCTCGGTCGGATCTCGGGGGCGGTCGGGGCGGGAGCGCGCGGCTCCGCGGCGGGCGGGGCACCGTCCCTCCGGGGCGGCACCGCACCGGTCACTGTAGCCGAGCACCCTGGGAGGCGCCCGGGCACGGAGGCCCCGCCCGGGCGCGTAAAATGGACGGCGGCCGTGCCCGCGGCCGCCGTCCCGCCGCCCCGTCCGCTCCCGAGAGGACCCCGAGTGACCTCCCTGTCAGAGATGCGCCTGCTGGCCGTCCACGCCCACCCCGACGACGAGTCGAGCAAGGGTGCCGCGACCATGGCCCACTACGTCCAGCAGGGCGTCGAGGTCATGGTCGCCACGTGCACCGGCGGGGAGCGCGGCTCGATCCTCAACGCCGAGATGGAGGGCCACCCCCACGCCGAGCGCGACCTCACGGGCCTGCGCCGGCTCGAGATGGCCCGTGCCCGGGAGTCCCTCGGGGTCCGGCACCGGTGGCTGGGCTTCGCCGACTCCGGCCTGCCCGAGGGCGACCCGCTGCCGCCGCTGCCCTGGGGCTGCTTCGCCCTGCAGCCCCTCGAGCGGGCGGCCGCCCCGCTCGTGCGGCTCGTGCGCGAGTTCCGCCCGCACGTGATCCTCACCTACGACGAGAACGGCGGCTACCCGCACCCCGACCACATCCAGACCCACAACGTCTCCGTGGAGGCCTTCCGCGCCGCCGGGGACCCGCAGCGCTACCCGGGCCTGGGCGAGCCGTGGACGCCGCTGAAGCTCTACTACGACCGGGCCTTCAACCTCGAGCGCTTCGTGGCCCTGCACGAGGCCCTCGAGGAGCGCGGGCTGCAGTCCCCGTACGCGGCCCGCATCGCCGCCTGGCAGGAGAGCGACCCGGAGGGCCACCGCCCGCCCGTGGCCCGGCACGAGACCACGACGAAGGTCGAGTGCCCCCACACCTTCGCCCAGCGCGACGACGCGCTGCGCGCCCACCGCACCCAGGTGGCCCCGGACGGGATGTTCTTCGCCGTCTCCGCGGAGCTGCAGGCCGAGGTGTGGCCCTGGGAGGACTACGTGCTGGCCGAGTCCCGGGTGCCCGTGGAGCTGCCCGAGTCCGACCTCTTCGCCGGGATCGGGGGCTGAGGCCCCGATGAGCGCCGTGCCGGCCGTGCTCTCCGCCCTGCTCCCCGCCATGGGCCCCAACCCCATCGACGAGGGCACCCTGCGGCCCGGGCTGGACCCGAGCCAGGTGACCCCCGGGATGATCGGCTTCCTGATGTCGCTGCTGCTGGCGGTGGCGGTCATCCTGCTCGCGCTCGACTTCAACCGCCGCAACCGGCGGCTGCGCTACCGGGCGGAGTACGCCGAGCGCCGCGCCGCCGAGGAGCGGGTCGGCGGCCACGCGGGCACGGGCGGGGAGCCCGCGGCGGCGGCCGGGGAGGATCCCGCCGCCGGGCGCGGGGACGCCCCCGGGCCGTCCCCGGCCGCGGAGCGGCCCGGCGAGGGCACCGACCGGGAGCGCTGAGTCCCGGCGCGGTTCTGCGCGCCGGGGCTCAGCGGGCGAGCATCGCCACGAGGATCGCGGCGTAGTGGAGCAGGAAGCCCACGACCGTGCACGCGTGGAAGAGCTCGTGGAAGCTGAAGGTCCGCGGCAGCAGCCGGGGCCGCTTCGTGGCGTAGGCGAGCGCGCCGCCGATGTAGGCGGCCCCGCCGGCGGCCGTGAGCACCGCCGCGGCGGGGGAGGCCTGCCAGAACTGGGGCAGGTAGAGCACGGCGAGGCAGCCCAGCACCACGTACAGGGGCGTGTAGAGCCACCGCGGGGCGAGCGTCCACAGCACCCGGAAGGCCACGAGCCCGGCCGCGCACGCCCAGATGACGGTGAGCAGCACCCGGGAGGAGCCGGCGGGCAGCAGGGCGACCGCGAGCGGGGTGTAGGTGCCCGCGATCAGCAGCGCGATGTTGGAGTGGTCCAGCCGGCGCAGGACCATGTGCAGCCGCCGCGGCCAGTACGCCCGGTGGTAGATCGCCGACACGCCGAAGAGCAGGATGCCGGTCACCCCGTACAGGGCGGCCGCGACCCGCAGCACGGCGGTGGGGGCCAGGGCGATGGCCACGAGGCCGAGGACGACGACGACGGGCGTGAAGCCGGCGTGGATCCACCCGCGCCAGGCGGGCTTGCGCTCCAGGAAGTCCTCGATCCGCTCCTCGACGGCGTGCTCGAGGCGCTCGGCCGCGCGGCGGGGTCCGCGGTGGTCCATGGGTGCGCTGCTCCTCCCGTGCGGACGGCACCGGTGCGCGCGCCGACCCGGTGTCGGCCGCCCGGGGCGCCCACCGGGTAGTTTAGGACCGGTCCCCGGACGCGCGCTGGGCGCGGGCCCCCACCCCGCCCGGCAGGCCCCGCTGCCCGGGACCCACCACGACACCACGGGAGGAGACCGCATGGCGAGGCCGCACCCGCTCTACCGCTTCTACGAGCGCCGCCTCGCCGCGGGCCTGGACCGCCGGCGCCTGCCCAAGCACGTCGGCGTCCTCGTGGACGGCAACCGCCGGTGGGCCCGGCAGAGCGGGACGAGCACCGAGGCCGGCCACGCGGCCGGGGCGCAGAAGATCGTCGAGTTCCTCGGCTGGTGCCACGAGCTCGGGATCGAGGTCGTGACCCTCTACATCCTCTCGACCGAGAACCTCAAGCGCCCGGCCGCCGAGCTGGAGCCGCTGCTGGGGATCATCTCCGACCTCATGGACACCCTCACCGAGCAGGGCGTCTACCGCGTCCAGCCGGTGGGCGCGCTCGAGCTGCTGCCGCCGCGGCTGGCGGCCTGCCTCGAGGACCTCGTGGAGCGCACGGCGGGCAACCCGGGCCCGCACCTGAACATCGCGGTCGGCTACGGCGGGCGCCAGGAGATCGTCGACGCCGTGCGGGAGGTGCTCACCGATGCCCTCGAGGCCGGGGCGGACCTGCGGGAGCTGGCCCAGCACCTGTCCGTGGAGCACATCTCCGAGCACCTCTACACCCGCGGCCAGCCCGACCCGGACCTGCTGATCCGCACCTCCGGCGAGCAGCGGCTCTCCGGGTTCCTGATGTGGCAGTCGGCCTACAGCGAGTACTACTTCTGCGAGGCGCTGTGGCCGGACTTCCGGCGGGTGGACTTCCTGCGCGCCCTGCGCGACTACGCCTCCCGCCAGCGCCGCTTCGGCTGCTGAGGCCCCCGCGCGGCCGGGCCCGGACGCGCGGGCCCGGCGGTGCCGCCGCCCGTGCGGCCACCGGTGCCGTCACCGGCATTTTCCCTCGCGTTCGCCGTTTTTCCTCGCGCGGCCCCGCCCGCCTGCGTACGTTGGCAGTGGGCGGACGGCGCGGGCCGGCCGCCGGACCGAGAAGGAGAAGCCACCATGAGCATCACCGAGAAGCCGGAGCGCGTCGTCGAGGTCCTGGCCCCGCTGGACGCCGGGGGCGGGTCGGCCCGGACGGGGGTGCGCTCCTACGTCGTCGACACCTCGGTGCTGCTCGCGGACCCCCGGGCCCTGCTGCGCTTCGCCGAGCACGAGGTCGTGCTGCCGGTCGTGGTGATCACCGAGCTCGAGGGCAAGCGCCACGACCCCGAGCTCGGCTACTTCGCCCGCCACGCGCTGCGGCTGCTCGACGACCTGCGGGTCGAGCACGGCGGGCTGAACCGGCCCGTGCCGCTCGGGGACCAGGGCGGGAGCCTCGTGGTGGAGCTCAACCACGTCTCGGACACCGTCCTGCCCGTGAGCTTCCGGCTCAAGGACAACGACTCCCTGATCCTGGCCGTGGCCCTGAGCCTCGCCAACGAGGGCAAGGACGTGTGCATCGTCTCGAAGGACCTGCCGATGCGGGTCAAGGCCTCCGCCCTGGGCCTGGAGGCCGAGGAGTACCGGGCCGAGTGGGTCGGCTCCGACGTCGAGTGGTCCGGGACCGCCGCGCTGGAGGTCCCCGACGACGTCGTGGACCGGCTCTACGGCGGCGAGGCCGTCGTGGTCCCGGGCGCCGAGGGGCTGCCGGCCAACACGGGCCTGACCCTGCACTCCGTGCGCGGCAGCGCCCTGGCCCGGGTCCGCGCCGACGGGGCCGCCCGGGTGGTGCGCGGGGACCGGGACGTCTTCGGGGTGCACGGGCGCTCCGCCGAGCAGCGGCTCGCGATCGACCTCCTGCTGGACCCCGAGGTGGGCATCGTGTCGCTGGGCGGGCGCGCCGGCACCGGCAAGTCCGCCCTGGCGCTGTGCGCGGGCCTGGAGACGGTGATGGAGCGCCGCGAGCACCGCAAGGTCATGGTCTTCCGCCCCCTCTACGCGGTGGGCGGCCAGGAGCTCGGCTACCTGCCCGGCTCCGAGGAGGAGAAGATGAACCCGTGGGGCCAGGCCGTCTTCGACACCCTCGGGGCGCTGGTCTCGCAGGAGGTCGTCGAGGAGGTGCTCGACCGCGGAATGCTCGAGGTCCTGCCGCTCACCCACATCCGCGGCCGGTCCCTGCACGACGCGTTCGTGATCGTCGACGAGGCGCAGTCGCTCGAGAAGAACGTGCTGCTCACGGTGCTCTCGCGCATCGGGCAGAACTCGAAGGTCGTCCTCACCCACGACGTCGCCCAGCGCGACAACCTGCGGGTGGGCCGCCACGACGGGGTCACCGCCGTGGTCGAGGCGCTCAAGGGCCACCCCCTGTTCGGGCACGTGACCCTCACCCGCTCGGAGCGCTCGCCGATCGCGGCGCTGGTCACCGAGGTGCTCGGGGACCTGGACGCCTGAGCCCCCGGGGCGGGGCGTCCACAGCCCGTCCCGCCCCGGCCGGGCCGGTGCGGCTACGATGCCGTCCGTGACGGCCTTCCTCGGTGAGCAGTTCGCCCGCGGCGACGCCGCGGGCTGGGCCGCCGGGGTCCTGGCCGCGGCGGCCTTCGCGCTGCTGGCCGGGGCCGGGGTGTGGCTGGGGGCGGTCGACGTGCGCGAGCACCGCCTCCCGGGGCGGGTCGTGCGCCCGCTCTACCCGGCCTGCGGGCTGCCGCTGGCCGCGGCGGCGGTGCTGGGCGGGGAGCCCGTGCGCCTGCTGTGGATGCTGTGGGGCCTCGTGCTGGTGGGCGGGGCCTACGTCCTGCTGCGGCTGCTGAGCCCGGCGGGCCTGGGCCTGGGCGACGTGCGGCTGTCGGGGCTGCTGGGGCTGTGCCTGGGCTTCGTCTCCGTGGGCCACGCCGTGCTCGGCGCGCTGGCCGGCTTCGTGGCGGGCGGGCTGGCCGCCGCGGTGCTGCTGGTGGCGGGACGGGCCGGGCCGCGGACGCGGATCGCGTTCGGCCCGGCCATGCTCGCCGGCGCCCTCGCGGTGCTCGTGCTCGGGTGAGCGCCCCGCCCGGACCGGCCCCGGCCTGCCGTCCGGTCCGCTGCCGCCGGGCTGGTTGAATGGGGGCGGCCCGTTGCCCGGGCCCCGGTCCCCGGACCGGCCGGTGCGAGCAGACCAGGAGGCCCCGTGCCCGTCCCCGACTTCGTCCTCGCCCTGCGCGAGAGGATCGGCCACGACCTGCTGTGGCTGCCGGCCGTCACCGCCGTGGTGCTGCGCGAGGACGGCCGGGTGCTGCTGGCCCGCCGCGCCGACAACGGCAACTGGGGGCTGGTCAGCGGGATCGTGGAGCCGGGCGAGCAGCCGGCGGCCACCGCGGTGCGGGAGTGCCTCGAGGAGACCGGCGTCGTCGCCGTCGTCGAGGATCTCGTGCAGGTCGGCGCGGGGGAGCCGGTGCAGTACCCCAACGGGGACCGCTGCCAGTTCCTCGACCACACCTTCCGCTGCCGGTGGGTGTCGGGGCAGGCGCGGGTGGCCGACGACGAGTCGCTCGAGGTCGGCTGGTACGACCCGCAGGACACGCCCCCGCTGCCGCCGCACCAGCGCGCCCGGCTCGAGGCCGCCCTGTCCTTCACGGGCCGCACCCGCTTCGTCTCCTGAGGCCGCCCCCGGACCCCGCCGGTTACGGACCACGCCGGTGACGGACGGCGCCGGGGGCGGCGCCGTGCCCGGGTGCGGTGGGCACCCCGGCCGGCGCCGCCCCCGGCGGCGGTGCGGTCCCTGATCAGGCGTTGGGGCCCGTCATGGTGGTGACGTCCAGGGCCTCGTCGAGCTGCTGCTCGGTGAGCGAGCCGTCCTCCACGTAGCCCAGGGCGATCGTGGCCTCGCGCACGGTCATCTTGTTCGCCACGGCGTGCTTGGCGATCTTCGCGGCCGCCTCGTAGCCGATGGCCTTGTTCAGCGGGGTCACGATCGAGGGGGAGGCCTCGGCCAGGAAGCGGCAGCGCTCCGTGTTGGCCTCGATGCCGTCGATCATCTTCTCCGCCATCACGCGGGAGGAGTTGGCGAGCAGGCGGATCGACTCGAGCAGCGCCGAGGCCATCACCGGGATGCCCACGTTGAGCTCGAACGCGCCGTTGGTGGAGGACAGGGACACGGTGGTGTCGTTGCCGATCACCTGGGCGCAGACCTGGATCGTGGACTCGCAGATCACGGGGTTGACCTTCCCCGGCATGATCGAGGAGCCCGGCTGCAGGTCCGGGATGAGGATCTCGCCCAGGCCGGTGTTCGGGCCGGAGCCCATCCAGCGCAGGTCGTTGTTGATCTTCATGTAGCTGTAGGCGACCGTGCGCAGCTGCCCGGAGGCCTCCACGAGGCCGTCGCGGTTGGCCTGGGCCTCGAAGTGGTTGCGGGCCTCGGTGATCGGCAGCCCCGTCTCCTCGGCGAGCAGCTCGATCACGCGCGCGGAGAAGCCGGCCGGGGTGTTGATCCCGGTGCCCACCGCGGTCCCGCCCAGGGGCACCTCGGCCACGCGCGGCAGCGCGGACTGCACGCGCTCGATGCCGTAGCGCACCTGCGCGGCGTAGCCGCCGAACTCCTGGCCCAGGGTGACGGGGGTGGCGTCCATCAGGTGCGTGCGCCCGGACTTCACGACGTCCTTGAACTCGGCGGCCTTGCGCTCGAGGGACTCCGCGAGCTGCGTCATCGCCGGCACGAGCTCGTTGACCAGGGCGCCGGTGACGGCGACGTGCACGGAGGTCGGGAAGACGTCGTTGGAGGACTGGGAGGCGTTGACGTGGTCGTTGGGGTGGACCTCGGTGCCGGTGCCCTCGAGGGCGCGGTTGGCGAGGGTCGCCAGCACCTCGTTGGTGTTCATGTTCGAGGAGGTCCCCGACCCGGTCTGGAAGACGTCGATCGGGAAGTGCTCGTCGTAGGCGCCGGTGGCGACCTGGTCGGCGGCCTCCGCGATCGCCCGGGCGCGCTCCTCGTCGAGCACCCCCAGCTCCGCGTTGGCCCTGGCGGCGGCCTTCTTGATCTGCGCCAGCGCGACGATGTGCTGGGGCTCCAGGGTCCGGCCGGAGATCGGGAAGTTCTCGACGGCGCGCTGCGTCTGGGCACGGTAGAGGGCGTTCGCGGGGACGCGGACCTCGCCCATCGTGTCGTGCTCGATGCGGTACTCGGTGTGCTCTGCGGTCGTTGCAGACGTGGTGTTTGCCATGGCGCCAGTCTAGGTCAGCGCGCCGCGGGCCCGGGCACGGGGACGCCGTGGCCGGGCCCGCGGAGGGGCGGGCTCAGGCGGAGGGCAGCCAGGTCCCGTGGCCGTGGACGAGCTCGGCCTCGCCGTCCTGCAGGTGGTAGAAGACGCCGACGACGGCGACCTCCCCGCGCGAGACGGCGTCGTTGATCACCCGGGACTGCTCCAGCAGCCGCCCGGAGGTCTGCTTCGTGTGCTCGACCACCGCCGCGTTGACGTCGTCGTGGCCGTCGCGGCGGGTCTGCAGCACGGAGGGCATGATCCGCTCGATGAGGTCGCGCTGGAAGCCGCGGGGCATGTCCCCCGAGTGCGCGGTCGCGTGCGTGGCGGTCACGGCCCCGCAGGAGTCGTGGCCCAGGACCATGATCAGCGGGGTGTGCAGGTTCTCCACCGCGTACTCGATGGTCCCCAGCACGGCGTCGTCGATGACCTGCCCGGCGGTGCGCACCACGAAGGCGTCGCCCAGGCCCAGGTCGAAGATGATCTCGGCGGCCAGCCGGGAGTCGGAGCAGCCGAAGATCACCGCGAACGGGTGCTGCCCGCCGGCCACGGACCGGCGCCGGGACGCGTCCTGGTTCGGGTGCCGGGACTCCCCGGCGACGAAGCGGGCGTTGCCCTCGCGCAGGCGCTGCCACGCGGCGGCCGGCGTGGTGGGGGCGGGCTCCGCGCGCGGCGCGGGGCTCTGCGGGCGCTGCGGCGCGGTGCCGCCGTCCGGCGCGGGGGTGGTGGGCTGGTCCGTCATGGTCCCTCCGGGGTCTCGGGTGCGGTCGGGTCGGGTGCGGGGGTCTCGGGGGCCGCGGCGAGCGCCTCGACGGCGGCGGCGGCCAGGTGGTCCAGCTCGGCGCGCTCGGCGTCGCCCTTGACCACGAGGGTCGAGCCGGCGGCCTCGCCGGTGTAGACGGTCAGCGCCCCGGCGTCGTCGGAGGCCTCCCGGACGTGGACGTCCCAGCGCGCGCCGCCGGCGTCCGCGGTCCCCGTGACCGGCAGGGTCTCGGCCTGCTGGGCCAGCCAGGTGGGGTTGGCCAGGGAGGTCTGGACGAGCTCCACGAAGCGGCCCCCCGGGGTGACCCAGCCGATCTCCCAGTAGGGCACGCCCTCGGCGGCCCCGCCGTTCCAGCGGGCGTAGTTGGCCGTCCACTCCTCGCCGGGCTCGGGCACCACCGGGGGGAACGGCGACTGGTCGGCGACGTAGGAGGCCTCCTGGGCGACGTCGACGTCGGGGCGGTACGGCTCGCCGTCCGGGCGGGGCTGCAGCCACACGAGGGGCAGCACCAGCAGCAGGAGCACGGCCATGGAGATGATCATGCCCTGGACGGGGGCGTTGATCCGCTTCGCCTGCTTCGGCGTGATCTGCGGCAGCGGGCGGGCGTCGTCGTCGTGGTCCCGGTCGGTCCGGGCGGCGGGGCGGTCGGGGGTCGGGGAGCTCACCGCACCATTGTGCCCCGGATCCGGGGGTGCCCGTGCCCGCCCGTCCCCGCCGCGGGCGGTCCCGGCCCGGGCGGGCGCACCGGCAGGGCGCCGGGGCGGGCGGGGCCCCGGACGATATGCTGGCGGGGACGGGACCGCGTCCGCGGCCGAACCGGACCGCGGCGTCCCGCGAACCGTGAACTCGAAGGTGAGGAACAACGTGGCCGAAGCATCCACCGCACCAGCCCCCGCGTCCAACGTGGCCGACCGGAACCTGGCCATGGAGCTGGTCCGCACGACCGAGGCGGCGGCGATCGCCGGCGGCCAGTGGGTCGGGGCCGGGGACAAGAACGCGGCCGACGGCGCCGCGGTCGACGCCATGCGCTCGCTGCTCTCGACCGTGCACTTCAACGGCACCGTGGTCATCGGGGAGGGCGAGAAGGACGAGGCGCCGATGCTGTTCAACGGAGAGCAGGTCGGCGACGGCTCCGGGCCCGCCTCCGACGTCGCGGTCGACCCGATCGACGGCACCCGCCTCACCGCGCTGGGGATGAACAACGCCCTGGCCGTCATCGCCGTGGCCGACGGCGGGTCGATGTTCGACCCCTCGGCCGTGTTCTACATGGACAAGCTCGTGGTCGGGCCCGAGGCCGCGGACTTCGTGGACCTGCGCCTGCCGGTCAAGCAGAACCTGCACCTCGTGGCCCGGGCCAAGGGCGTCCACGTCAACCAGCTCACCGTGTGCGTCCTGGACCGGCCCCGCCACCAGCGCCTCGTCGACGAGATCCGCGCCACCGGCGCCCGCACCCGGATGATCCTCGACGGCGACGTCGCCGGCGCGATCGCGGCCTGCCGCGAGGGCACCGGCGTGGACGTCATGATGGGCATCGGCGGCACCCCGGAGGGGATCGTCACCGCGTGCGCCGTGAAGGCCACCGGCGGGATCATCCAGGGCCGGCTGGCCCCCACCGACGACGACGAGAAGCAGAAGGCGCTCGACGCCGGGCTGGACCTCGACGCCGTGCTGAGCACCGACGACCTCGTCACCTCGGACAACTGCTTCTTCGCCGCGACCGGCATCACCGACGGCGACCTGCTGCGCGGGGTGCGCTACCGCGGCCAGCGGGTCACCACGCAGTCGATCGTGATGCGCTCGCGCTCGGGCACGGTGCGCATGGTCGAGGCCGAGCACCTGGCCTCCAAGTGGGAGAAGTACGCCCGCCGCTGAGCCGCCCCGGCACCCGCTGCGCACGAGGGCCCCCGGACCGCACGGTCCGGGGGCCCTCGCACGCCCGTGCCCGGTGGCGCGCCCGTGCCCGGTGGCGCCCGTGTCCGGTGCGGTTCGTGCCCCGCGCCGCCCGTTCGCGGTGGGGCCCGTGCCCGCCGTGTCCGCTCCGCGCGGGGCGGGGCCGGCGACCTAGACTGGTGTCCGAGCCGCGGGCGCCGACCTCGTTCCCCCCACCGGGGCGGACCGGCCGCGGAACGAGGAGGATTCCGGCGTGAGCACCACGGTCAGTCCCAGCCCGAACCGCAAGACCTGGGACGCCACCGTCCGCGTGACGGGCGGGCACCCCCAGCAGCTGTGGGGGATCGGCGAGGCCCAGGCCTCCGCCGAGGGCCCGCAGCTGCGCGTGGAGCGGGTCCTCGTCCACGACGACGCCCGGCGCACCCTGGGCTACGCCCAGGTCCTGCTGCGCTCCCGGGCCGAGCGGGTGATCGCCGAGACCGTCCAGTGCCACGTGCACCGGCCCGGCGACGTGCCCGTTGTCGCCGGCGCCCTGGCCGCCTGGGCCCGCGACGAGCACGCGGCCGCCCTGCTCCGCTTCGACCCCGACACCCTGCGCACCCCCGGGACCGGGGACGCGCTGACCGAGGCCGGCTTCACCCGCCGCGGCACGGTCGTGGCCGGCCCGCAGGGCCCCCGCCGGCTGCAGGTGCCGCTGGCCGACTCCGAGCGCGACCTCGCCCGTCGGCTCTCCCAGCAGACCCTCGACCGCTGCCGCGCGGCGCTGCGCAGCTCCGGGGTCACGGTCCGGGAGGTCACGGCCGGCAGCGGGGAGCTCGGCCGCGTGGGCCTGCGCACCCGGCTGATCGACCGGCTCCTGGAGGACCTCGGCGAGGACTCGCTGCTGCTCGTGGCCACCGAGTCGGCCGGCGGTCCGGACGGCGGCACGGACGAGGACGCGGGCGAGAGCGCCCTGGGCTACCTGTGGTTCGTGCACACCGGGGAGCTCGCGATGCTCTACCGGGTGGGCTTCACCCGGCGGGCCCGGGAGCTGGGCGTGGACGACGCGCTGCTGCTGACGGGCCTGGTGGAGCTGCGCAAGCGGGGGGTCCGCGCCCTCGACGGCGGCGACCCCGCCGAGCCCGACGTCCCGCTCGTGCTGCGCGAGCTCGCCGCGGGCGAGCGGCCCGTGCTGGGCACGTGGGAGATCGCCCTGGGGCGCGGGCGCAGCGGGGAGTTCACCGGCACCACGGACGCGGTCGAGGCCGCCGACGCCGCCGTGCGGGCCACCGGCACCGCGGTGGCCCAGGAGCTGGGGGTCGCCGATCCCGTCCCGGCGGTGCCCGAGCCCGAGCCGGAGGAGGAGCCCCGCAGCGGGACGGAGCCCGCGGGCGACGAGCGCGCCGGCGGGGTGCGCCGCGTGGGCGCGCTCACGAAGCGCCTGCTGGGCGAGGGGGTCTCGGCGCTGCGCAGCGCGGCGGGGCGCTGAGCCCCGGCCCGTGCAGAGCGGGCGCCGGGTCAGTCCTGCGGGCGGCGGACCCGGGCCAGCACCGAGCGGGCGGCGCCGCGGGCCCGCCCGGGCAGCGCCGGGGCGGCCCGGCGAGCGCGGCCGGCCGCCTCGCGGGCGGCGCGCACCCCGGTGTAGGCGGTGTAGCGCCCGCGGTGCAGGGGCAGGTCCCAGGTTCCGGGATAGGACTCGGGGCGCCCGCCGAAGGACTTCTTGAACTTCGTGAAGCCGTACCACTCGTGCTCGGGGCCGGCGTCCTCGGGCGCGGTGCCGAAGAGGTCGAAGCGGGTCAGGCCCCGGGCCTTCGCGTCGAGGACCGCGCGCACCACGAGCGGGATGCCGGCGGAGAGCTTCCGGTGGGCGAAGTCCGCGGCGGCGTGCGCGTAGGTGCGGGTGTCGTCGGAGTCGTAGACGAGGGCGGCGCCGATGGGCTCCCCGTGCAGGCGGGCGACGTAGAGGGACGCGGCCCCCAGCGGCATCAGCGACCGGGCGGCCTGGCGCAGGTAGTCGTCCTGCTGGCGGGTGAAGTCCTTGCGCTCGGCGGTCGCGTCGAGGAAGCGCAGCAGGACCTCGACGTCGGCCGGGTCGGTCGAGACCGTGAAGTCCACGCCCTTCTTGGCGATGTTGCGGTGCAGGTTGCGGTTGGTGGACCGCATGTCCTTCAGGATCGCGTCCTCGTCCTGCGTCAGGTCGATCACCTGGGTGTGCCCGGGCTGGACCTGGCGCGGCGCGGGGCGCAGGCCGCGCCGGCGCAGGGACTGCTCGGGGGTCTCGAAGCCGTCCGGCAGCGCGGCGGCCACGGGCTCGACGCGCACGAACCAGCACCCGTGCTCGCGCCCGGCCCGCTCCAGCGCGGCCAGGGCCTCGTCGAAGGCCTGCGGGGTGACGGCCACCGGCCCGTAGGGGCAGTACAGGTAGCGCCCGGTCCGGCCGCCCTCGACGACGGCGAGCCAGTGCCAGCCCTCCCCGGCGTCCTCGAGCACCGTGCGCCCGAGGTCGCGCTGGAAGACGGCCCATGCGTTCGACTGGAGAATGTTGACCACGCCCCCACTGTACCGGCGGCGGGGGAGGGGGCCGGACGGGCCCGTCAGGGCACGGAGCAGGTGCCGTTGGGCGTGAGCTCCTGGGCCGGCAGCACGGGCAGCGCGGCCGGCACGACCGCCGCGGAGCCCAGCCGGGCTCCCGCGGCCCCGCCGGCGGGGGCGAGGGCCCGGGCGTCCTGCTCGGCCTCGCGGGCCCCGCGGTCGGTGGCCTCCTCGAGCACGCGGTCGAGGTCGGCCTGGAACTGCGCGTAGTCGGGGTAGGTCGGGAAGGACGGGTCGTAGAACGGCGGGCCGGCCGCGTACTGCCCGAGCTCGTGCTCCTTGGCCTTCAGGGCGAGGTCCACGAACCCGCCGAGCTGGCTGCCCGGGATGTCGGTCTGCACGACCTGCGTGCCGGACTCGGCCAGCTCCTGGAAGCGCGCCACCACGTTCACCGGGTTGAGCTGCTCGAGCATCGCCGCCTGCACGCACCGCTGGCGGGCCTGCCGGTCGTAGTCGGTGGCGCCCTCGCGGGAGCGGGCGTACCAGGTGGCGGTGTAGCCGTCCATGTGCTGGACGCCGGGCTCGATCCATCCGAAGATCTCGTTGGGCAGTCCGGTGGCCAGGTCGGTGCCGCCGCCGATGGGCACGCGCCCGCCGACGTCGATGGTCACCCCGCCCAGGGCGTCGATGAGCTGCTCGAAGCCGCTCATGTCGACCATGGCGTAGGCCTGGATCTCCCGGCCGGTGATCCCCTCGGCGGCGTCCTTCATGGCCTCCGCCCCCGGGTCGGCGGCGTCGGGGTAGAGCTCGGCGTGGTTGTTGGTCACGTCGGTGTACAGGGCGTTGAGGATGCACTCGTCGCCGCAGTCGAAGCCCTCGGGGTAGACCTCGTGCAGCGGGGAGTCCTCGGGGAACGGCGTGTTCTGCAGGTTGCGCGGCAGCGAGACCGACACGGTGCGCCCCGAGCGGGCGTCGATGCTGACCACGCTCATGGAGTCCGGCCGCAGCCCGGTGCGGTCCTCGTCGGCGTCCCCGCCCATGAGCAGGATGTTGTAGCGGCCCTCCGAGGGGCGGAACGGCAGCCCGCCGGCGAAGACGTCGGAGACCGCGCCCCGGGCGACCGAGAGCAGGTACGCGGACCAGCCCAACCCGCCGGAGGTCACCAGCACGGCCGCCACCGTCGCGAGGGTCACGGCGCGGCGGACCTTCGGGGCCAGCAGGCCCGGGCGGATCAGCCGCAGCGTGTCGGCGAACAGGTACGCCCAGCCGGCGGCCAGGCCCACGAGCCCGGCGATCACGGCCAGGGAGGTCACGGAGTTCGTCAGCACCCACACCAGCGGGGTGCGCCAGGCCAGGGCGCTGAGCAGCGCGAGCAGCAGCGCGGCCCACACGGCGACGACGACCTTCAGCGCGGCCCGGCCCGTGGCCCGGCGCCCGGCGACCAGCTGGGCGCTGCCGGGCACGAGCAGGGTCGAGGCCAGCAGCGTCCAGGCCCGCCGGACGCGGGCGGAGCGGCCGGCGTGCTCGGGGTGGCGCAGCGGGTCGGTCAGCCGCGGCGGGGTCCCGGGCTCGTCGAGCCCGCGGACGGCCCCGGGCCCCCCGGCGTCGGCGGGGTCCGCCGCGTCCCCGGGGGCGCGGTCGGGGAGGTCGGGCTCGGCGCGGGACGATCGGCCGTTCACGGGCAGCTCCGGCGGGGACGGGGGCGGGGAAGGACGGGGGACCGGCTCAGCCGTCGAGGCGCTCGCGCAGGGCCGCGCCCTTGGCGTGGGCGCTCTGGCGCAGCTCGGCCGCGAAGTGCTGGAGGCGCCCGCGCAGCTCGGCGGCGCGCTCGTCGTCGCCGGCGGCGAGGATCCGGGCGGCGAGCAGGCCCGCGTTGCGGGCCCCGCCGATCGAGACGGTCGCCACGGGCACGCCCGCGGGCATCTGCACGATCGACAGCAGCGAGTCCATGCCGTCGAGGGTCCTCAGCGGCACGGGCACGCCGATCACCGGCAGCGGGGTCACGGAGGCGAGCATCCCGGGCAGGTGCGCGGCCCCGCCGGCGCCGGCCACGAGCACGCGCAGTCCGCGCTCGTGCGCCCGGCGGCCGTAGTCGATCATCTCGAGCGGCATCCGGTGGGCCGAGACGACGTCCGCCTCGTAGGGGATGCCGAACTCCTCGAGGGCGGTCGCGGCGGCCTCCATGACGGGCCAGTCGGAGTCCGACCCCATGACGACGCCGACGACGGGGCGCTGCTTCTCGTTCACTCGGTGCCTCCTGGGCGGTGTGCGGGTGGCGCCGGGTGCCCGGCGCGGACCGGGGTCACGCTACCGGCCCCGGCTGGACGGGCGGTGGGAGGCGCGCCCTCAGGGGGCGCCGTCGCGCAGGACCGCGGCGGCGTGCCCGGCCCGCCGGCGCAGCTCGGGCAGCTCCCCGGCCTCGCCCGTGACGTTGACGTGGCCGATCTTGCGGCCCGGGCGCACGGCCTTGCCGTAGTTGTGGACCTTCGCGCGGGGCTCGGCGCCCAGCGCGGCCCGGTAGGCCGAGAAGAGGTCCTGGTTGGCCCCGCCGAGGTAGTTCTTCATCACGGTCGCCCCGGTCAGCGCGGCGGTCTCGCCCAGCGGCAGGTCGAGCACCGCCCGCAGGTGCTGCTCGAACTGGCTGGTGACGGACCCGTCCATCGTCCAGTGCCCGGAGTTGTGCGGGCGCATGGCCAGCTCGTTGACGAGGAAGCCGGGGCCGCGCCCGGGGGCCTCGAACAGCTCCACGGCCATCACGCCGGTCACCCCGAGCTCCGCGGCGATCGTGCGGGCCGTGCCCGCGGCGGCCGCGGCGACCTCGGGCAGCAGCGCCGGGGCGGGGGCGAGGACCTCGTCGCACACGCCGTCGACCTGGATCGACTCGACGACCGGCCACGAGCGCACCTCCCCGGAGGGGGTGCGGGCCACGAGGGCGGAGAGCTCGCGGGTGAACGGCACGCGCTCCTCGGCCAGCAGGGGGCCCTGCGTGCGCCCGAACCACGCGGCCGGCTCGGGGCCGCGGGCGGCCTCCGGCCCGGCCAGGACCATGACGCCCTTCCCGTCGTAGCCGCCGCGCGGGGTCTTGAGCACCACGGGCCAGCCGGCGCGCTCCCCGAAGGCGACGAGCTCGTCGGCGTCGGCGACCGCGGCCCAGTGCGGGTTGGGCAGGCCGAGGCGGTCCACGGCCGCGCGCATGGCCAGCTTGTCCTGGGCGTGGACGAGGGCCTCGGGCCCGGGCCGCACGGCCACGCCCTCCCGCACCAGGGCGTGCAGGTGCTCGGTGGGCACGTGCTCGTGGTCGAAGGTCAGGACGTCGACGTCCGCGGCGAAGCGGCGCAGGGTCTCGAGGTCGGTGTGGTCGCCGACGGGGGCGGTGGCCACCGCGGCCGCGGCGGACACGTCGGGGCCCTCGGCGAGCACGCGCAGCTCGAGGCCGAGGGCGGTGGCGGCGGGCGCCATCATGCGGGCCAGCTGGCCCCCTCCGACGACGCCGACGACGGGAGCGGTTCCGGGAGTTCTCACCCGACCAGGGTAGCCGCCCGCGGCCGGGGCGGGCGCCCGCCCCTGATCCGTCCGGGGTCGCGGGGGTAGGATGGCGCGCAGTCCGGGGCGTCGCCCCGCACGGCCGCGGCGCCGACCGGTGCCCGCCCGCACACCAGCCTGGAGACCTGAAGCCGCGTGAACAGCCTCGCCGCCCGTTTCGATGCCCTCTGGCACCTCTTCGTCAAGGAACTCATGAAGTTCGGCGTCGTGGGCGCCCTCGCCTTCGTGATCAACGCGTCGCTGACCTGGATCCTGATGCACACCGTCTTCACGGACGGCCACCTCAAGGCGAAGTTCGCGGCCACGGTCGTGGCGATCCTCTTCGCGTGGGTCGCGAACCGGCTGTGGACCTTCCGGCACAAGCGCCAGTCGGACAAGCGCAAGGAGCTCGTGCAGTTCCTCGTGGCCAACGGCATCGGCATGGCCATCGAGCTCGGCTGCCTCGGCTTCAGCTACTACGTGCTCGGCCTGACCAGCGCCTACGCGTCCTTCGTCTCCGGCACGATCATCGGCACGATCCTGGGCACCGTCTTCCGCTACTTCGCCTACCGGTTCTGGGTCTTCACCGAGGAGCTCGACGAGGACCCGAACTTCGCCGACACCGCGGCCCTGGAGATCGCCCGGATCACCGGCCGTGCCCCCGCCGGCCGCTCCGCCGCCCCGGGGGCGCCGCGCCACGGCGACGAGCCCGAGGACGGCTGAGGACCCGCGCCGCCCTCCCGCCGCGGGCGGGTCCCGCGCGCGGCCCCGGCCCGGCGCTCAGAAGCCGGTGGCCCGCTCGGCGGCGAGCACGTCCTGCCACGACGCCTGCTCGGTGTCCCGGTCGGTGAGCAGCACGGCCCGCCCGCTCGCGAGCACCGCCAGGACCCGGAGCAGGAACGCGGCGTCGGCCGCGGCGCCCGGCACGTGCACGGCCGCGGCCCGCCCCCACGCCTCCTCGCGCCCGGCGGCCGCCTCGCGGGCCCGGTCGAGCAGCGCGGCGTGGGCCACTGCCGTCCCGTCCGCCGCCACCAGGGCGGGGTCGGCGTCCACCGGCTCCGCCACCGGCGACCACACGTCGTCGTGGGCGCGGATCTCCGCGCAGTAGTCGACGTCCGCCCCCGCGGGCAGGCCCCCGCGCAGCCCCAGGGACAGCGCCGGCGGGTCGGCCAGGACCCGGACCGTGCCGGCGGGCGCACCCGTCAGCAGGGGAGGGGCGGACCCGTCGGTCCCCGCGAGGGCCAGCACCGCCCGGTCGCCCGGGGTCGCGGCCCCGGAGACGGGATCGGCCGGGTGCACGGCGGCCCCGGCGAGCCAGGCTCCCAGTACCGCGACCACCGTGCGCCAGTGGACCTGCGCGCCCACGGTCACCGCGTCCCCGGGCACCACGTCGAGCTCCTCGGCCCACAGGTTGGCCGTCTTCGCCGCCCAGTTCTCCAGCACCCGCCCGGAGAGCTCCACGCGCTCGCCGCCGGGGCCGTACCACAGCAGCGCCGGCCGGGGGCTGCTGCGCAGGGTGTCCACCAGTCGGGGGACAGAGGGGACGGGGGAGGAATTCATGCCGGCTCCTGACGAGGTCACGGGGTGGTGGTGCGGAGGGCGGAATATGCATCCCGGAGCATGCCTCCGGGACAGGCGGAGGATCTGTCAACCCCCTTCCGACCAGCACGAACACCGCCGTCCTGGACCTTTGTCCAGGTTCTCATAGATCGGAAGGAAGCTTCTGAAAAGTCTTGACGCGACAGTAGTCACACACGTGTAATTGGGGCGTCCGGCAGGCGATCACCAAAGATGCGTTCTCCGGGATGCACTGCGCCGGCACCCCCCGGATTATGCCAGGCCAGCGCGAACGTGTCGTACGGAAGGAAAGTCATGGGAGAGGCCGCACCCCGCCAGCTCGCCGAAACCACCCTCGCCCCCCGGCGCCGCAGCGTCAGCTCGGCGCCCGAGGACTGGTTCGTCGACCCCGTCGACCCCCGGGCCGCCGAGCGGCACGCGCTGGGCGGGCCGAGCCTCGAGGACCAGGCCACCGCCCTGCTCCTCGAGCACGCGAGCACCGTCGAGGACGCCCCGCGGGCCACGGTCGTGGACCTGCTCGAGGCCCCCGCCGAGGAGGCCGACCCCTGGGGCGCGGTCGCGGAGCTCTACTCCGTGGAGGAGGACGAGGGCGAGCTCGCGTGGCAGACCGACGCCCTGTGCGCCCAGACCGACCCGGAGGCGTTCTTCCCCGAGAAGGGCGGCTCCACGCGTGACGCCAAGCGCGTCTGCGAGGCCTGCCCCGTCCAGTCGGCCTGCCTGGACTACGCGATGAGCAAGGACGAGAAGTTCGGGATCTGGGGCGGGCTCTCCGAGCGCGAACGCCGCCGCCTGCGCCGCCTCGGCCGCTGAGGTAGCTTCGGGGGATGAGCTCTTCCGGCAGCCCCGCGCGCCGCTGCTCCCGCCAGACCTGCACGCGGGACGCGGTCACGACCCTGACCTACGTGTACTCCGACTCCACGGCGGTCGTGGGGCCGCTGGCCTCCCACGCCGAGCCGCACGCCTACGACCTGTGCGCCGTGCACGCCGACCGGCTCACGGCGCCGCGCGGCTGGCGGGTCGTGCGGCTCGAGCCCCCGGAGGGCTTCGGCGGCGCGGACGAGCTCGGGGCCGTGGCCGAGGCCGTGCGCGAGAGCGCCCCGCCCGCCCCCGCCCGGCAGGGCCGTCCCCAGCTGCGCGACGTCTCCCTGCCCCGGACGCGGGTCGCCGGCGCCGGTTCCGCCGGCGCCCCTGCCGCCGCGGTCCGCCCGGCGGCACCCGCTCCGGGCGCCGCCGCCGACGGCACCCGGGCACCGGAGCGCCGCCGCGGTGAGGGGCCGGTGGCGGGGCGCGCCGCCGGGTCCCCGCCGACCCCGCCGGCCGCCGGGGACCACCGCGACGTCCCGCTGCCCGAGACGATGCGGCGCCCGCACCTGCGCCGCCCCTGAGGCCCGCCCCGGTCCGCCGTCCGTGCGCCCGGCGTGTCCTGGCCCCGGTCTCTGTGCGATCGCAATCGGACTCCCTAGGATGGGCCCCACCGCGCCTGCCCGGCGCGCACGCTCTTCCCCCCGGAGCACCAGGAGAACCGATGCCGGCACCTGCGACGACGCAGACCACCCCCCGGACCCCGTCCCGTCCCGACGTCCACGGGGGGCCCGCAGCCGGCCCCCGTCACGCGCCCGCCGCGGGCCCCGTCCCCGCCGCCGGACCCGCCCGGCGCACGCCGCCGCGCCCGGCTCCCTGGGCCGCGGCCCCCGGCGCCGCCGCACCGGCGGCGCCGGGGGCGGGCGAGGCCGTGACCGAGCCCCTTCCCGTGGTCGCCGCCGGCCTGGCCGCGGTGCTGCGCTGCCCGCTCACCGGCGGGCGGCTCGTGCCCGTGGACGCCGACCGGCTCATGAGCGACCGGCCCTTCCGCGACGGCGTCCACCCGGTCTACCCGGTGGTCGCCGGCATCCCCTGCCTGGCGCCCGCCTCCTGAGGTCCCGGCCGCCGGGGCCCCCGGGCCGCCCGCGGCGGAGCGCGAGCCTCTCCGGGCGGTGCCGGGCGCCACGGGCGCCCCGCACCGCCCGGAGTGCCCCGGCAGGGTCCGCGGTGCCTCCGGGCGCCCTGGCCGGCCGGTGCGCCCGGGGACGGGCCGCGGTGCGCCCCGACCGCCCCGGACGGCGGGTCCGCCCCGGGCCGGGCGGTGCCGGACCGGCACCGGGGTTCCTCCGGCCGTCGTCACAAAGTGATTAACAATCGCACCCGGCCCGGTCCCGATGCCTCCGGGGAGCTGGGCCGCCCCTACGCTGGGAGCATCCCCTGTGCGTTCCCCCGCACCCCCCGACGCCGAGGTGATGCCCCCGTGCCCCGCTCCTTCCCCCTGCCCGCGGACCCGTCCGCGCCCCGGCCCGCCGCACCGGCCGCTCTCCTAGGACCTGCCCGCCGGCGGGGCCTGCTCGCCGCCGGGACGGTCGCGCTGCTGCTGGCCACCGGCTGCGCCGCCCCGCCCTCCGGCGCCGCGCACGCGGGTCCCGGCGAGCCCGCCGGGACGCCGGCGGCCCCGGCGCCCGGCGCCGGATCCGCCGGGACGCCGTCGCCCACGGCGGAGGCGACGGCGGAGGCCGCGGCCGTCCGGGGCGCGGTCGAGGTGCTGCCCGGCGACGGGGCGCTCGAGCACAACCCGGTCGAGCCGGTCCTCGTGCACGCCGGGCCCGAGCCCCTGACCGGGGTCGTGCTGTACCCGGCCGCCGGTGGCGCCCCCGTGGCCGGCGAGCTGGCGGAGGGCGGCAGCCGCTGGACCAGCACGGAGGACCTCGCCTTCGACACCGCCTACGTCCTCGAGTGGAGCACCGGGACCGGCGGCGGGACGAGCACGTTCAGCACCGTCTCGGCGGCCCACGAGGTCGACGTGCGCCTCAACGTGGCCGAGGGACAGGTCTACGGCACCGGTCAGGTGCTCGAGCTGCGGTTCTCGGAGCCGGTCGTGCACCGGGAGGCGGTCGAGCGCGCCGTCGTCGTCGAGGGCGGGGGCGGGCACGCCGGGGCGTTCCGCTGGTACGACGAGCGCACCGTGCGCTACCGGCCCGCCGAGCGGTGGGACCCGCACACCGAGGTGCGCGTGCGCGTGGAGCTGCTCGGCCTGGACGTGGGCCACGGGATGATCGGCAACGCCGACGTGCACCGGAGCTTCACCGTGGGCGCGGAGCACTACGCCCAGGTCGACAACCGCACGAAGACGCTCACCGCGTGGGTGGACGGCGAGGTCGTGGGCACCTTCCCCGTCACCCTCGGCAACCCCGACTGGCCCTCGACCACGGGCAAGAAGGTCATCATGGAGCAGGCCCCGAGCTACCTGTTCAAGGCCTCCTCGCTCGACCTCGCCCCGGGCGACCCGCACTGGTACGAGACCTTCTGGGCCTCGAACGTCTCCCGGCTGACCGCCAGCGGGGAGTTCGTCCACGAGGCGCTGCCCTCCGCGCAGCCGGTGCTGGGCACGGCCAACGTCTCCCACGGCTGCATCGGGATGTCCCCGGAGGGCGCGAAGTTCGTCCACGACGTCTTCCGCCCGGGCGACGTCGTGGAGGTCCTGCACACCGGCTACCCGCAGGCCGACCCGGACGACGGCTACGGGGACTGGAACATCCCGTTCGAGCACTACGCCGACGAGTCCTGGCACGGCGACTGGTGAGCACGCCGGGGCGGGCGGCTCGGTAGGATCGGGACCGACCTCCCCCGAGCCCCCGAAGGACCGCCCCGTGCCCTCCACCAGCAGCGACAAGGCCCCCTGGCAGCGCAGCGAGCCCGAGCCGCCCGCCGCGCCCCGCGAGGAGCCGGTGTGGACGGGGCTGATCCCCGCCGTGACCCCGGCGGGAAGCCAGGCCCCCGGCACCCCGGCTCCCGGCATCCCGGCCCCCGGCACCCCGGCCGGGCAGGAGCGGAGCGGGCCGGACGCCCGGCCCGTGCGCGGCACCGGGCCCGCGCTCGGCCACGACGAGGCCGGCCCCGAGGACGCGCCCGCGGACGAGGACGAGCAGGCCCGGCGGCGGGCCGCCCGCCGCCACGAGGCGGTCGCCGACGAGCCGCGCCTGCCCCGCGTGCAGCAGGTCTTCCTCGCGGTGCTGCTGCCGCTCGTGCTGCTGGCCGCCGCGGTGCGCGCCGTGGCCACGCCGCTGTTCCTGTGGGCGGAGTACCACCGGCCGGGCTTCCCGGCCGACCCCTGGGGCTTCGGCACCGAGGAGCGCACCGTGCTCGGCTCCTACGGCCTGGACTACGTGCTCAACTGGGCCCCGGCCCCGTACCTGGCCGACGTCCGGGACGACGAGGGCAACCGGATGTTCCTGCCCACGGAGGTCGCGCACATGACCGACGTGAAGATCGTGCTCCAGGTGGCCCTGGCGGCGGTCGTGGTGCTCGCCCTGGTCGGCCTCGTCTCGGCCCTGTACCTGCGCGCCCGCGCGCCGGGGGCGGCCTCCGGCGCCCTGTTCTTCGGGTCGTGGCTGACCGTGGTGCTGCTCGTGCTGCTGGCCGTGGCCGCCCTGGTGGCCTGGCAGCAGTTCTTCACGGCCTTCCACTCGCTGTTCTTCGCCGACGGCTCCTGGACCTTCCGCGCCTCCGACACCCTGATCCGGCTCTACCCGACGCAGTTCTGGACGGACGCGGCGGTCGCCGTCGGCGCCCTGACCCTGCTCGGGGCGCTCGCGGTCATGGCCGCGACCTGGCCCACGGCCTTCCGCCGCCACCGCGCCCTCGACCGGGTGCGCCGGCGCCAGGAGCTGCGCCGCCGCCTCGCCGGGCGCTGAGCGGGCCGCCTCAGATCCAGGCGTCGAACCACATCCGCTCGCGCCACTGCGCGTAGGGGATCGTCTGCCCGTACCACAGCGGGGCGAAGTGCGCGCTCAGCGCCAGCACCGTCGCGACGAACACCCCGACGACGACGACGCCCGCCCGCCGCCGCGCCACGGGGTCCCCGGGCCGGCCCAGGACGAGGCCCAGCACCCCGGCCAGCACGAGCACGAGGAACGGCTCGACCGGCAGGGCGTAGAAGAAGTACATGGTGCGCTCGGGGAAGAGGAACCACGGCAGGTACCCGGCCGCGAAGATCCCCAGCGGGGCCCCGAAGCGCCAGTCGCGCCGGACCGCCCACAGCCACGCGGCCACCACCAGGGCCGCGATGCCCGTCCACCACAGCAGCGGGTTGCCGATGTTGAGGATCGCCTGCGAGCAGTGCTCCACCGTGCACCCGGCCGTGCCCCGCCCCGGCGACTCGTAGTAGTAGGACGTGGGCCGGCCCAGGGTCAGCCACAGCCACGGCAGCGCCTCGTAGGAGTGCGGGGAGCCCAGGCCCTGGTGGAACTCGAACGCCGAGGCGTGGTAGGCCCACAACGACCGCAGCGGCGCCGGCAGCCAGGCGATCCCCTCCCCGGGGTGCTCCTGCGCCCACGTGCGCGAGTACCCCCCGGAGGACGCGAACCACCCGGCCCACGACGCGGTGTAGACCACCGCGCCCGTGCCGACCACGGCCAGGAAGGCCGGCAGCCCGTCCTTCAGCACCCCGGCGCGCAGCCAGTGCCGCACCCCGGCGACCCGCCGGGCGTTGAGGTCCCACAGCACCGAGAGCACCCCGAGACCGGCCACGAGGAACAGCCCGTTCCACTTCGTGCCCACGGCCAGACCGCACGCGAGGCCCGCCGCGATCCGCCACCAGCGCACCCCCAGCCACGGGCCCCCGGACAGCCGGCGCCGCGCCTGCTCCTCCGGCAGGGGGCTGCCGGGGGCCGTCCCGAGGCGGGCGACGAGCCGCCGGCGGCCGTGCTCGCGGTCCAGCAGCAGCGCCACGAAGGCCAGCAGCACGAAGAGCATCAGGAACACGTCCAGCAGCGCCAGGCGCGACTGCACCAGGTGCAGCCCGTCCACGGCCAGGAAGAGTCCCGCGAGCGTGGCCACGGCCACGGAGCGGAACAGCAGCCACCCCGCGGCGCACACCAGCGCGATCGAGAGGGTCCCGGCCACCGCGGCGGAGAACCGCCAGCCCACGGGGTCCTCGACCCCGAACAGGGCCATCCCGGCGGCGATCGCCCACTTGCCCACGGGCGGGTGCACGACGTACGAGGGGCCCTCGAGCGGCTCGGGGGGCGTGCCGGCCACGAACGCGTCGTCGGCACCCTCGGGCCACTGCCGCTCGTAGCCGTGCAGCAGCAGCGACCAGGAGTCCTTCACGTAGTAGGTCTCGTCGAAGACGATCGCGTCCGGGTGGCCCAGGTCCCAGAAGCGCAGCACCGCGCCCAGGAGCACGACCAGCACGGGGGCGAGCCAGGCGGCCCGCGGCACCGCGACGGGGGCGGGCAGCAGCCGGGCCCGCAGTGCGGCGGGCTCCAGCGCCCGGCGGACCGTGCTCACCGGGGCCGGCGCCCACGGGGCGGGGGAGGGGGCGCGGACCGGGGAGCTCACGCCTGCCATCGTAGGGGAGGCGCCCCGGCCGGCCGCGGAGCCCGGCCCCTCCGGCCCGGGCCCGCGGGCCGCGCCCTCCGCGGTCCCGCCGGGGCGCCCGGGAGGGGAGCGCCCGGGACCGGGCCGACCCCGGGATCGGGCCGGCCGGCGGGAGAGGGCTCCGGGGCGGGCCGTAGAGTGGGCCCCGTGCAGAGCGAACCCCACGACGACGCCCCCGCCCCCGCCGATCCGCCCCGCCGCGAGGGCCCCGGGGCGGTCGTGCTCGCGGGCACGCCCATCGGCAACCTCGGCGACGCCTCGCCCCGCCTGCGCGAGGCCCTCGAGCGGGCCGACGTGCTCGCCGTGGAGGACACCCGGCGGCTGCGCCGGCTCGCCGCCGGGCTCGGGGTCACCACCCGGGGGCGGGTGCTCACCCACCACGAGCACAACGAGGCCGGCCGGGTGGCCGAGCTGCTCGAGGCCGTGCGCGCCGGGTCGACCGTGCTCGTGCTCTCCGACGCCGGGATGCCCACCGTCTCCGACCCCGGCTACCGCCTGGCCGAGGCCGCGGCCGCCGAGGGGCTGACCGTCACCGCCGTGCCCGGGCCCTCCGCGGTGCTCACCGCCCTGGCCGTCTCCGGGCTGCCCACCGACCGCTTCACCTTCGAGGGCTTCCTCCCGCGCAAGGCCGGGGAGCGCTCGGCCCGGCTCGCCGAGCTGGCCGGGGAGCGGCGCACCATGGTCTTCTACGAGGCCCCCCACCGGCTCGCCGCGATGCTCACCGCACTGCGGGAGGCCTTCGGCGCCGGCCGCAGGGCCGTGGTCGCCCGGGAGCTGACGAAGCTGCACGAGGAGGTCGTGCGCGGGGACCTCGACCGGCTGCTCGCCTGGGCGCAGGAGGGGCCGGTGCGGGGCGAGATCGCCGTCGTCGTCGCCGGCGCCCCCGCCCCGGGGCCCGCCCGGGCCGAGGACCTCGTCGCGGACGTCGAGGCCCTCGTGGCCGCCGGCACCCGCCTCAAGGACGCCGCCGGCCAGGTGGCCGAGCGGGCCGGGGTCGGCAAGCGGGAGCTCTACGAGACGGTCCTCGGCGCCCGGAAGGGCTGAGCTCCCGCACCGGTCCGGGCCCGCCCGCGGCCCGCCGGTCCGGAGCCGTCCACCCCGCGCGGGCGGACGTCCCGCGGAGGCAGGCCCTCCCGCGCCGCGGCGGAGCGCCCGGCGCGGCCGGCCTCAGCGGCCGCGCAGCACGGAGGGCGGCAGCCAGCGGGCCCGCCGGGACCCCGGCCGGTCCGCGAGCGCGACCTGCAGCGCGCGCACGTCGCCGGCGCCCGCGGTCGGCACCCACGTCCCCGCGGCCGGCCCGTAGAGCGCGCGCTCGACGTCCGCCCCGAGCCGCTGCAGCCCCGGCGCCGCGGCCGGCAGCAGCCCGGCCAGGCGGGCCGTGAGCGCCCGCGGGGTCTCGGCCGGGGCCCGGCCCAGCCCGTGGTCGGCGGCGAGGTCCTCGACCTCGGCCCAGCCGGCCAGCACCCGGGCCGCCGGATCGGCCCCGGGGTCCTCGAGCAGGCGCAGCCGCCGGGCCCGCCGCCGTCCGCGCAGCAGCCGCGGCAGCGCCGCCGGCAGGACCAGCAGCAGCGCGCCGGCGGCCGCGAGCAGCCACGGCAGCCACACCGGGGCCGCGCTCCGCTGCGCGGGCTCCTCGGCCGGGACCGGCTCGGCGCTCGCGGGTCCGGTGACCGCCGGCTCGGGGCTGGTGCTGGGCGTCGCCGTCGGCGGGGAGGTCGGGGGAGCGCTCGCCGGTCCGGTCTCCGGCGCGGAGGGATCGACGCTCGGCCGTCCGCCCGGCCCGGACGCGTCCGGGTCCTCGGGCCCGGAGGGGTCCTCGTCCGCGTAGCCGGGGACGTCCTCGGTGCCGGGGGTCGGCTCGAAGCGCACCCAGCCCGTGCCCTCGAACCACAGCTCGGGCCAGGCGTGGGTGTCGCGCGGGCGCACCCGCACGGCCTCCTGCGCCCCGGCGAAGGCGGTGTCCTCGGCGGCGGGCGGGAGGTAGCCGACCGCCACGCGGGCGGGGATCCCGAGCTCCCGGGCCATCACGGCCATCGCCGGGGCGAAGTGCCCGGAGTAGCCGGTGCGGGTCTCGAGGAACGTGTCCAGGGCGGCCATGCCCCCGGCGTCGTAGCCCCCGGCCAGCGGGGCGTCGACGTCGTGGACGAACTCGTCGGAGCGCAACCACTCCTGCAGGGCCAGGGCCCGGTCGAAGTCCGTGCGGGCCTCGCGGGTCCGGCGCTCGGCGGCCTCCCGCAGGGCGGCGGGGGTGTCCGCGGGCAGGGCGCGGAACGGGTCCAGGGCGGGGTCGCGGGCGGCTGGGGCCTCCCGCAGCTGCCGGGCGGTGGGCGCGGGCTCGACCGCGCGGACCTCGTAGGCGGTGCCGGGCTCCGGGGCGGGATCGGCGTGCACCGTGAGGTCCCGGGGGCTCCAGGACCAGTCCTCGCCCGCGGGGGCCCCGACGTCGAGCGGGGCCCAGGGCAGGGGCAGCCACCGCCCCGACCAGTCCCGCAGCGTCACCGCGGTGGTCCGCTCCGCGCCCGGGCCCACGGGGGTCAGCGGGCTCGGGCCGAAGTCCTCCAGTCCGTCCTCGAGCCCGTCCTCGGCGGGAAACCACTCGGGTGCGCCGAAGTCCTCGAGGGTCAGCACGCGCAGCAGCTGCGGCTCGCCCGTGTGCTCGAGCACGGGGGTCTGCTCGGCCGTGCGCAGCTCCTGGCCCACGGCCCGCAGCGGGCCCACACCGGGGGCGCGCTGGCCGGCCGGGCCGCTGCCCTGGGGGAAGGCGCCGCTGACGAAGCCGGGCACGAGGCCCGGCAGCACCAGGGTCACGGCGAGCACCCCGGCGCCCACGACCAGGGCCCGGGGCGCGCTGCCCGGCGCGGGCGCGGTGCGGGCCTCGCGCACCGCGCCCCAGTGCCGCCCGCCGGCGAGCAGCAGCAGGGCCGCGAGCACCGCCGCGGCCGTCCCGGCGGGGCCCACGCTGCCGGGCAGCACGAGCGCGGGGACGGCGAGCACGGCCAGCACCCCCAGCGCGCTGAGCCCGGGCAGGCGCAGGACCGTGAACAGCACGTCGATCAGCAGGGCCGCGAGCCCGGCGAGCAGGGCCGCGGTGAAGGAGGCCCCCGCCCCGGCAGGGTAGGGCGCGGGCCGGCGGCCGACGACGCCGGCCGCCTCCCGCACCAGCTCCTGCGCCCGGGCCAGGGCTCCCGGGGTGGGCACGAAGCCCAGCAGGGCCTGCTCGCGCAGGAAGACCACGGTCAGCACGAGGACCAGGGCGCCGGCCCCGAACAGGGGAGCGGTGAGCGCGGGCAGGCCGACGAGCCGGGCCACGGCCGTGGCCGCGACCGTGCCGAGGGCGGCCAGCAGGGCGCCGGCCACCCAGCCGGCGCCGTCGAGCACCCCGGCCAGGGCGACGAGGGACAGGGCGGTCGCGGCGAGCACGGTCCCCGCCGGGCCCAGGACGGCGGCGGGGGAGCGGCCGGGGGCGGCCGTGGACGGGGCGGCGGGGACGGGGGCCGTCGCCGGACCGGGCGCGGGGCGGCGGGGGCTCACCGGCCCGCCCCCGGCGCCGTTCCGGTGCCCTGCGGGCCGGCGGACGGTGCGGACCCGGAGCCCGCCCCGCCCGCGGGCCTCCGGGGCGCGGCGGCCGGGCCGCCGGCGCCCAGCCCAGCCCAGGCGTCCTCGGGGTCGGTGCCCGGGGTGGCGAGCACGACCGTCCAGCCGGCGGCCTCGAGCACCGCGGCCCCGGCGGGCGCCGAGCCGTCCTCGGTCACGAGCACGGCGCTGCCGGCACCGGCGCGCTCGGTCGCCGCGAGCACCCGCTCGGCGGCCCCGGCGCCCAGGTCCCCGGAGACCAGCAGCACCGGGTGCACGAGCCGCTCCCGGTCCACGCGCTCGGCCAGCGGGTCCCCGCCGGGAGCGGGCACCGGGCGCACCCGGGCCAGTCCGTGCCGGACGTCCTCGGCGCCCTCGTCGGTCACCGCGGTGACGGCGCGCGCGGCACCGTCGTCGTCCTCGCCGCCGCGGGGCAGGGCGCGGCCGAAGCCGTCGAGGGCGTGCACGAGGGTCTCGCGGCGGGCCAGGTGGTCGAGGACCGCGGCGGTCAGCCCCACCGCCCACTCCAGGGCCGCGGTGCTCGGCAGCACGCCGGCCCAGACCCGCTCGCCCGGCCACGAGCGCTCGTCGAGGTCCAGGACGAGGCTGAGCCGCCGCACGCTGCGCGGGTCCTCCTGCCGGACCATCAGCTGCCCGTGGCGGGCCGAGGCCGCCCAGTGCACGCGGCGCATCGGGTCGCCGTGGCGGTACTCGCGGGTCGTGACGTTGTCGGGCCCGGGGGCGGGACGGCCCGTGCGGGAGGGCTCGGCGCCGGACTCGCGCAGCCGGTCGGGGCTGATCTCGGGCAGCGGCACGGCCGCCGGCGCCACGTGCAGGACGCTGCGCTCCGAGGCGTCGAGCAGCTCGGTGGCCAGGCCGAAGGGATCCGCAACCTGCACGGTCGCGGGCCCCAGCGGCCACAGTCCGCGCGCCAGGGGGCGCACCGTGTAGCCGGCCGGTGCCCCGTCGGCCCCGACCTCGAGCTCGCGGTCCCCGCCGAGGGCCGCGGGCACCGTCTCGCGCACGGCCACTGCCCCGTGGACCTCCCGGCCGCGGCGTCCCCGGTGGCGCACCCGCAGCCGCACCGACGCCGGGTCACCTGCGGTCACGAGCGCCGGGTCCACGGTGCGCTTGAGCAGCACCCGCGGCCGCACCACGTACAGCGACAGGGCCGCGAACAGCGGGGTCCCGCCCAGGAACAGGGCCAGCGCCAGCACGTCCTTGCGGCCCAGCCACGTGGCCGCCAGCAGGCTCAGCGCGCCCGCGGCCAGGAACGCCCACCCGCGCCCGGTGAAGCGGGCCCGGGAGTCCACCGGCCGCTCGGCGCGCTCACCGGCGGCGTCGAGCTCCTCGGCTCCGCGCTCCCGGGTGCCGGCCTCCCCGCTCCTGCGCTCCCCGGTCCCGCGCCGGACCCGGCTCATCGGCCCCGGGCGGAGGGCTCGGCCGGGACCCGCACGTCCGCCAGCACCGACAGCACCAGCTCCTCGGCCGAGCTCGCCCCGGCCCGGCGGTCCAGGATCAGGCGGTGGGCGAGCACGGGCACTGCGACCGTGCGGACGTCGTCGGGCAGCACCCAGTCGCGTCCGCTCAGGGCGGCCTCCGCGCGGGCGGCCGCCTGCAGCTGCAGCAGCGCCCGGGGGCTCGCGCCGAGCCGCAGCTGCGGGTGCGAGCGGGTGGCCGCGCCCAGCGCCACGATGTACTCCCGCACCGCGTCCGAGACGTGGATCCCGCGCACGTGCTCGACCAGTCGCGCCGCGTCCGCCACGGAGACCACCGGCCCGAGCCCCGCCAGCGGCGAGCCGCCGCCGTGGTCGGCGAGCATCGTCGCCTCCGCGGCCGCGTCCGGGTAGCCCATCGAGATCCGCGCCGTGAACCGGTCCCGCTGCGCCTCGGGCAGCGGGAACGTCCCGTCCATCTCGACCGGGTTCTGGGTGGCCACCACCATGAACGGCGCGGCCAGCCGGTACGTGGTGCCGTCCGCGGTGACCTGGCCCTCCGCCATGCACTCCAGCAGCGCCGACTGGGTCTTCGCCGAGGCCCGGTTGATCTCGTCGCCGATCACCACGTTCGCGAACACCGGCCCCGGCTTGAACTCGAACTCCCGCCGCGCCTGGTCGTAGACCGACACCCCCGTGATGTCCGTGGGCAGCAGGTCCGGGGTGAACTGGATGCGCGCCACCGTCCCGCCGATCGCGCTCGCCAGCGTGCGGGCGAGCATGGTCTTGCCCACACCCGGGACGTCCTCCACGAGCAGGTGCCCACCCGCCAGCAGGACGGTCAGCGCGGTCCGCGCCGCCTCCGGCTTGCCGTCGATCACCGCGTTGACGCGGTCCAGGATCGCCTGCGTGTGCTGGGGAAAGGACTCCATGGTCTCCTCGGTCTCCGCTCGGGGCTGCTGCCTCCAGTATGTTCGGTCCCGCCGCGGCCTCGTAGATTGGTCCAGGCACGGCGCGCCCGCCCGTGCCGCCGCCCCGCCGACCCGAGGTGCCCGCCCGTGACCGACCCGAACGCCCCCCGCCTCACCGCCACCCTGTGGGCCGACCCCGCCCGGCGCCCGGCCCAGGAGCCCGGCGCCGTCCCGCCGGCCTACGACCCGGCCCGCTACGCCGTGCCCGGGGACGTGCCCGACGGCGAGGGCACCCGCCGCCGCTCCCGCTCCGACGAGGGCCGCCGCCGCAACCTGCAGTACCCGCCGGCCCCCGAGCCGCTGCCGCACCCGGTCGCGGACAACCACACCCACATGGACCTCCAGGACGGGGAAGTGGCCGTCTCCGTGCGCGACGCCGTGGACGCCGCCGCCCTCGCCGGCGTCGCCGGGGTCGTGCAGGTCGGCTGCGACGTGCCCTCCTCCCGCTTCGCCGTCGCCGCCGCCGAGGCCGATCCGCGCGTGCTCGCCGCCGTCGCGCTGCACCCCAACGAGGCGCCCGCGCTCGCCGCGGCCGGGCAGCTCGACGAGGCCCTCGCCGAGATCCGCCGCCTCGGCGACCACGAGCGGGTCCGAGCCTTCGGCGAGACCGGCCTCGACTACTTCCGCACCGAGGGGGAGGGCCGCGAGCACCAGAAGCGCTCCTTCCGCGAGCACATCCACTTCGCCCGCGAGACCGGCAAGGCGCTGCAGATCCACGACCGCGACGCCCACGCCGACGTCGTCGCGGTGCTGCTCGAGGAGGGCGCCCCCGAGCGCACCGTCTTCCACTGCTTCTCCGGCGACGCCGAGCTCGCCCGCACCTGCAACGAGCACGGCTGGTACATGTCCTTCTCCGGGACCGTGACCTTCAAGAACAGCGCCGGGCTGCGGGCGGCCCTGCACGAGGCCCGTCCGGAGCTCGTGCTCGTGGAGACCGACGCCCCCTTTCTCACGCCCCACCCCTACCGGGGCCGGCCCAACGCCAGCTACGTGACGAACTGGACGGTGCGCGGCATGGCCCAGGAGCTCGAGCAGGACCTGGAGCAGCTGTGCCGGCAGCTGTGGACCAACACGCGGGACGTCTACGGCGACTTCTGAGCGCCGAGTCCCCACCGCCCCGGGTGAGGACTCGCCGACTCCCTAACGCCCGCGCGTGGGACCTCGTCGAGTCCCCAGGCACGCTGCGCGGGACCTCGCCGAGTTCCCACGGGACCGCGGAGTCCCCACCCCCGCTGAACCGGGCCGCGCCGAGTCCCCACGGGACCGCCGAGTCCCCACCCCGGTGCACGGCCCCTCACCGAGTCCCCGCCTCCGCCGCGCAGACGCTCGCCGAATCCCCACCCGACCCACGGCCGGCACGCCGAGTCCCCCCGGTCGCGGCGTTTCCCCCGTGGTGCAACGGGGGAGACGCCGCGACCGGGGGGACTCGGCGGACGGGCAGACGGGCGTGGGGGCGGTGGGGCAGGGTCAGGGGCGGCGGCCGCCTGATTGCAGGGCCTTCTTGATGCGGGCGACCGTGGTCTCCGGAGTGCTCACCACGTCCTTCCACCCGATCCGGATCACCGTCCAGCCGAGCTCCTGGATCTCGACCTCCCGTCGTCGTTCGTCGCGCAGGACGGAGGCCACGACCTCGGGGTCGGCGTGGGCGTACTTGAGCCGGCCGTCGAACTCGAGGACCACACGGTGCTCGGGCCACGCGAGGTCCGCGCGGTAGCGCCCGGACCGGCCGTCGATGACCCACTGGAGTCGCGGCTCGGGCAGGTCCCACTCGGCCAGCATCAGGCGCGTCAGCGTCTCGCCCACGGACTCGGCCCGGACGTCCATGGCGCACAGGACCCGGTGGGCGCGGCGCACCCCGCGCCGGCCCCTCCACTCCGGCAGGCGCCGCTCCAGACGGGCTCGGGTCAGCCGGACCGCGGACGCCTGGTCGGCGAGGACCACGGCGTCGGTGAAGGGCAGCAGCCGAGCGCAGTCCAGCAGCGTGCGCTCGGCGGAGGTCACCCGGATGCCGCGCACCTCGACCACGTCCGCCGGAGGCAGGGGCTCCTGGTGGCGGACGACGTCCGGGGCGCCGTTGTGCGTGCCGTGCCCCGGGGCCGAGACGGTGTGGATGCGGGTGGGGACCCGGTACAGGCGCAGGCCGTGCACCAGGGCGGCCGAGGCGTGGCAGAGCACCGGGTCCACCGTCGACGACCGGGCGTAGGCCAGGTGGCCCAGCAGCATCCGGTCCTCCTGCCACAGGGTCCGGTACGGCTCGCCTCGGACGTACCAGCCGGCGCGGAGGCGGACCAGTCGGCCCTCTTGGACCTGTCGGTGGACGGCGCGGTCGCCGAGCCCGGCGTCCTGGAGGTCCGCGGTGCGGAGCAACGGCGGCAGGTCGGTGCCCGGACCGGGATCGAGTGCAGTCATGGCTCGGTGGTAGCAGTCACCCAGCCCAGGCCGTCTCGGCCCGGAGCCGGGTGTGGACGGTGGTCGGCGGCCGGCGTGGGAGCCGCTGTTGTGCAGTGCGGATGGTGCCGGGGGCGGCAGACGCCGGGGGCGCGGCGGCTTCCGGGACGCGACAGGTGCAGCAGCTTCCGGGGCGCGACAGGTGCCCGGATTCACTGATGCCGGTGCGGTGGCGGTGCAGGCCCTGGGCGGTCGGCGCGCCGGTGGGGTGCTCTCGGTGGTGCAGTCGCCGGCGGCCCCTCGGAAGGAACCCGGTCGGAACGTCCACATGGTGTCGCCGGCGAGTCCCCTTGGTCGCGTCATTTCCCCCGTGGCGCCACGGGGGAAATGACGCGACCAAGGGGACTCGGCGAGATCGGCGTGGGTGGAGTGGGGATTCGGCGGGGCGCGGCGCGGTTCGGATGGGGATTCGGCGGCTGGGGTGGGGGCTCGACGGTGTCCCTTGCAGCGGCGGTGGGGACTCGGCGGAGGAGCGCGGGTGCCGAGCAATGGGGTGGGGGCTCGGCGGGAGGGCCGGGGCGGGCCGATACGATGAGCCGGTGACAGAATCCACCGACCCCGCCGCCCGCCCGCTGCTGGGGCCCGCCGAGATCCGGGCGCTCGCCGGGCAGCTGGGCATCCGGCCGACCAAGACGCTGGGGCAGAACTTCGTGATCGACCCCAACACCATCCGGCGGATCGTCGCCGCCGCGCAGCTGGGGCCGGACGAGACGGTGCTGGAGGTCGGGCCGGGGCTGGGCTCGCTGACGCTGGGGCTGCTGGACGCCGCCGAGAAGGTCGTGGCCGTGGAGATCGACCCGCCCCTGGCGGCGCAGCTGCCGCACACGGTCCGGCGGTTCCGCCCGGAGCGCGTGGACCGGCTCACGGTGCTCGAGCACGACGCCCTGCGGGTCCAGCAGCTGCCGGCGGAGCCCACGGCGCTCGTGGCGAACCTGCCCTACAACGTGGCCGTCCCGGTGCTGCTGCACCTGCTGGGGCGCTTCGGCTCGATCCGCCACGGGCTGGTCATGGTCCAGGAGGAGGTCGCCGACCGGCTCGCCGCGACCCCGGGATCGAAGGTCTACGGGGTGCCGTCGGTGAAGGCCGCCTGGTACGCCGAGGTCACGAAGGCCGGCACGATCGGCAAGAACGTCTTCTGGCCGGCCCCGCAGATCGCCTCGGGGCTGGTGCGCCTGGTCCGCCGCGACGCACCGGTCGCGGACGTCGACCGCGACCTCGTCTTCACGGTGGTCGACGCCGCCTTCGCCCAGCGGCGCAAGACCCTGCGCGCGGCGCTCGCGGGCTGGGCCGGCTCGGGGGCCGCGGCCGAGGAGGTCCTGCACGCCGCCGGCATCGCCCCGGCCCGCCGGGGCGAGACGCTCGACGTCCACGAGTTCGCCCGGATCGCCGGTGCCGCCGCCGCGGCGGGACTGGGCGCGGAGGTGCGCGGGGCGTGACCACGATGATGCTCGCCGAGCAGGCCCGCGCCCCCGGCAAGGTCAACCTGTTCTTCGCCGCCGGTCCGCCGCGCCCGGACGGCTACCACGACGTCGCCAGCCTGTACTGCGCCGTGAGCGCCGTCGAGACCGTGACCGCCACGCTGACCCGCGGCACCGGCATCGCCGTGGACGTCGCGGCGGTGCCAGGCTCCCTCGTGGACCAGCAGATCGCCGCGGGCACCTTCTCCCTCGACACGGTCCCCACCGGCACGGCCAACCTGGCGGTGCGGGCGGCGCGGGCGGTCCTCGAGCGCTTCCCCGGGCTGATCGGCGGGCTGCACCTGCGCATCGACAAGGCCGTGCCCGTGGCCGGGGGCATGGGCGGGGGCTCCGCGGACGCCGCGGCCGCGCTGCGGGCCGTCAACCGCCTCGCGGCCCGGGTCTCCGGGGAGCCCGCCCTCGACGACGACGCCCTGCGGCACCTCGCTGCCGGTCTCGGCGCGGACGTGCCGTTCGCGCTGGCGGGCGGGGCGGCGGTCGGCACCGGCACGGGGGCGCAGCTGCGGCCCGCGGCCGTGGGCGCGCCCCTGCACCTGGTGCTCGTCGCCGACACGGCGGGGCTGTCGACGCCCGCCGTCTACGCCGAGCTCGACCGGCTGCGGGCCGGCACGGACGTGCCCCCGCCCGCGCTGCCGCCGGAGCTCGAGCCGGCCCTGGCCCGGGGCGATCTCGGCCGGGCCGCGCCGCTGCTGCGCAACCACCTGGAGCCGGCCGCGCTGTCCCTGGCGCCCCACCTCGCGCAGACGCTCGCGCTGGGGGAGGAGGCCGGGGCGCTCGCGAGCCTCGTCTCGGGCTCGGGGCCGACGGTCGCCCACGTGCTCGACGGCGCCGCCGCGGCCGCCGCGCTCGCCGAGCGGCTGCGCGCCCGGGGACGGCCCGCGCTGGCGGTGCACGCCCCCTGACCGCCGTGCGGTCAGAAGGTGCACCCACCGTCCCGTGGTCTGCTCTCCACGGCGGCTCCCGCGCCGGGCGCTGCGCCCGGAGGCGCTGACCGTTCCGAGCGGCGTGCCGGGGCCGGGTGGCGTGCCGGACCCGACTGTGCCGAGCGGCGTGCCGGGCCTGACCGTTCTGAGGGGCGTGCCGGGCCTGACCGTTCTGAGGGGCGTGCCGGACCCGACCGTGCCGAGCGGCGTGCCGGGCCCGACCGTTCTGAGGGGCGTGCCGGGCCCGACCGTTCTGAGGGGCGTGCCGGGCCTGACCGTTCTGAGGGGCGTGCCGGGCCTGACCGTGCCGAGCGGCGTGCCGGGCCCGGGCGTGCCGAGCGGCGTGCCGGGCCCGGGCGGACCGGGTGGCGTGCCGGGCCGGGGCGGACCGGGCGGCGGGGACGCGGGCGGGTGCGCCGCCGCCGGGACCCCGTGCGGGGCCGCGGCGGACCGGGCCGCCGGCGGGATCAGACCGCGATGCGCGGCCGCCCGGGCCGCTCCGGGACCGCGTGGTGCGGGGCGGGACCGTCGCGGAAGAGCGCGGGCCGGGCGAGCGCCAGGTCCAGCAGGACCGCCAGCTCCTCGGCGGAGTCCGGCCGGACGACCTCGCCCGCCTGCGCCATCAGGTCGGTGACCGCGGCCTGGTGGTCGTCCCGGTGCTCGCCGAGGGCGGGGCGCCGCGGCACGGCCAGCGGCCGGATCCGCAGGCCCCGCGCGTCGGCGATCGAGGACGGGCCCCCCTGGACGACCACGGCCGAGGCCTGCCGGTACTGCTCGAGCAGCTGCGGGCGCGGGACCCGGCGCACCGAGCGCGCCAGCGGCGACGGACGGGAGAAGCCGTGCTGCAGCAGGCAGCTGACCTCGGGACGGCGCACGAGCCAGGCCTCGACCCACTCGACGAGCCGGTTGAAGCCGTGCTCCTGGGCGCCCAGGGAGACCACGACGTCGTGGGCGGGCAGGACGACCGGGACGGGGCCGGTGGAGCGGGTGGTGGGTTCCACGGTGGACTCCTCGCAGAAGGTGGTGGACGGACGACGACGGGACGGGCGGGCCGGGAGGCGCCGGCCGGGACCCCCGGCGGGCGCGGACGGGGCCGCGCCCCCGGTGCCGCGACCGCCCCGGGCGGACGGCGGCGGGGCGGTCGGGTGCCGGACTGCGGCGGCCGCGCCGGGGATGCGGCCGTGCCGGGGAGCGGGTTCCCGGGGGAACCGCTCCCCGGCAGGGGCGGGCGTGCTCAGTCCTGGGCGGCGTGCGCCGGGGCCGGCTCGGTGCGGGCCTGGCGCTGGGCCACGAACGCGGGCACCACGGCGGCGCCGCGACCGGCGAGCCGCGCGAACAGGCTGCCGAAGCGGCGGCGGTCGCCGCGGGGCTCGACGGCCAGGACCACGCCGTCGACGCGGTCGGCCAGCGCGGCCAGCTCCGCGACGCCGGCGCGCGGCGGGACCACGGCGGCCAGCAGGGCGGGCGGGGCGTCATCGAACTCGGGCCAGTCGGGCCCGGCCATCGGGCCCACGGTCTCGGCGAGGGTGTCGGCGCCGACGAGCTCGATCGACCCGCCCCACGAGGTGAGCACCTCGTCGAGGGCGTTGACGACCACGGCGGCCTGGCCCGGGCGGGCCGAGTGCACGGCGATCCGCGAGCCCGGCCGCGGCACGGCCCGGCCCTGGTCCTGGGCCAGCCGGCGCAGCAGCTCGAGGGCGCCGTCGGCGTCGTCCTCGGAGCGCAGCACGACCACGGGGGTGCCGGTCACCTCGGCGAGACGGTCGGGACGGCGCACGGTGTGGTCGGCGCGCTCGCGCAGGGCCCCGGCGAGGGCGCCCAGCAGCAGCCCGCCGGCGAGCCCGCCGGCGAGGAAGAGCAGCAGGCCCGCGGAGGAGGGCTGCTCCGGCGGCGTGGCCTCGCTGATCACGCGGCCCGGGGTCGGGGAGATCAGCGCCAGCGCGGTGCGCTGCTCGCGCAGCTGGCGCAGGCTGTAGGCGTCGTCGTCGGAGCGCTCGAGGCCCGCGATGGACTCGTCGATGCGCTTGAGGGTGTCGTCCGCGGTGGTGCGCACGTCCTCGGCCCGGTCGGCGAGGTAGGCCTCGGCCAGGGCGTTGGCGCGCTCGGCGGCCTGGTCCGGGTCGCCGGCGGTGACGGTCACGCGCAGCACCTGGGTGTCGTCCGGGGCGGCGGTCTCGAGCTGCTCGACGAGCTCCTGCGCGAGCGCGGGGTCGGCGTCCTCGACGGGCACGTCCTGCAGCAGGGCGGCCGCGCGGGTCGTGATGCGCTGGGAGGCCATGGTGGCCATCTCGGTCTGCATCTCGACCTCCTCGGTGCCGGAGGCCCCGGTGAGCGGGTTGACCGCGCTCGGGGAGACGGTCATGGAGGCCGTGGCCTGGTAGCTCGGCGGCCACAGCAGCCCGGCGACGAGCGCCGCGACCAGCACGAGCAGCCACGTGCCGAGGATGGTGGGCCAGCGGCGGGCCAGGCGCCGCCACGGCGGCGTCGTGGCCGGCGGCGCGGGCGGGGTGCCGGGCCCGCCGGTGCCCCCGCGGGCGTCCTCGGCCCGGGTCCGGCGCCCGTCGGCGCCGATGGTGTGCAGAGTCTCGCTCATGTGGATTTCCCCCCTGGTGGATCGCGGGTCGGCTCGGCGGACCGGTCGCGGCCGGCGCCCGCCCCCCGGCGAGCCCCGACCCGGTCCCCAGCGACGGCTGCCGGGGTCGGTCCCGGCGGCGTCCTGCTCCGATGTCGATCGCTTTGAATGTTACAGATGCAAACTCATCGGGACCACAGCGGGTCCCGCCCGGGCCGTGGTCTCTTCGGGCCACAGTCCGCCTCCGCCGTCCCCCGGTCGGCGGCCCCGGGACCCCCGGCGGGTGCCGTGGCCCCCGGACCCACGGCGGGTGCCGCGGCGCCGGGACCCGGGGCGGGTGCCGTGGTGCCGGGGCGCCGCTGCGCGGCACGCCGGCGGGCGAGCAGCACCGCCGCCGCGGCGGCGAGCAGCAGGCCCAGCACCGCCCCGTGCACGAGCAGCCCCGGGATGCCGGGGCCCAGCAGGGCGCGCACGCCCAGGCCGGAGGCGCCGGTGGCCAGCGCGGCGGCCGCGGCGGTGGCGCCCACCACGGACCAGCGGGGCGCGATGCCCAGCAGCCGCACGGACTGGAACAGCGCGAGCCCGGTGTCGGTGAGCACCGAGGCGGCCCACGCCGTGGCCGCGCCGACGAGCCCCCACTGCGGGATCAGCCACAGGTTCAGGGCGACGGCCACGGCCAGCGCGGCGGACTTGTTCATCAGCTGCCACCGGCTGCGCCCGGCCATCAGCAGCAGCGACTGCACCCCGCCGGCCGAGACGGCCAGCAGCATCGCCGAGGCGATCACGACCATGGCGGGGTAGCCGGACCCGAAGCCCTCGCCGAAGACGGCGAGCACCCCGGGGCCGAAGAGCAGCAGCGTGAGGTAGAAGGGCCAGGCCCCGGCCACGAGCACCGCGGTGGTGCGGGTGAACACGGAGCGGGCGGTGGCGTGGTCGTCGACGGCCAGGGCGGCGCTGATGGAGGGGCCGGTGACGATGCGGGCGGTGTGGTCGAGCATGGCGCCGACGCGGATGCAGCGGTTGACCACGCCGTAGACCCCCGCCGCGGCCGGGCCCAGGAACGCGGCGACGAGCAGGACGTCGAGCCACTCGAGCAGCGCCTCGACCACCGCGGTGACCCCGCGGGCCGAGGAGAAGGACCAGAACGCCCGGCGCTGCCGGTCCGGGGGCGGCGGGGGAGCGGCTCCGGGCGCGCGGTCCAGCCCGCGCAGCAGCCGGCGCAGCAGGAGCAGGGCCGCCACGGCCACGGCCGCGACCGGGACGCTCCACGCGGCGGTGAGGGCCAGCAGTCCGCCGCCGGCGGCGACGACGGCGGCGACCGCCGCGACGCGCAGCGAGGGCAGGGCCACGTTCTGCAGGAAGGAGAAGGTCGGCACCCGGTGCAGCCCCCGCAGCGTCCCGAAGGCGAGGTTGAGCAGGGCGCCCAGCACGAGGAAGGGCGCGGCCAGCAGCACGGCCGGGCCGACCTCGGCGGGCAGCACCCCGGGCAGCAGCGCCAGCAGCACCGCGGCGGCGGCGACCCCGGCCGCGAGCAGCAGCACGGGCCGGGCGGCGATCCGCAGCACGGCGGCCACCCCGTCCCCCTGCCCGCGGGCGGTGAGCGCCGGCAGCGAGCGCACCAGCCCGGTGTCGGCGCCGAAGGTGGACAGGGTCGTGGCGATGGCCAGGACGGCGACCACCTGGAAGAACTGCCCGGCCGCGGCCGCGCCGGCGGCGTTGGAGACCACCAGGGTGGCCCCGAAGGCCAGGCCCGCCCCGGTGACGACGAACGCGAAGGTCAGCGACCCGCTGCGCGCCAGGCCGGGCCCGCTCACAGCCCCTCCCCGTACCGGCGCGAGCGCAGCAGCACGGCCAGGCTCAGGCTGATGAGGATGAACTGCACGGCGTCCAGGCCGTAGAAGGTGAAGAACACGCACGCGGCCACGGGCACGGCGTGGACCAGGATCCCGGTGGTGGTGCGCGCCCGCAGGGTCGCGAGGGTCGTCCCGTGCAGGTAGGCCATGAACAGCCCGAGGCCCACGAGCCCGTAGCAGAACATCAGGGTCCAGACGTAGCCCTGGGTGCCCATCTCGATGCCGACCGTCTCGTCGTAGACCGGCGCACCGTAGCCCAGCAGCGGGGCCTTGAGGGTCGCCAGGAAGGTGTCGCGGTAGAGGTCGGAGCGGGTTCCGGTGCTGTCGCTGTACTCCTGGCGGCCCAGGATCCGCTCGACCGCCCCGCTGGCCACGAGCCACGCGCCCACGGCCGCGACCGCCCCGCCGCCGGCCAGGGCGATGCCCACGCGCCCGCGCAGGACCATGCGGACCAGCACGTAGCCCAGGGCCAGGCCGAGGGCCAGGAACATGCCGCGGTTGGTCGTGGCCACGGCCGGGGCCAGGGAGGCCAGCAGCCCGGCGACGACCAGCAGGTGCCGGGGCCGGAAGCGGACGGTGGTCAGGTAGGCGAGCACGAGCGGGGTGAGGATCACGAACCCGGAGCCCCACCCGTTGGTGTACGGGAACGGGGCGGCGGGGCGGTTGTAGGCCTCGGGCGCGCCCCAGGGCAGCTGGACCTCGGCCAGGGGCGGGAAGAAGTAGTTCTGCACCAGGGCGTTGGAGGTGATCCCCTGGGGCAGCAGCAGGCCCACCGGGGTGGTCAGCCGGGCCTCGGGGATCACGAACGTCAGCAGCCCGAGGCCCACGAGCGTGGCCCAGGCGACGACGGCGGCCCGCAGGAACCGCCGGTGGTCGAGGCTCTGCCGGGCGTTCCAGTAGTAGACGACGTAGACGAGCGCGGCGGCGAGGTTGATCCAGCGCAGGGCGAACCCGGCCCAGGAGCCCACGCTGTCGATCTGCACGGAGCTGGCGAGCATCCACAGCAGGAACGCGCCGAGCACCCACGCCGGCCAGGGCACCCGGACCTCGCGCCGCTGCAGGAGCAGCAGCAGGAGCATCACCACGGCCAGCACCGTGGGGGCGAACTGCAGGGCGCCCGAGGCCCAGAACAGGGGCAGGCCCCAGAACAGGGACAGCAGCGGCCAGGCGGGGAGGACCCCGGTGCCCCGGCGCACCGGGGCCGGGGCCACCACCGTGGGGGTCAGCGCGGTCACGGCCGTCTCACAGCCCGCGGCCGAAGAAGGACACGGCGTTCTGCAGCCGCTCCGCGCCGATCAGCCCGGTCGCCACGACGAGCGCGCCCCAGGCCCGCAGCTGCGCGGCGTCGTGCTGCAGCGCGGCGCGCGCCCAGCGCACGGCCTGCCGGCGCTGCCCGGAGGCGGCGTGGGCGAAGGCCACCTGCCCGGCGAGCAGGGCGGTGCCGCGGTCGCTGGTCCCGAACTCGGGGAACTTGCGCAGCATGTACTCCAGGGCCGCGGCGATGTCCGCCCACTTCTCGCGGAAGAACGAGGGCCGGTCCCAGCGCACGGTCAGCACGGTCTCGGGCACGGAGTGCACCGGGGCGTGGCGGGCCAGGCGCAGCAGCAGGTCGTAGTCCTCGCCGTAGGAGGCGGGCAGCGCCTCGTCGACGGTGCCCACGGGCCCGAGCAGGTCGGCGCGGCGGCAGATCAGCGCGGAGGGGTGGATCTCCATCATCCGGTCGGCCAGCAGCTCCGGGAAGGTGGCCACCGGCTGGGGCGTGCGCGAGATCTCCCGGTCGTGGGAGACGATGCGGATCGTGCCGGCGATCGCGGAGGCCTCCGGGTGCAGGGTCCAGTGCGCGACCTGGCGGGTGAGCTTGCGCGGGGCCCACACGTCGTCGTCGTCGCAGAAGGCGACGATCTCGCCGGTGGCGGCCGCGATGCCGGTGTTGCGCGCCCCGGCCAGGCCGGGGGTGCGGGTGTTGGGCACGGTCAGCAGCTCGACGCCCGCGGGGACGGCGACGTCGGCCAGGGCGTCGACGTCGATCCGGTCGAAGACCACCACGACCTGCAGCGGGCCGGCGTAGTCCTGCTCGACGATCGCGCGCACGGCCTCGCGCAGCATCTTCGGCCGCCCGGCGGTCGCGATGAGCACGGAGACCGAGGGCTGGTCGGAGCCGAAGCCGGCCGCGGTGCGGGGCGCGGTGGTGGGTGCGGTGGTGGGTGCGGAGGCGGGGGCGATCAGGTCAGCGGACATGGCGGTTGCTCCTGTCGGTGAGGGGGACGACGACGGCGCCGTCGTCCGCGGTGGTGCCGGTGGCCGGGCGGGCCGGCCGGGTGGTCAGGCCCAGGTACTTGCGCCGCATCGACACCGCGCTGATCGCCGCGAGGGCGGCCAGCAGCAGCGCGTAGGCGGGGGTGAACAGGGCGGGGACGCCCCACAGGAGGAAGATCCAGCAGGTGACCCCGGCGTCGGTGGGCAGGTTGAGGAAGGACCGCAGGGTCCCGCCGGCCGGCGGGCCGGCCAGGCCGTCCTTGCGGCGCAGCTGCTCGGCGAGGATCTGGCTCATGAACTGGCCGACCTCCACGAGCACGAACGCCGCGGCGAGCACGGCCAGGGCCGCGGCGGGGAAGGGGCCGGGCCGCGGGTGCAGCAGCGCGGCGGCGGCCACGGCCAGGTGGATGCCCGGGGTCCGGACCGCGTCCACGACGTGGTCCAGCCACTCCCCGGCGGGCGAGCCGGTGCCGGTGAGCCGGGCGACCTGCCCGTCGGCCGAGTCCAGGACGTAGCCGGCCGCGAGGAGCACGGCGACGACGACGCCGGTGGCCGGCGCGACCGGTGCCGCCACGAGCACGACCAGCCCGGCGGCCGAGAGGGCCGCGCTGAGGGCGGTCACGCCGTTGGGCGTCAGCCCCGCCGCGGCGGCCTCGGCCGCCGCGTACCGGGCCAGCGGGCGGTTGACCCACCGGGTGTAGGCCGGGACCCCCTGGCCGGGCTTCTGCGCGGCGCGCAGCCCGGCCAGGGCCTCCGGGAAGGTGGGCCGGCGCCGCGGGGCGCCGGCGCCGGGCTCGGGCGCGGCGCTCACGCCGCGTCCTCCGGCCGGGGCGTGAGCTCGAGGTCGAAGCTCGCGTCCGGGGTGGAGCGGTAGTCCACGTGGACGCTGACGGTGATCACGTTGACCCCCGGCTTCAGCGCCGAGACCGGGACCACGGCGGTCACCGGGTCGGCCAGCGCGGCGGTGGTCCGCCGGGCGCTCAGCGCGTACTTCGTCCAGTCCAGCTCGCCCTCCGGCATGTTGGCCCGGGTGACCTCCTTGCCGTTGACCTTCACGACGATCCCGTCGTCGGCCCGGGTGGTGAGCAGCAGCTCGCCCAGGGCGGCGGGGTCGGCGACCGTGAACTCCTTGCGGAACTGGGTGGCCAGGGGCCGGCGGCCGTCGGTGGTCAGCTCCGTGGCCACCGGGGTGCCCCACCCGAACGGGGCCCGCCCGCTCGCCCAGTCGAGCACCGTGCCGGCCTGCTCCCAGTCCTGCTCCGGGACGGAGTCGGCGTGGCGGTAGGACCACTCGGCCCCGCGGGCGATCACCTCCGGGACCTCGGCGGGCGCCTCGGGCTGGGCGCCCTCGACGACCTCGGCGCGCAGGTCGAAGCTCGCGTCCGTGGTGTTCGTCCAGTTGGAGTGCATCTCGGCGGCGATGACGTTCGTGCCGTCGCGCAGCATCCACCCGGGCACCTCGACCCGGACCGGCTCGGCCACCGCGGTGGCGGTCCGGCGCGGGGCGGTCGCGTAGGTGCCGGAGGCCAGGACCCCGTCGGGCAGGTTCGAGCGCACGACCTCCTCGCCGTTGACGTAGACCGCCACGCCGTCGTCCGCGCGGGTGGTGAGCACGAGCTTCTCCACCGTCGAGGCGTCGGCGACCTCGACGTCCTTGCGGAAGTACGTGGTCAGCGGCCGGGTGCCGTCGGCCACGAGCGTGGTGCCCAGCTGCTCCGAGCCCCAGCCCAGCACGGCCGAGCCCTGCTTCCACGCCGCGTCGTCGAAGTCCGGGGCGGCCCAGTCGCGGGCCGGCGGGTTCGCGCGGTCGTGGTGGTAGCGCCAGTCCGAGCCCTCGGCCACGAGCGCGTCCGGGTCGGCGGGCTGCTCCGGCTCCTCGACCGGGTCCACCGGGTCCGCCGGGTCCGCCGGCTCCTCGACGGGCTCCTGCGGGTCCTCGGGCGCGGGCTGGTCGGCCGGGGCCTGGGGCTGGGTGCCGGCCACGGCCTCGACCCGGAGGTCGAAGCTGGTGTCGGTGGTGTTCGTCCAGCTGGAGTGCATCTGGGCGGCGACCACGTTCTTGCCGGTGCGCAGCATCCACGCGGGCACCTCGACCTCGACCGGCTCGGCCACGGCGGTGGCGGTCCGGCGGGCGGACAGCGCCCAGGGGTGGTCCTCGAGGGAGCCGTCGGTCACGTTGTTGCGCAGCACCTCGTGGCCGTTGACCCACACCACCACGCCGTCGTCGGCGCGGGTGGTGAGCTTGAGCGTCGCGACCTTCGAGGCGTCGGCGACGTCGACGGTGCGGCGGAACTGGGTCACGATCGGGCGGGTGCCGTCGGCCACGAGGGTGGTGCGGACCTGGTCGGAGCCCCAGCCGAGCACGGCCGAGCCCTTCTTCCAGGCGGCGTCGTCGAAGCCGGGCTCGCGCCAGCCCTCGCCGGGGGCGACCTCCTTGTTGTGGTGGTAGCGCCACTCCGAGCCGGCGGCCACGAGCGTGCTGCCGGCGGCCGGCGGCTGCTCGACGGGCTCCTCCGGGGCGTCCCCGGCGGTGACCACCGGGGTCGAGGCGGAGCGGTTGTCGGCGGCGTCGGCGGCGCGCACGGCGTAGCGGGCGCCGTCGAGGTGGGCCACCTTCGCGGTGGTGCCGGTGACGGTGGCGACCGGGCGGTCGTTGCGCAGCACCTGGTAGCGGACCCCGGCCTCGGGCGAGGCGGTCCACGTCAGGGTGTCCTCCGCGGTGCCCGTGGCGACCTTCAGGTTCGACGGCGCGGCCGGGGCGGCGGCGTCGCGCGGGGCGAAGCGCAGGAACCCGCCGGCCCACTGTGCCGAGCCGGTGCGGGAGACGGCGCGGTTGATGTCGCCGCCGACCCACAGCACCCCGCGGCTGTCCACGAGGGTGGCCCACACGCCCCAGCCGCCGAAGCCCTTCAGCTCCGGGTTGAAGTCCGGCAGGTAGGTGCCGCTGCCGGCGTCCCACGCGCCGACCGCGTTGATGCGGTCGGCCACGGTCACGGGCTTCGTGTTGCCGCCGGCCTTGATCCACTTGGTGGCCCCTGCGTTGAACCAGTGGAAGCAGTGGCAGGCGCCGAAGACGGTGCTGTCGGTCGAGGTGATGGCCTGCATGTCCCCGCCCAGGGAGGTGATGCCCCAGGAGGTGCGCTGGAACGTGGAGCGGTCGTAGCCGAACATCGAGTGCTCGGCGCCGCCGGCCCACACGGTCCCGCCCTGCTCGCGCACGGCGAGCTGGAAGGCGGTCTGGCCCGGGTCGGCGTAGTTCACGGCCACGGAGGGCTCCCAGTTCCAGGTCTCCAGCGGGGCGCCGGCGGTGGTGCGCACGGCGGCCAGGCGGAACGCCGAGGCGCCCTGGGACTGGTTGAAGTATCCGGCCGCGTAGAGGCGGTCGCCCTTCGGGGAGGCGTCGAGGCTGGCCACGGTGCCGTTGAACTCGGGGTTCCAGGAGGCGTCCGGGGTCCTCGTGGAGATCTTCACGCGGGCGCCGCTGCGGGCGTAGACCCGTCCGTCGGCGTCCCCGCCGGAGAGGTGGGTGAAGGCCCCGCCGAGGTAGAGCCAGTCGCCCTCGACGTCGAGGGTGCGCACCTGCAGCACGCCGTTGGTGAGCAGGTTCTCGACCTTGAGGTTCCAGGAGCCGTCCACCTGCCCGGTGGCGGCGTCGAGGACCACGAAGCCGGGGGTGCGCACGCCGTTGACGGTGCTGAAGCGCCCGCCCACGGCGAGCTTGCCGCCGGGCAGCTCGGTGAGGGCCTTGACCTGGCCGTCGAAGACGGGGCGGAAGCCGGTGCGCAGCTCGCCGGTGGCCACGTCGAAGGCCGCCAGGTAGGACTGGGCGACGCGGCCGGTGCCGGTCGAGCTCTTCTGCATGGCCTTGAAGTTGCCGCCGGCGAAGACGGTCGAGCCGATCTGCTCGAGGGCCTGGACCTCGGTGTTCATCTCGCCGTCCTGCCCGTCGGCGCGCTCCACGGCGCCCCAGGTGGTCGGCTCGGCGCCGCTGTTGGGCAGCGCCCGCTGGGCCGCGGCCGGGGTGCCGGACGCGGGGATCGCCTGGCCCTGGAAGGCCTGCTGCGTCACCTTGGGCCGCACGTACATCTGGGTGAAGGGGATCGCGCCCTTGCCGCCGGCGGCCGGGGTCCAGTGGTAGGTGGTCGAGGTGTTGCTGCCGGTGATCTCGTCGCCGTAGCGGAAGCCGCGCTGCCAGCTGGTCTCGGTCACGTCCTGGAAGCGGACCCGGGCGGTGCCGTTGTTGGTGCCGAAGTCGTTGGTGGTCCCCGAGGTGCCGGAGGCCACGCCCGTGCCGTAGACGAGCGAGAAGGAGGTCACCGGGGTGCGGGAGCCGAAGGTCCAGTTCCAGTGGGGCTTGGCGGAGATCTTCATCCGCCCCTCCTGCCACGTGCTGCCCTGGGCGTCGCGGGCCCGGCGCAGCCGGATCCCGTCCTCGAGCTCGTCGGGGCGCTGGCCGTTGAGCAGGGCGTCCACGGTCTTCGAGGGCAGCTGCTTGGGCGCGAACGCGGCCGGGCCGGTCACGGTCGAGGAGACCTCGGCGGGCGTGCCGACGCCCTCGTAGTACTCCTTCCAGTCGTTGCGGCCGCGGCCCACGAGCACCCAGCCGCCGCCGTCGGTGACCTGGTCGCAGTAGAACTGGCCGGGCTCGGACATCTGCGGGGTCACGAGCCAGTAGACCCCGGACTTCGAGGCCGGGTCCTTCTGCTTGATCTCCCAGCAGGAGGCGGCGGCGCTCGCGGAGGTCTTCCCGTCGACCGGTGCCGGCGCGGGCTCGGCGGCGGTGACGGGGGCGAACGGGAGCAGGGTCGCGGTCATGGCCGTGACGGTGGCCAGGACGAGGGGCAGGCGCCGTCGGCCGGCGCGGCGGCGCCCGTGCGGGGCCGCGGAAGAGTTGCTGTGCATGGTCGGTTTCCTCACCGGGCTCGGGGTCTCAGCAGGTCGGGTCGTCGGGGAAGCCGTGCTGGACGACCTGCCACGACTGGCCCGGTTGGCGGAAGAGGTCGTAGTTGTGCAGGGCCCGGCGGTCCTTCTCGGGCCCGCGCACCACGGCGCCGTCCCGGTCGACCACGGTCACCGCGGAGGAGTCCAGGCACACGGTCACGCGCACGGCCTCCCCGTCGGGGCCCTCCTCGGGGGCGGGCAGCGGGGCGGTGACGGGCTCGCCGACGACGACGGGCGTGCCCTGCTGCTCCCACCCCTGGTGCTCGAACTCGGCGAGGGTCGCGAGGATCTCCTGCAGCGCCGGCCCGCGGGCGCTCTCCTGCGCGGCGGCCACGGCCTCGGGGTCCAGCTCGGCGGCGGCCTCGGCGGCGACCGCCGCGTCCTGGCCGGTCTGCTGGGCGGAGTCCGCGCCGGCGCCCTCGGGCTCGGCCGCGGCGCCGCCGGCCGGCGGGTCCGAGGGCGTGAAGGCCTCCTGCGCCTCGAGGGCGGCCGCGACGGCCTCGACCTCGGGGGCGTCGGCGGCCACGGGCCCGGCCGACTCCAGCTCCGGGGCGGGCACGTCGACCGGGGTGGTGGCCACCCCGGTGGTGTCGGCCTCGAACGCCTCCATGGCGCCGGGCTCCTCGGCGCCGGCGCCGCAGGCGGTGAGCGCGGCGGCCAGGACGGCCGCCGTCAGCAGCCCCTGGGCGGCACGGGTCCTCGGCCCTCGGACTGGTCTCGAGCAGGACGGATCGCAGCTCATCGGTTCAGCTCCCCCCGGATCTGTGTCCCCGGGACCCCCTCGGCCCCGGCGGTGATCGCGGCGAGGCCCCGGAATTCGGGTGGGGCCCCGCGGTCCCCGGACGCCCCCGCGCCCAGTTCATCGGATCGCATGAAGCCTAACCCCCGCCGTTCACCATCGGGAACGCGGGTGGTGTCCCCTCTTGTGACCTCCGTTATTGAATGCAAATAGATGCGACTGCGTCGTACAGTGAGGCGATCAACGGGGTGCCCCGCCGGCGCGGGGACCCCACGGGGAGATCGGGCCGGGGCACGCTCGGGGGAGCGGCCGGCCCGGGGAACACGGGGGAGGCGCTGTGCCAGCGCAGTCAGTCGTGCCGCGCGCACGGGCCGGGAAGGCCCTGCCGCTGCGGCAGTTCGCGCACCTGGACGCCCTGCGGGCCGGGGCGGTGATGCTCGTCGTCCTGGGCCACGCCGGTCTGGATCTCGTGCCGGGCGGCAGCGGGGTGACGATCTTCTTCGTCATCTCCGGGTTCATCATCACGCACCTGGTGCTCAAGGAGCACCGGCGCACCGGGGGCTTCGACATCGGCGGGTTCTACCGCCGCCGGGCCCTGAAGCTGCTGCCCCCGCTGCTCGTGGGGCTCGTGGTGCCCACCGCCCTCTACGCCTGGCTCGTGCGCCCCGTGAACCCGACCGACGTGCTGGGCCAGGTGTTCTTCTTCTTCAACTGGCGCTACACCGACTCGGCCGTCGATGTCCTGCCGGGCTCGATCGTGGTCTGGAGCCTGTCCATCGAGGAGCAGTTCTACGTGGGCTTCGCCCTGGTGTGGCTGCTGCTCGTGGGCCGGGCCCGCCCCGCGCTCGCGCTGGGGGTGCTGGCCGGCTCCGCCGCCGCGGCCTCGGCCGCGGCGAGACTGGCCCTGCACCTGGGCGGGGCGAGCGCGGACCGGATCTACTTCGGCACCGACACCCGCCTGGAGGCCATCGCGATCGGGGTGCTCGCCGCGGTGTGGCACCACCGGCTCACCCGCGACCCGGCCGGGCCCGGTCTGCCGGGCTGGTGGGGCCGGGACGCGGTGGTGGTCGCGGCCCTGGGCCTGTACCTGCTCTCGCTGGGGATCCGCGAGGAGCTCTTCCGCGAGACGCTGCGCTACTCGCTGCAGGCGGTGGCCGCGTGCCTGGTCGTGCTCTGGGGCCTGCGCGGGCCCGCCGGACCGCTCGGGCGGGCCGTGCTGGGGCTCATGCGCCTGCGCCCCGTGCAGGTGATCGGGCTGGCCAGCTACAGCATCTACCTGCTGCACCTCGTCGTCTCCCGGGGGCTGACGGCGCTGGTGGGGGAGCTGCCCGGGCCCGGCGGGGTGGCCGTGCACGTGGTGCTCGGCACCGGCGCCGGCCTCGCCTGCTGGTGGTTCGTCGAGGAGCCCGTCCAGCGCTGGAGCCGCCGCCGCCGCGAGGCCGCACCCGCTCCCGGTCCGGGCTCCGTCCCGGGGGCGGCCGCACCGACCACGGCCCCGGCTGCTGCGCCGGGGACCGCACCGACGCCCGCGGGGACCCCCGCGGGCCCGATCCTGGGGGGAACCAGATGACCATCGACCAGCACGGGCCGCGGGTGGGCTACGCCGCCGGCGCCTTCGACCTCTTCCACGTGGGGCACCTGAACATCCTGCGGCAGGCCCGCCAGCACTGCGACCACCTGATCGCCGGGGTCGTCTCCGACGAGCTGCTCGAGATCACCAAGGGCCACCGGCCGGTGGTGGGCCTGGCCGAGCGGATGGAGATCGTCGAGCACATCCGCTACGTGGACCAGGTCCACGCCGAGGTGCTGCTGGACAAGCTCGACACGTGGCGCCAGCTGCGCTTCGACGTCTTCTTCAAGGGCGACGACTGGAAGGGCACCCCGAAGGGGGACCTGCTCGAGCGGGAGTTCGCCGCGGTCGGGGTGGAGGTCGTCTACTTCCCCTACACCCGGCAGACCTCCTCCACGAAGCTGCGGGCGGCCCTCGACGTGCTGACCCTCCCGGCGGCCTGATCCCGGCCGCTCCGCCGCCGGCGGGCCGTCACCGGTCGGGCCCGGGCCGCGGGCCGGAAGCTGCGCCGGGGTCCGAGTCGTCCGCGGCTCCCGCACCCGTCCCGGAGCCCGGCCCCGTCCCGGGGCGCCGGCCCGACCCGGCGTCGCGGCCGGAGGCGGCGCCCGCCCAGGGGAGCGGTGGACCGTCCCCGGAGCGCCGGGGACGGTCCACCGGGCCCGGGGCGGCGTGGCCCGGCCCCCCGGGCGCGCCCGCCGGGGCCCATGTCCCACGGCCGGGGGCGCCGGGGCCGCCCGGCGAAGCCCACGTCCCGGGGTCCGGGGCGCCGGGGCCGCCCGCCGGGGCCCACGTCCCGCGGTCCGGGCCGCCGGGTCCGCCGCGGGCCCGCCGGGAGCGCAGCGCGCCCCAGACCGCCACGAGCAGCGCACCGGTGCCGAACAGGGCCACGGCCAGGGCCAGCAGCGGTCCCAGGACCGGCACGGCGCGCAGGAGCGCGTAGGCGAGCAGGCCCAGCGCGAGGGCGGCGGCCCGGCGGCCGAAGGACGCGGCGGCCGGGGTGCGCAGCACGGCCCCACCGGCCGCGAGGGCGACCACGACCGGGGCGAGCAGGCTCAGCGCGAGCACCAGGGCCAGGACCAGCACCAGGTCGGCCACCACCGCGGTGGCCACGACCGCCGCCGCGAGACCGCCCAGGGTCGCCCAGCCCAGCAGCACCGCGAGCAGGACCGCGGCGACGAGGAGCACGACCGCGGCCAGCGCCGCCCCGGCCGCGCCGAGCACGCCCCAGCCCAGGCTCAGCCACGGGTGCGCGCGCAGCGCCCCGGCCGCGGCCCCGGCGGCCCGGGGCGCGAGCCACAGCACGAGCAGCCCGACGAGCAGCAGCGTCACCAGCCGCCGCAGCGCGAGCAGCACCACCGCGAGCGGGCCCGCCGGGGCCGCGTCCTCCGGCGCCGGGGCGCCGACCTGCCGGAAGTCGACCGTCCCGGCGACCTCGGCCCCCGGGGCGAGCTCGGCCTCCCGGGCGCCCTCGTAGGAGAGGTCCCCGCCCACGCGCGCCGTCTCGCGCAGGCTCAGCCCGGAGGGCACGGCCGGCAGCGCGACGTCGGTCCCCGGCACCCACGGGGTCGCGGGGGCGGGGCTCTGCGCCGTGCTCACCGAGGCGCGCACGTCCCCGCCGACCGTCCCGGCCAGGGCCAGGGCCTCGACGCCGGCGGTCACGGAGCCCTCGACCGTCCCGGCCAGCTCGCCCTGGTAGGCGGCCAGCAGCACGTCCCCGCCCACCTCGGAGCCGCGCTCGGTCTGCAGGCTGTAGCCGGCCACCGCGAGCCCGTCGCCGATCCGGGCGCCCTCGCGCACCACCAGCGCCTGGCCGGCGAGCCGGACGTCGTCGCCGACCGTGCCCTCGACGACCACCGTGCGCGCGGCCGCGAGGACGTCGCCCTCCACCGTGCCGGTGACGGTCACGGTGCCGGCGGCCACGACCAGGTCCCCGCGCACGGTGCCCTCGACCACGACCTCCCCGCCGACCGCGTAGAGGTCCTCCTCGACGACCTCGCCGGCGCCGACCACGAGGCGCTCGCCCTCGCGCAGCTCGGCGGCCCGGGCCCCGGGCAGGGTCAGCAGCGCCCCGGCCACCACGAAGCCCAGGGCCAGCACCAGCACCACCACCGCCCGCAGCATGCCGCGCGCCGGACGGTGGGTTCCCGTCGTCGTCGTTCCCGTCCTCGTCCGTGCCTGCGTGCGGGCCATGGTGGTTCCTCCTCCGGCGCGGGACCGCGCTCCCGCTCCGAGTGCACGCCGGGTCCGGGGACGAGTCAAGGGCGGGTCCCGGGGACATGCCGCCGGGCCCGCCCCGGACCGCGTGCGGGGCGCTCCCGTGACCGCCGCCGGCCGGCAACCGACGAGTAGGTCGCGAGCCGGTCACGGTTCGCGTCCGCCCAGGTGAGGGCCCGCCACCCCGGGCGTAGCCTGGGCCCGTCGCGCGGCGGGCGCGCGGCACGGGTGGCGGAGGTGGGGGCCATGAGAAGACTGGGGACGGGCGCGCTGGCGGCCGCGGTGGTGCTGTCGGCGGCGCTGCCGCCGACCGTCGCGCACGGGCGCGGGGAGGCCCCGGGCCACCGCGTCGTCGTGGACGGCCTGGACAACCCGCGGCAGCTGAACTGGACGAACGACGGGGCGGACCTGCTCGTCGCCGAGGCCGGGCGCGGGGGCCCGGAGTGCTCGCCGGACGGGTCCTGCGCGGGACCCAGCGGGGCGGTGACGCTCGTGGAGCGCCCGGGCAGCCGGTCGCCCGAGGTCTCGACCCCCGTCGAGGGGCTGCTGAGCATCGCCACCGCCCCGGGCGGCGTCGCGGCCTTGGGCGTCAACGGCGTGGACACCACCGACGTGCCCGGCCAGTACCTCGTGGCCGGCTACGACCCGGCCGGCCCGCCCATGGCCAACGGGTCGCTGCTCGTGGCGGTGCAGGAGGCCTCGGACGTCACCTCCGTGCTGGCGTGGGCGGACCTGCAGGCCGCGGAGGAGGAGCTCAACCCGGACGGGGCGCAGGTCCACTCCAACCCCTACGCCGTGCTCTACGTCGACGAGGACCCCGGGGGCGCCCCCGACGGCTACGCCCTCGTGGCCGACGCCGGGGCGAACACCGTGTGGAAGGTCGTCCCGGACTTCACCACGCAGACCGAGGAGCAGGCCCCCGAGCACGAGATCACCGCGTGGGCGACCTGGCCCACGACCGCCCTGCCCGACGGCACCGACGACCCCGCGGGGCCGGCGGAGTTCGTGCCCACGTCCCTGACCTCCGACGGCGACGGCAACGTCTACGTCGGCGGCCTCGGCTCCGAGCGGCCGGGGGCGGCCTCGGTCGTGAAGTTCGACGCCGACGGCACCGAGCTCGACCGCTGGGACGGCTTCACCGCCGTCACCGGTGTGGCCGTGGACGGCGAGCACCTCTACGTCTCCGAGCTGTTCGGCCCGACCCCGCCGGCGCTCGGCGGGGAGCCCGGCGCCGCGGAGGACGCCGCCGCGTCCGCGGACGGCCCCGAGGAGGCCGCGGACGGCGCCGCCGTCGAGGCGGCGGACCCCGGCGCGGAGGAGCCCGCGCAGGTCCCGGGCCGGGTGGTCGTGCTGCACACCGGCGACCCGGAGGGGGCGCGCTGGGGGGTCGACGTCCCGCTGCCGGCGGACCTCGCCACCGACGGCCGCCGCGTCTACGCCTCGGTCAACAGCCTCGCCCCGGCCGAGGGCATCCCGGCCGGGGCGCAGAACCCGTTCGGGGCCGTCGGCGGCGGCGCGGTGTGGGCCCTGGACTTCTCGCAGGCCCGGCGGGTCGAGCCCGTCGCAACGGCCGGCCCGGGACGGTGACGCGCCCCGGCGGCTAGGGTGAGGGGCGCCGGCCGGTCCGCGGCCGGCGCCCCGCCGCGGGCTCCCGAGCCGACCAGGAGGCAGCGCGATGACCGTCCGGGCCGTGACCGCCGACCCCCGCCGCCCCGCATGAGCCACCGGCCGGGCCCGGAGGCGCGCACGGTCGGGATCATGGCCGACCCCGGACTGCCCGAGAAGGTCGCCCGCTCGGTGGTCCGCGGCCTCGAGGAGGACCTGCGCCGGGGCGGGGACGGGCGCCCCGGCGGCTGGGCGGTGGAGGTCAGCCGGGAGACGCTCCCGCTGACCGGCGAGGGCACCATCCCCCTGTTCGACCACGCCCCGCGGCTGCTCGAGGAGCACGGCTGGGACGTCGTGGTCTACCTGACCGACCTCCCGCGCGTGCACGAGGACGAGCCGCTGCTGCTCGAGGTGGGCCTCGAGCAGCGGGCCGCCCTCGTGTGCCTGCCCGCGATGGGCGCCGACCTCTTCCGCCGCAAGATGCGCCGGCTCACGGGCGTGCTCGTGGACGCCGTCGCCGCCGCGGATGCCCGGCGGCCCACCGGGGCCGAGCTGCGCCGGGCCCTGGGCCGCCGCACCGTGCGGCGCACGGGCCCCGGGGACGGCGACGGCGTCGTGCGCGCCGTGCTGCCCGGGGCGCTGAACCGGCTGCGGCTGCTGGCCGGGATGGTGCACAGCAACCGGCCCGGGCGCCTCGTGCGGGCCCTGTCCAGCTGCGTGGCCGCCGCCACGGCCACCGGCGCCTTCGGCATCTTCTACGCCTCCATCTGGAACCTCTCCGACGGCCTGTCCCCGCTGCGCCTGCTGGGCATCAGCGCCATGGTGGTCGCGGCGCTGAGCACGTGGCTGATCGTGCACAACGGCCTGTGGAACCGCCTGCACGGGTCCTCCCGGCCGTGGCGGGCGGGCCTGGACAACGCCTCCACCGTGCTGACCGTGGGCCTGAGCGTGGCCCTGATGTACCTGCTCCTGTGGGCGGTGCTGCTCGTGATCGCGCTCGCGGTCGTGGACGCCGACTACCTCGCCGGGCAGCTCGGGCACGGGATCAACCTCTTCGACTACGGCCACCTCACCTGGCTGGCCGCCTCGCTGGGGACGATGGCCGGGGCGCTGGGCTCGAACTTCGACGACGACGAGGCCATCCGGGAGGCGACCTACAGCAAGCGCGAGCACCAGCGCCGCCTGCTCGCCGACGACTGACCGGGGTCCGGCCGGGCACCCTGCCACGGGGCGGCGGGCCGCGCGCCCGTCCGGGCCGGAATGCGCATCCGGGGCCGTCTCGGTCACACTGGGTGGTCTGTGCCACTTCCTGTTCCCGACCCCGAGGAGTCCCGTGACACCGCCCGAGAACGAGCACGAGAGCACCGCACGCCCCGGCGAGGACGGCCGCCGGCCGGCCCCGGCCGGCGGCGCGAGCCCCGCTGCGCCCGAGCCCCGGCACCGGCTGCAGGAGCGCGTGCGCGCCGGCCGGCGCTTCATCCGCGAGGTCTCCTACCCCCACGACATCCACCCCGCGCTCGTGCCCGGCGTCTCGATCGAGGACCAGCGGGTGCGCTACGGGCTGGACCGCCCGATCCTGCTCAGCGTCGGCACGGCGGTCATCGCCTTCGTGGTCTGGGGGGTCCTGCGGCCGCAGGCCGTCCTGGAGCTCTCCTCCGCGGCCCTGACCTGGGTGACGCAGAACCTGGGCTGGCTGTTCACCTCCCTGGCCGCGGGCCTCGCGGTGCTCCTGCTCGTGCTCGCGCTCTCCCGCTACGGGAAGATCCCCCTGGGCCTGGACGGCGAGAAGCCGGAGTACTCCACGGCCTCCTGGGCGGCCATGCTCTTCGCGGCCGGCATCGGGATCGGGATCATCTTCTTCGGCCCGTTCGAGCCGATGACCTACTACCTCAGCCCCCGGCCGGGCACCGTGGACCCCGCCACCGACGAGGCCGTCACCGCCGCCATGGCCCAGGCCGCCCTGCACTGGGGCGTCAACGCGTGGGCGATCTACGCGGTCGTGGGCCTGGCCGTCGGCTACGTCTCCTTCCGGCGCGGGCGGGTGCCCCTGATGAGCTCCATCCTCACCCCGTTGTTCCCGGGGATGACGAGCAAGAGCGCCGGCGCCCGCCTCATCGACGGCCTGGCCATCGTGGCCACCCTGTTCGGCACCGCGGCGAGCCTGGGCATCGGCGCCATGCAGATCGCCCGCGGCACGGAGATCGTCACCGGCCTGGGCCCCACCGGCAACGCCATGGCCATCGGCATCATCGCGGTGCTGACCGTCGCCACGATCGTCTCGGCGGTCTCGGGCGTGGGCCGGGGCATCCGGATGCTCTCCAACGTGAACATGGTGCTCTCGGTGGGCCTGGCCCTGTTCTTCTTCGTCGTCGGCCCCACCGCGTTCCTGCTCAACGTCATCCCCGGCGTGCTGCTGGAGTACGTCGGGACCCTGCCGGACGCCCTGGCCGCGAACATGTCCGAGGGCGAGGCCATGCAGTCCTTCCTGTCCTCGTGGACCATCTTCTACTGGGCCTGGTGGGTGAGCTGGGCGCCGTTCGTGGGCATCTTCGTCGCCAAGATCTCCCGCGGGCGCACCATCCGCCAGTTCGTGCTCGGTGTGCTGTTCATCCCCTCCACGATCATCGTGCTCGCCTTCACCGTGCTCGGCGGCACCGCGATCTGGCTCCAGCGCGAGAACGGCGCCGTGGCCCCCGACGGCACGACGGCGTCGCTGCCCTCGCCCGAGGAGATCTTCTTCGTGGTCCTGGACATGCTCCCGGGCGCGCAGCTCGTGGCGCCGCTGGTGATCCTGATGCTGGGGATCTTCTTCGTCACCACCGCGGACTCGGCCTCGCTGGTCAACTCCCAGCTCTCCCAGGGCGGGCGCCCGGACCCGCGCCGGCGCGTCACCGCGTTCTGGGCCGTGTGCATGGCCGGGATCGCCGTGGTCATGCTGCTCACCGGCGGGGCGAGCGCGCTGCAGGGCCTGCAGAACCTCATCGTCGTCACTGCCCTGCCGTTCTCGGTGATCATCGTGCTCATGTGCCTGGCCCTGTACAAGGAGCTGCGCAACGACCCGCAGGCGATCCGCCACCGGTTCGAGCGCTCCGCCGTGGAGAAGGCCGTGCGCTACGGCGTGACCGAGCACGGGGACAACTTCGCCCTGGCGGTGACCCCCACCGAGGCCACCAGCGAGTACGCCACCGGCCACGGCTTCGACTCCACGGCCGACGAGGTCACCGGCTGGTACGTCCGCCGCGACGAGGAGGGCAACCCCGTGGCCTACGACTACGGGACGGGGGAGTACCTCGACGACGACGCCGCCGGGCCCGAGCCGGCCCTCGCCCCGGAGGAGGCGGCGCAGCCGGCGGCGGCGCGCCGCGACCCCTGACCATGGTGCCCTGACCCGGGTGCCCCGGCCCGGGCGCCCCGGCGCGGGAGCCCCGATCCGGGTGCACGGCACCGGTCGCCGGGTCCTGCGGGGCCGGCCCGGGGACCGCGGCAGTCGTCCGGCCCGACGCGGGCGGGCGACCGTGCGGTCCTCCGCGGACAGGCGGCCGCCCCGGACCCGCCGGGGGACGGGCGGGTTCCGGGGCGGCCGCGCCGCAGCGCCGGGGGTCGTGAGCGGCTGCGGTGCGAGGACCCGGGGTGGTCCTCTCGGATCACGCTACGCCGCGCTGCGCGAACCGGCTACGGCTGGGGCATCACCGATCAGCCACGGATCGGCAACGCCGCGCTGGGTGCGACCTGGGCGTCCGCCCAGGTCAGGGCGGGTGCGCCCGCTCCGCGGCACGGTGCCGCCGGCCGAGGGTCCCGGCGGTTCCCGCGCCGGCGAGGCCCGCGGCACCCGGCGCGGCCGGTGCCGCCGGGCAGCCGGTTCCTCGGCCTGGGCCGCGGCGTCCCGGGCCGGGTCCGGGCTCACCCGGCGCGGGACAGGAACTGCTCGGCGAGCTCGAGCCGGCGCAGGGCCCGGTCGGGCGGGCCGCCGGTGCGCCGGGCCCCGGCCACGAGGGAGAGCACGACGCCGGCGGAGCGCACCCGCAGCGCCGCCGGGTCGACGGCCGCGTCGAAGCCCGCGAGGAACCGCTCCGCCGCGGCGGGGGCGTGCCGGTAGCGCCGGTCGACCGTCGGCAGCACGGCGAGGTGGGCCACGAAGCACCCGAGGTCGTCCGCGCGCCGGCCCGGACCCGCGGCGTCGACGTCGAGCAGGCCCGTCAGGGGGCCGAACGGGCCCCGGACGGCCGGGTCCACGAGCAGGTTCGCCTCGTAGAGGTCCCCGTGGGTGGGCACGAGCGGGCCGGGGTCGGTGGCCCGGCGGGCGGAGTCTACGGCGTGCGCCAGGTCCCGGACGCGGGCGGCCTCCTCGGGCAGGGCCACCGCCGCGGCACGGCCGTGGTCGAGGACCCGGTCGGTCCAGGACGGGCGAGCGGGCAGCTCGAGGACCGCCGGGGGCAGCGCCCCGAGCAGCGCGAGCACGTGCTCCGGGGCCAGGGCGGCCGCGCCGTCGGCCCGCACCGCGGCCGCCAGGGGCGTGCCGGCCAGGGCGTGCAGCACCACCACGTCGTCCACCGGCTCCCCGTCCGGGGCGGGCACGGGCAGCCCGGCGTCGCGCAGCAGCCGGTGCCGGCCGTGCAGGGCCGCCGCCCGGCCGCGGCGCAGGACCTTCAGGAACCGCACGTCGCCCTCGTGCACGGCCCGCAGCACCGCCCGGCGGGTGGGCCGGTAGGACTGCGGCACCAGGGCCGCGGGCACCGCCGAGCCGAAGACCTCCCGCCCGACCGCCTCCGGGGACGAGGCCAGGGGCAGGCCGGGCAGCCACGGGTCGTGCGGCAGCCACCACGTGATCAGCCCGAGGTCGTCGTGGTCGGCGCGCCGCACGGTCGCCGGCCACGGCGTCGGCGGCGCGGCGGTGCTCAGGCACAGCGTGCCGCCCGGCCGGCCGGCGCGGGCCGCGACGTCCACGACCGCGGTGACGCTCGCCCCGGGGCGGTGGTGCACCCGCCGCAGGGTCCAGCGGTCCGGGCCGGCGCCGGAGGGCTCCCCGGCGGGCCCGGAGTGCTCCCCGCCGCGCCCGGCGTCGTCGTTGCCGCTGTCGTGGCCGCGGAGCACACCGGCGACGAGCGCGTCCAGGCCGGGACCCGTGAAGAGCGCGACGGCCGCGGCCTCGGCGTCCGGGGACCCCGGCCCCCTCACCGGGCGATCCAGCCGTCCACCAGCGTGAAGGAGATGGTGGAGGCGGTCAGCGGGCCCGGCTGGTCGGCGGTGCCCGCGGAGAGGGAGTACCGGCCGTCCGGCAGGTCGCGGACCACGGTCACGGGCAGGTGGTCGGTGTTCAGCCGCACCGGGACGGCCCCCTGGTGCAGGGACCAGTGCACCCGGTCGGCCCGGTCCGCGGGCACGACGACGCGCACCGCCCCCGGCCCGGCCTGCCACAGCCCGACCTCCTGGCCGCGGGGGGCGGAGATCTGCTCGACGTCGACCAGCCGCCCGTCCTCGACCACGGCGAGCGCCCGGCCGATGCCCAGGATCGTCCAGTCGGCCGTGTCCGTGTCCAGGTAGCGCAGGTCGTGGACGCCGTCGCCCTCGACCGGGACCGTGGTCGTGGTCCCGGAGGTCTGCACGGTCGCGTTCCCGCCGCCGGGCAGGGAGCGGCCCACCTCCTGCTTCGACGCGGGGCCCAGGCCGTCCGGGTGGGTGACCACGAGCGACCCGTCGGCGGCCTGGGTCACCCCCAGGGGCAGGTCCACCGCCTCGACGACCACCACGCCCTCGGGCGCGGGCGGGGCGGCGGGAGCGGCCGGTGCCGGGGCCGGGGCCGACGGTGCGGGAGCGCCGGCGAGGACGGGGGCCCCGAGCGGGGCGGCCACGAGGACGGCGGCGCTGAGGGCCGAGAGCACGGAGCGGGAGCGGGGGACCACGGTTGCCTCCTCAACGGGCCCCGGGGGAGGGCCGGCAGACGTCGGTCCCTCCATGGTGAACCCGCGTTCGCGGAAGGGAAGACACGATCCGGTCACGAATGCGGCGTCCCCGGGGCCGGGGAAGTGCTCGACGACCCGGCCCGCGGCGTCCCCTCCGGCATCCACCACGCTCCGCCCGGGCCCGCGACGGCCGGCGCGGGCGGCCGTCCGCCTACTGGCCCAGGTCCTCGGAGAGCTCCAGCCAGCGCAGCTCCAGTTCCTCGATCTCCGCCTCGACCTCCCGCAGCCGCGCGGTGATCGCCGCGAGCCCCTCGTAGTCGGACTGGTCGTGGGCCGCGAGTTCGGCGTGGATCTGCTCGACCCGCCCGGTGAGCTTCTCCAGCTTGCGCTCGGTCGCCCCGACCTCCTTCTGCGCCGCACGGGCCCGGGCGCCGGTCAGCTTCGGCGCGACCGCCGTCGTCGTCCCCCTGCCCCCGGCGGCCGGACCGGTCGCGGCCAGCGGGTTCGAGGCGGAGGAGGCGCCCGCCGCCGTGCCGGTGCGCGAGCGCGCGGCGAGGTCCAGGTACTGGTCCACGCCGCCGGGCAGGTGCCGGAAGCGGCCGTCGATCACCGCGTACTGCTGGTCGGTGACGCGCTCCAGGAGGTAGCGGTCGTGGGAGACCACGAGCAGCGTCCCGGGCCAGGTGTCGAGCAGGTCCTCCATGGCCGCGAGCATGTCGGTGTCCAGGTCGTTGGAGGGCTCGTCGAGGATGAGCACGTTCGGCTCGTCCAGCAGGATCAGCAGCAGCTGCAGCCGTCGCTTCTGCCCGCCCGAGAGGTCCTTGACCGGGGTGGACAGCTGCGCGTTCGTGAAGCCCAGCCGCTCGAGCAGCTGGCCCGGCGTCATCTCCTTGCCGTCGGCCAGGTAGGTCGTGCGCTTGGAGGCCACCACGTCCGAGACCCGGTCCTCCGCGACGTCCTCCAGCTCCGAGAGCTGCTGGGTGAGCACGGCGATCCTCACCGTCTTCCCGCGCTTGACCCGCCCGCTCGTGGGCTGCACGGCACCCGTGACCAGGCCCAGCAGCGTGGACTTGCCCGCGCCGTTGACCCCCAGGATGCCGGTGCGCTCGCCCGGGGCGATCAGCCACGTGACGTCGTGGAGGACCTCGCGGGTCCCGCCGTCCTCGGTCGGGTAGGACACCGAGACGTTCTCCAGGTCCACCACGTCCTTGCCCAGCCGTGTCACCGCCAGCTGCGACAGCGCCACGGAGTCGCGCGGCGGCGGGACGTCGTCGATGAGCTGGTTGGCCGCCTCGATCCGGAACTTCGGCTTCGACGTGCGCGCCGGCGCACCCCGGCGCAGCCACGCCAGCTCCTTCTTCATGAGGTTCTGCCGCTTGGACTCGGCCACCGCCGCCTGCCGGTCGCGCTCGACCCGCTGCAGCACGTACGCCGCGTAGCCGCCCTCGAAGGGCTCCACGATCCGGTCGTGGACCTCCCACGTGTCGGTGCACACCGCGTCCAGGAACCAGCGGTCGTGGGTGACCACCGCCAGCCCGCCCTGGGTGCGCGGCCACCGGTTGTCCAGGTGCCGGGCCAGCCACGTGATGCCGTCGACGTCCAGGTGGTTGGTCGGCTCGTCCAGGAAGATCACGTCCCAGTCCCCGGCCAGCAGCGCCGCCAGCGCCACGCGCCGCTTCTGCCCGCCCGAGAGCTCGCCGACCCTCGCGTCCCAGTCGAGGTCCTTGACCAGTCCGCCGATGACGTCGCGCACCTTCGCGTCGCCCGCCCACTCGTGCTCCGGCCGGTCCCCGACGACGGCGTGCCCCACCGTCTGCTCCGGGTCCAGCACGTCGGCCTGGTCGAGCATGCCCACCCGCACCCCGGAGCGCACGGTCACGCGGCCCCCGTCCGGCTCGAGCCGGCCGGCCAGCAGCTTCATGAGCGTGGACTTGCCGTCGCCGTTGCGGCCCACAATGCCGATCCGGTCGCCCTCGTCGATGCCGAGGCTCACGCCGTCGAAGACCGTCTTCGTGGGGAATTCCAGGTGCAGGTTCTCGCCGCCGAGTAGATGTGCCACCCGTCAAGGGTACTCGCGCCCCGCCCGCCCCGGCCCCGCTTGGCCCATGCCCCGCCCGCCCCGGCCCCTCGCCCGGCCCGGCACCGCCGAGTCCCCACCGCGCCGCCGCTTCTGCCGCCGAGTCCCCACTGATCGAGCGCTGTGGTCGTCGAGTCCCCTCGATCGCGGCATTTCCCCCATTGCCTGACGGGGGAAATGCCGCGACAAAGGGGGCTCGGCGACAGGTAGGAGGGTGCGCTGTGGATGCACTGCGGTTCGGGCTTCGACGGTCAGGCGGATCGGCCTCTCGAGGTGCGCCAATGCAGGAACGGCCTGATCAACGGTTCCTGCGGCTCGAAACCCCCGACGTCCCCAGCCGAGCGTCGAGTCCCCAAGCGAGTGTCCCATCCCCGCCGAGTCCCCTCGATCGCGGCATTTCCCCCGTCGGGCAACGGGGGAAATGCCGCGAGCGAGGGGACTCGGCGAGCCGAGCGTGACTTGGGTGGGGACTCGGCGAGGGAGGGTGTCGATGTGGTGGGGAGTCGGCTGGCGTACTGGGGACTCGGCGGCGTGGGTGTGGCTCGAGTGGGGGCTCGGCGCGGTGAGTAATCGGTGTGGTGGGAAGTCGGCCCGGTGAATGTCGGTGGGGTGGGGGCTCGGCGCGAGGGGTGCTGGTCGGGTGGGGACTCGGCGGGGGAGGGGTGCTGGTCGGGTGGGGACTCGGCGGGGGAGGGGTGCTGGTGGGGTGGGGAGTCGGCCGGGCCGGAGGGGGACTGCCGGAGGGGCGAGAGGGCGCACCAGGGGCGCCGGAGCGCACAAGAGGGGACGGTCCCAGGGGTGTGCCATCGGGAATCTCTCAGCCGGGACTCAATCGGCCGTGGGAGGATTGCGGCATGCAGGACAACCCCAGCGACCGGACCCGACCGTCCCGGCAGCAGCGCGCCCACGGCGTGAGCCTGGACGGCGTGCACGAGCTCGCCGCCGCCGTCGAGACCGTGCGGGAGCACCCCGGCCCGGTGGAGCTGCCGGTGGGCCCGGACCAGCTCGCCGGCCGCCACCTCGGGGCGCTGCCCCGCCGCCAGATGGGGGAGGCCCTGCGGGAGGCCGGTGCGGACCCGCTCCTGGTGCGCGCGACCGTCTCGCTGGACGACGACATCCCGGACGAGGGCGTCATCGCCGTGCTGGACGACCACCTGAGCCTCGCGGCGGGCCTGGGCGCCCGGTTCCTGGTGGTCCCGCGGGCCGGGGTGGACAACCGGGGCCGCAGCGAGGAGCGCGTGTACTCGATGCTGGCGGCCCTCGCCGAGGCGGCCTCCGCCCACGGCGTGCACCTGCTCCTGGAGACCGAGGGCGCCACCGAGGACGAGCTGGACCTGCTGGGCGCGCTGGAGCGGGCCCGGGAGGAGGGCGTGCTCGACGTCGACGACCGCTACGTGGCCTCGGTGGCCTGGAACGTCGGCGGATCCACCGGCGCGGGCGAGGACCTGGCCGCGGCGTTCCAGCGGATGCGCCCCCTCCTGGACCGGGCGCCGCTGGTGCTGCGGGGCCTGGACGAGGCGACCCTGGAGGCGCTGTTCGCGGCCGTCCCGGACCTCGAGGAGGCCGCCGCGCAGCGCCGCGTGCTGGTGCTCCTGGACGGCCCCGGCCCGGCGGCCGGCTGAACCGCCGGTGGTAGGGTGGGCGACTGTGCACAGCGTGCACCACTGCCGTTCCACGGCGGTGCTCCGCCTTGGTGTAACTGGCAGCACCCCGGCCTTTGGAGCCGCGGAGTCTAGGTTCGAACCCTAGAGGCGGAACGTCCGCGTCCCGTCCGAGGAGCGGACCCCGTGTCGGACCGGCGCACCGCGCCGGGACGTGACGACGACCGAGGAGCAGCATCGCGCCGTGAGCACCCCTGAGACCACCCCCGAGCGCGCCGGCACGGCGGGCGGCCCCGCTGCCGTCGTCGTCCTGGCCGCCGGCAAGGGCACGAGGATGAAGTCCAAGACCCCCAAGATCCTGCACCGGATCGGGGGTCGTTCCATGATCGGGCACGCGCTCGTCGCGGCCCGCAGCCTGCACCCGCAGCGGCTCGCGGCGGTCGTGCGCTTCGAGCGCGACCAGGTCGTCCCGCACGTGCTGGAGCAGGACCCGGAGGCGCTGATCGTGGACCAGGACGAGGTCCCCGGCACGGGCCGGGCCGTCCAGGTCGCGGTGGAGGCCCTCGACGCGCAGCAGCGGCTGGCCGGGACCGTGGTGGTCACCTACGGCGACGTCCCGCTGCTGACCCCCGCCGTGCTGGCCCGGCTGGTGGACCGCCACGAGCAGCGGGGCAACGGGGTGACCGTGCTGACCGCCGACCACGAGGCCCCGGGCGGCTACGGCCGGGTGCTGCGCGACGCGGACGGGTCCTTCCGGGAGATCAAGGAGGCCAAGGACGCCACCCCGGAGGAGCTGGCCGTCACCGAGATCAACTCCGGGATCTTCGCCTTCGACGCCGACGTCCTGCGCACCGCCCTCGCGGAGGTCACCTCGGACAACGCCCAGGGCGAGATGTACCTCACCGACGTCCCGCTGCTGGCCCGGCGGGCCGGCCACGCCGTGGACGCGCTGCGGATCGAGGACCGCTGGGAGGTCGAGGGCGCCAACGACCGCGTGCAGCTGGCTCAGCTCGGCGCGCACCTCAACCGCCGGGTGCTCGAGGAGCACATGCGCAACGGCGTGACGATCGTGGACCCGGCGACCACCTGGATCGACGTGCAGGTGCGCCTGGCCGCGGACGTCACGGTCCTGCCCGGCACGCAGCTGCACGGCGGCACCCGCGTGGCCGAGGACGCCGTGGTCGGCCCCGACACCACCCTCACCGACGTCGAGGTCGGCCCCGGCGCCCACGTGGTGCGCACCCACGGGTCCGGCTCGGTGATCGGCCCGGGCGCGTCCGTGGGCCCGTTCGCCTACCTGCGCCCCGGCACGGTCCTGGGCACCGGGGGCAAGATCGGCACGTTCGTGGAGACCAAGAACTCCCGCATCGGCGACGGCTCGAAGGTCCCGCACCTGTCCTACGTGGGGGACGCGACGATCGGGGAGCACTCCAACATCGGCGCGGCCTCGGTGTTCGTCAACTACGACGGCGTGCGCAAGCACCGCACCGTCATCGGCGACCACGTGCGCATGGGCTCCGACAACATGTACGTCGCCCCCGTCACCGTGGGGGACGGCGCCTACTCCGGCGCCGGCACCACGATCCGCAAGGACGTCCCCGCGGGGGCGCTGGCCCTGACCGAGGGCGCCCAGCGGATCGTGGAGAACTGGGTCGTGGACCACCGCCCGGGCAGCGCGGCGGCCGAGGCCGCCCTGCGGTCCCGCGGCGGGGACGACGACGGCGCGGCCGGCACCACCGGCCCCGGCACGGGAACCACCGAGGACACCACCGAGGAAAGCGAGAACAGATGACCGGCATCACCAACCCGGGGGCGAAGCGGATGGTCCTCCTGTCGGGGCGGGCCCACCCGCAGCTGGCGGAGAACATCGCCGCGGAGCTCGGCACGGAGCTCGTTCCCACCGACGCGTACGACTTCGCCAACGGCGAGACCTACGTGCGCTTCGGCGACTCGGTGCGCGGCGCGGACGCCTTCCTGATCCAGTCCCACCCGGCGCCGATCAACCAGTGGATCATGGAGCAGCTGATCATGATCGACTCGCTCAAGCGCGCCTCGGCGAAGTCGATCACGGTGGTCTCGCCCTTCTACCCCTACGCCCGCCAGGACAAGAAGCACCGGGGCCGCGAGCCCATCTCGGCCCGCCTGATCTCGGACCTGTACACGACCGCCGGCGCGGACCGGCTGATGTCGGTGGACCTGCACACGGCGCAGATCCAGGGCTTCTTCGACGGCCCGGTGGACCACCTGATGGCCATCCCGCTGCTGGCCGGGCACGTGCGCTCCGTCGTCGACCTCGACAACGTCACGGTGGTCTCCCCGGACACCGGGCGCGTGCGCGTGGCCGAGCAGTGGACGGAGCTGCTCGGCGGGTGCCCGCTGGCGTTCGTGCACAAGACCCGCGACATCACCCGCCCGAACCAGGCGACCTCGAAGGAGGTCGTGGGCCAGATCGAGGGCCGCACCTGCGTGCTCATCGACGACATGATCGACACCGGCGGGACGATCTCCGGCGCCGTGCAGGTGCTCAAGGAGAAGGGCGCGAAGGACGTCATCATCGCCGCGACCCACGCGGTGTTCTCGCCCCCGGCCGTCGAGCGGCTCTCGACCTCCGGGGCCGTGGAGGTCGTGGTGACCGACACGCTGCCCGTGCCGGCCGAGCACCGCTTCGAGAACCTCACGGTCCTGTCGATCGCCCCGCTGATCGCCCGGGCGATCCAGGAGGTCTTCGAGGACGGCTCCGTCACGAGCCTGTTCGACGGCCGCTCCTGACCGGTCCGACGACGACGCGGCCCCTCACCGTTGCCGGTGAGGGGCCGCCGTCGTCCCGGGGCCGGCGCGCTGCCGCCGGCCCCGGTCCGGGAACGGGACAGCCCCCGGCCGCACGGAGCGGCCGGGGGCTGTCCCGGGCGGGGGAGTGGTCAGCGGGTGACCCACACCCGCTTCGTGACGGAGGACCAGTGCACGGTGTGGCCGTTGGAGAACCGCTGCTGCACCTCGGTGCCCCACCGGTACTCGTCGGTGACGGGGAAGCCGTAGCCGCGCTCGTAGCCGGCAGCCTTCCACTTCTGGCCGATGGCGCTGTTCTCCTTGACCGTCCGGGCGCCGTTGCCGGGGCTCCACAGCACCTTGTGCACGTTCGCACCGCTGCGGAAGACCTGGTAGGCGCCGCCGGCGATCCGGCGCTCGTCGGTGGTGGGGTAGCCGTAGCCGTACTCGTGGCCGGCGGCGGCGAAGCGCTGGCCGATGGCCCCGGTGAACTGCACGGGCCAGGCCCCGGTCGGGGCGGACCAGTAGAAGGTCGCCCCGCGGGAGAACTGCTGGTAGACGCCCCCGCCCACCAGCCCGCCGCGCTCGTTCATGGTGGGGGTGCCGAAGACCGCTGCGCCGCCCAGGGCCCGGTACTTGGTGCCGATCCCGCCGCGGACGTCGTAGCCGGTGGCCGCCCCGGGCTCGGGCGTGGGCGCCGGGGAGGGTGAGAGCGTCGAGCCCGGCGGGTTGCTCACGGTGGTGCGGGTGTCGGCGGGGGCCTGGCCCGCGGCGTAGCCGTAGGAGGTCACGGTGCCCACGAGCTTCCAGCCCTGCTTGTTGCCGGAGAGCTGGCCGTCGACGTAGGTCAGCCCGATGCCGATGACCTCCATGCGCGGGTCGGTGAGGACCTTGTTGTGGGCGGTGGAGCCCTTCCACCAGCTCATCAGCTCGTCGACCGTGCCCCGCCAGGAGACGGAGTGGATCTCGCCGGCGGCGTTCCAGGACCCGGCACGGGGATCCTTGAGGAACGTGTCGGTGTGGTCGATGACCTCGTCGCGGGTCAGCCGGTCGGACTGGCCCTGGGCGATGCCCGAGACGGTCGAGGAGTACTTCACCGGGGACAGGCCCTTGGCCTTGCGGTGGGCGTTGATCAGCTCCAGCAGCCGCTGGGCGTCGGTGGTGCGGGTGTTCGTGGTCACCGAGACGATGTCCTTCGCCGCGGCGGCCGCCGGGGCGGCGGTCAGCAGCGCGGTGGAGGGCAGGGCCAGGGTCAGGGCCGCCGCGGTGAGGGCGAGGCGTCCGGGGGTGCGGGTCACGTGCTTGCGGTGCTTCATCGGGTCACCCAGATCCTCTTGGTGGTCGTGGAGTAGTGGACGGTGAAGTTCTTCGAGAACTGCTGGCGGACCTCGGTCCCGTACCGGTACTCACCGGTGACGGGGTAGCCGTAGCCGCGCTCGTGGCCGGCCGCGCGCCACTCGGCGCCGATCGCGCTGTTCTCCTTCACGGGGTGGGCGCCGCTGCGGGCGCTCCAGAGCACCTTGTGGATGCTGTTGCCGCTGCGGAACATCTGGTACGCGCCGCCGTCGACCAGCCCGCCGCGCTCGTCGGTGGTGGGGTAGCCCAGGCCGCGCTCGAAGCCGGCGCGCTTCCAGGCCGAGCCGATGCCGCTGTTCTCCTTGACGGGGTAGGCGCCCGTGCCGGGGCTCCACAGGATCTTGTGCACGTTCGCGCCGCTGCGGAACACCTGGTAGGCGCCGCCGCCGACCAGCCCGCCGCGCTCCTGGGAGGACGGGTAGCCGAGGCCGTTCTCGTGGCGGTGGGCGGCGAACTTGCGCCCGATGGCGCCGTTGAAGTTCACCGGCCACGCCCCGGTCGGGGCGGACCAGTAGAAGGTGGAGTTCTTCGCGAAGCGCTGGTAGACGCCGCCGCCCACCAGCCCGCCGCGCTCGTTCATCACCGGGGCGCCGAAGACGGACGCGCCGCCGAGGGCGCGGTACTTCGAGCCGATCCCGCCCTTGACCGTGTAGCCGGAGGGGCTCACGGTCGTGGCGCCGGCCGGGGCCCTGCCGCCGAGGGGCTTGTGGTAGCGGTTGCGGGCGAGGTCGCCCAGCTGGGCCGCGGTGCCGCGGTAGACGTTGGCGTCGATCCGCTCGGCGAAGCCGGCGTCGGTGTACTGCCAGATGTCCCACGTGGTCCAGCCGCCCGGGTTCTGCGGCGCGGCGCCGTAGGAGGCGATGTGCAGCGGGTGGTCGTTGAACGCGGTGGAGTTGCCGGTGCAGTCGCGCCAGAAGTAGTAGTTCGTGTAGATCGCCGGCAGCCGCCCGGTGCGGGCCTTGTACCGGTCGGAGAAGTCGCGGATCCAGCCCACCATCTCGGCGGGGGAGAAGCCGTAGCACTGGTTGCCGTAGAGCGAGGGGTACGGGTTGTTCTCGATGTCGAGCAGCCCGGGCAGGGTCTTGCCGTCGGCGGACCAGCCGCCGCCGTTGTTCACGAAGTAGTCGGCCTGCTTCGCCCCCGAGGAGTCCCGGGTGGGGATGGCGAAGTGGTAGCCGCCCCGGTACATGCCCACCCGGCCCGCGCCGGCGTACTGCTCGCCGAAGATGCGGTTGGTGATGCTGTCGCCCTCGGAGGTCTTCACGTAGGCGAAGCGCGAGCCCTGGTTCCACAGGCTCGACCAGTTCACGGTCGGCTGCCAGTTCGAGACGTCGGTGCCCTTGATCCCCGCCGGGGCCGACGCGGCGGTGGCCAGCGAGGAGACCGCGGCCACGGGCTCCTCCGCCGCGGCGGCGGGATCCGCGCTCTCGGCGGCCCCCGCCTCCTCGGCGGCGGTGCCGGCGGCGCCTGTGGCGTCGTCGTCGGGGATGGTCCGTTCGCCGGTCCGGGGCTCGTCGTCGAGCTCGGCGGCGGTGCGGGCGGAGGCCTCGGCCAGGCGCTCGAAGTGCTCGGGGCTCTTGGCCCACTGGCCCATCACGGCGCCGCCGTCGAGGCCGTCGCCGGTGGGCCGGGTCCCGGCGGTGGCCGGGTCGGGGAGGACCGCCTCGCCGGTGGCGGCGTCCTCGGTGGTGGTGACGATCTGCCCGCCGGAGTCCACGACCTTGGAGACCAGGCCGCCGCGGCGGTCCTCGGAGAGGGTGACGGGTTCAGCGCCGGCGGCCCCGTCCGTGGCCGCGGCGGGTGCGAGGGAGCTGATGGCCAGCACGACTGCCGTCAGGGCAGCGGGCAGCGCCAGGTGGGGGGGTGCTTTCACGTGGGACGCCTAACTCAATGGGATCAGATAGGACGACTCGTGCAGGCCATGGGGGGAATGGGGGGAAGTTCCTTGGGAGCCACGGCAACTATAAATGTGCGTTTGCATCAACAAACGCATGCCATCGCATATTACGGGCGCGTAGAGCGCGCCCGCCGGGACGGGTCGGTCGTGACCTGGCCGTGACCTGCGGAAATCCGCGGCGCGGGATCACGGCACGTCCGACCGGGATCCAGCACATTTATTGTTTTGTTACGTGCGCCGATGCTGTCCCCACTTGGGGAGCGGTGCCGTGGGCGGCTCCGGGGACGCGGTTCCCGCCCGTCGGCTCTCGCCCCGCCCGCCGACGCGGCCCGCGGGTCCCCATTGCATCGACCTCGCATGAGCGCGCATGGGAATCCCGCGCTGACCTGGGAGAACGTCTCTCGGTGCCGTCTACGCTCGGTGCGTGAACGCGTTTCCCCACCCCGACGACGACGGCGCCCGCCGCCCGCGCCCGCCGCACGCGGTGCTCGTGCTCTACGCCGTGTACCTCGTCGCCTCGGCCGTGCTCTTCCTGGGCCTCGACGGGCCGCGGGTCGGCGGGCTGCAGGTGCGGGTGTGGGCGCTGCTCCAGGAGCTCGGGATGCCGGGGTGGGTCTCGCTGGAGCTCTTCGAGTCGCTCGCCAACGGGGCGGCCTTCGTGCCCCTGGTCCTGGTGCCCGTGCTGCTCGTGCGCAGCGGTGCCTGGTGGGTGTGGGCCGCGCTGGGCCTCGGGCTCAGCGGCGGGATCGAGTTCGCCCAGTTCCTCCTGCTGGACTCCCGGGTGCCGGACCTGCGCGACGTCGTGGCCAACGGGCTCGGTGGCGCGCTCGGGGCCTGGCTGGGCACGGTCTGCACGAGGACCCGCGTCGCGTAGGACCGCGGTCCCGCCGGTCCGGGCGGTCCGGTGCGCGGGCCGGGTGCGCTACGCGGCCCGGAGCGCCTCCCGCCCGGCGGCCTCGGCCAGGCGCTCGGCCGGCACGCCGTGCTCGGCGGCCAGGCGCACCGCCGCCTCGAGGTCGAGCTCGGCGGTGTCCGCCGCCCAGGCCGCGGACTCGCGGTCGGCCTCGAGCAGCCACTGCTCGGACGGGTCGTCCGCACCACCCTCCTGCGGGCTCAGCTGGTCGCACGCCCACAGCACGGACTCGACGACCCCGGCGGCGGCGTGCACGCGCTGCAGGAGGAGCTCCGTGAAGACCGCCCGCTCGTGCGGGGCGCACAGGGGCTCGGTCGGCCCGGGGGCGGCGGGGAGGGTCAGCAGGTAGCCGCACGCGCAGGCGTGGACCCGCTCCTCCGCCAGGGCGGCCTCGAGCACCGCCCGGTTGGCGCGGCTGTCGGGCACCAGCGGGTCCAGGCGGCGCACCGCCATGGGGCGACCGCAGTGGACCGGCCCCTGGGGAAGTGTGCTCCCGCCGGTCGCCTCCGTGCCCTGCCCGGATGCGACCGGCGGCGCCGGCCACTGCGGCGCCGGGGGCAGCTCCACCGCGCCGATCTCGAGGGTCGGGGTGGGGGTCGCTGGGGCGTCGTCGAGCACGGTCATGATGCACCTTCCGGTCGTTCTCCTCGGTCGCCGCGGCGGCAACCGGTGCTCCCCACCCAAGCACAAAGTGTGTAGCTTGTCTAACAATCAGTGCATCGAATCGTCAGTTCGTCTAGAGTTCGTTCCATGGCCACCACCCTTCCCCGTCCCTCCGGATACTGGTACGGCACCGACCGTCCCGGCGCCGTCGAGGTGCTCGAGGCCCTGCGCCGCTACCGCACCGCGGAGCAGGCCGTGCGCCGGCGCACCCGGGAGTCGATGGGCATGGGGGAGAAGGACGTCCAGGCCCTGCGCCACCTCATGGAGGCCGATCGCGCCGGGGAGCCACTCACCCCCCGCATGCTCGCCACGAAGCTCGGCATCTCCTCGGCCTCGACCACCGCGCTGCTGGACCGCCTCGCCCGCAGCGGCCACGTCGCCCGCCGTCCCCACCCCACCGACCGGCGCTCGCTGGTCATCGTCGCCACGCACGAGGCCGACTGCGAGATCCGGGCCACGCTCGGTCGGATGCACGAGCGCATGCACGCCGCCGCCGCGCGGCTGAGCCCCGAGCAGGCCGCGACCGTCGTCGCCTTCCTGCACGAGATGAGCGCGGCCGTGGACCCGGAGGACACCGCGGCCGCCGACCCGCACCGCTGAACCGCCTCGGCGGCGCCGGCGGCGCCCGCCGACCTCGGCCGCTCCCGCCCCGCCGGGAAGGCCGCCCGGCGGCGCCGCCCTGTCCCCGCTACCGTCCACAACGGCGCCCCACGCCGGGCGGACGGTTCCGTCGTTGCGCGGATCCTTCTACCGTCGGAGCATGCGCGCGCAGTTCGTGGACGAGAGCGGACAGCCGGTCGACGTCTCGCTCGCCGTCGACGGGCTGGTGCTGGGCGCCCTCGTCGGGCTGGTCTCGTGGCTCGTCGGCCACTTCACCGCTCCGGTCCTCATGCTGCTCGTCACCCCCGCTCTGGGCGCGCTCGCCGTGTGGCGGATGTACTCGACCGTCGTGGCGCAGGAGGACGCACAGGAGCGGGAGGACGGCGCGCAGGGGGGCGCCGCGCAGCACTGAGGCCGTCCTCCGCACCCCAGTAGGCTGGGAAGCAGCCATCCCCGCTCCCCAGGAGGACCCTTGCCCCCCACGCGCATCCTGACGGTCTGCACCGGCAACGTCTGCCGTTCGCCCCTGGCCGCGGTCGAGCTGCAGCACGGGCTCGACGCCGTGTCCCCGGGCGGGTTCGAGGTCACCAGCGCGGGGCTGCACGCCCTCGTCGACGACGCCTTCGAGCACCGGGTCGGCGCCCTCGCCCGCGAGCGCGGCCTCGACGCCGACACCCACCGGGCCCGGCAGCTCACCGCGCAGATGCTGACTGACGTGGACCTCGTGCTCGTCATGGCCCGGGAGCACCTGCAGCCGGTGCTGCAGCTGTCCCCGCGGCTGCTCAAGCGCACGTTCCCGCTGCGGGAGTTCGCGCGGGTCCTCCAGTACGTGGCCGCGGACCCGGAGCTGGACGCCGCCGTGCCGGCCGACCGCGCGGAGCGGTGGGCGTGGCTGCGCAAGCAGGCCCCGCGGCTGCGCCAGCGCGTGCCGGTGCGCCAGGCCGAGCGCAACGACGTGATCGACCCGTACCGCCAGCCGGACGCCGTCCTCGAGCAGATGGCCGACGAGCTGCTCGAGGCGACCGGCGCGATCGTGGCCTGGGAGCGCCGCCACGCCGAGCGGGCGGGCACCGTCCCGTCGCCGCAGGGCGCCGGCGGCTGAGCCCGGGAACCCCGCGGGCGGTCCGGGTCCTCACCGCTCATCGGTCTGCGCGCGTGCGCTCCCGTCACCTCCAGGATGCGCCCGGACCCCGGTCTTGCCGCAAGCCCCCGGCCGGGGCGCACACTGCCGGGGCGGCGGTCCGCACGGGCGGCCGGAGGGCCCGGCCCCGGCGGGGCCGGGCGAGGAGCGGAGGACGCGATGACCGACGTGGTCGTGGCCGGCGGCGGGCCGACCGGGATGATGCTGGCGGCGGAGCTGCGGTTGCACGGAGTGGACGTGCTCGTGGCCGAGAAGCGCCTGCACCCGCCGGGGTTCGTGCGCGCCCTGGGCCTGCACGTGCGCAGCATCGAGGTGCTGGACCAGCGCGGGCTGCTCCCGCGCTTCCTCGCCGAGGGCACCCGGTACCCGCTCCGGGGACTGGTCGCCGGCATCGACCGCCCCGCGCCCGAGGACCTGGACACGGCCCACCCCTGGGTCCTGGGGATCCCGCAGCCCGTGACCGACCGGCTGCTGGCCGAGCACGCCGCCGGGCTCGGCGCGCGGGTCCGCCGCGGCGCGGAGGTCGTGGGCCTCGACCAGGACGACGACGGGGTGGTGATCCGGCTCGCCGACGGCACGCACGAGGAGTGCCGCTGGCTGGTGGGCTGCGACGGCGGGCGCAGCACCGTGCGCCGGCTGCTGGGGGTGGGCTTCCCCGGCGAGCCGGCGCGCACGGAGTTCCTGGTCGGGGAGACGGCGGCCACCGCCGCCCCGGAGGAGATCGCCGCCGTGGTCGCACGGGTGCGGGCGACGGAGCGGCGCTTCGGCCTCGGGCCCCTCGGCGGCGGACTCTGGCGCGGGGTCGTCCCCGCCGACGGCGTGGCGGGGGAGGGCGCCGGGCCGCCGACGCTCGAGGAGTTCCGCCGGCGGCTGCGGGCCGTCGCCGGCACCGACCTCGGCGTGCACTCCCCGCGGTGGCTCTCCCGCTTCGGGGACGCCACCCGGCAGGCCGAGCGCTACCGCAGCGGGCGGGTGCTGCTGGCCGGGGACGCGGCCCACGTCCACCCGCCGGTGGGCGGGCAGGGGCTGAACCTGGGGATCCAGGACGCGTTCAACCTGGGCTGGAAGCTGGCCGCCGCGGTCGCCGGCCGGGCCCCGGAGCGCCTGCTGGAGAGCTACCACGCCGAGCGCCACCCCGTGGCCGTCGACGTCCTGAGCACCACCCGGGCCCTGACGGAGCTGCTCTCGCCCGAGCCCGGCCCGCAGGCCGTGCGACGCCTGGTGGACGAGCTCCTGGGGTTCGAGGACGTCAACCGGCACCTGGTCGGGAAGATCACCGGGATCGGCATCCGCTACGACCTCGGCGGCGGCCACCCGCTGGTGGGCCGCCGCCTGCGCGACCTCCCGCTCGCCCGGGGGCGGCTCTACGAGCGGATGCACACCGGGCGCGGCCTGCTCCTGGACGCCACCGGCCGGCTGTCCCCGGCGGGGTGGGCGGACCGGGTGGACCACGTCGTCGGGCCCTGGGCCACGCCGGTGGGCCCGGAGGTCCCGGCCGTGCTGCTGCGCCCCGACGGGCACGCCGCGTGGGCCGGGGCCGACCGGCAGGGGCTGACGGAGAGCCTGGGCCGCTGGTTCGGCGCCGCCGCCTGAGCGCGGTGCGCCGCTCAGGCCTCCGGGACGCTCGCGATCTGAATGAGGTTGCCGCAGGTGTCGTCGAGCACGGCCGTGACGACCGGGCCCATCCGGGTCGGCGGCTGCACGAAGCGCACGCCCAGCGCGCTGAGCCGCTCGTACTCGGCCTGCACGTCCTGGACCCCGAAGCTGTTCCACGGGATGCCGTCGGCGACCAGCGCCTCCTTGAACGGGGTCACGGCCGGGTGGACGGAGGGCTCCAGCAGCAGCTCGACCCCGTCGGGGGCCTCGGGCGAGACCACGGTCAGCCACCGCGCGCCCCCGGCGGGGACGTCGGTCTTCAGCCGGAAGCCGAGCACGGTCGTGTAGAACTCCAGGGCCTGGGCCTGGTCGTCGACGAAGACGCTGGTGGTGGTGATGATCATGACGGGTCCTTCGGGTCGGCCGCCCCGGACGGGGACGGAAGGGTGTCCAGCCACGCGCGGGCCGCGGCCAGAGGGGTGGGATCGAGGTGGTGGACGGTGGTGCGCCCGGCGGTCGTGGCGGTGACCAGCCCGGCCTCGCGCAGCACGGCCAGGTGCTTGGTCACGGCCTGACGGGTCATGGCCAGCCCGTGGTTCTCGATCAGGCGCACGGTGAGCTCGAAGAGGGACTGGTCGTTGCGCGCGGCCAGCTCCTCCAGCAGGATCCGCCGGGCCGGGTGCGCGAGAGCCTGGAAGAGGATGTCCACGACCGCAGAATAGGCAACGTGTTGGTTGCCGGTCAAGGGATGTCCGCGGCGGCCCGGAGCCCGTCGTCGACGACGCGAGGACCGTCCGGCTCGGCTTCCTCCGCGGTCTCGGGGCGCCCGGCGTGCGCGGTGCGCCCGGTCCGCGGGCGAGCTCACCGGTGCGCGCGGGGCAGCTCACCGGCCCGTCTACGGCCCGCCGTCCGGACCCTGACCGGCCCGGGGGCGGCCCGGCTGACCGGCTCCTGACCGGTCCGGGCGGCGGGCTCGGGTCCTCCGGCTCAGGGGCGGTCCACGCGGTCGGAGGCGGCCCCGGTCAGGACGCGGGCCGCGTCGACGAGGTGCGCGGTGCGCTCGGCCGCCCGCCGCGGGACCCAGGCGGGCATGCGCGCGTACCACCCCAGGTCGTCGCGGCACCGGGCGCGCAAGACCGAGCCCGACCCGGTGTCCGTGGCGGTGACGGTCAGCTCGGCGGGCAGGGTCCGCCGGGCCCGGGCCGGGGCGGCGCCGGTGAGACGGAAGCGCAGGTCCGAGCCGACCGTGACGACCACGCACCGGTGCTCCCGGCGCACGCCGGCCCGCTCGGCCGCGAAGTGCTCGGCGAGCCGGTCCAGGGCCTGGGCGGGCGGCAGCCCGGAGGTCCACTCGTCCTCGAGCACGACGCGCTCGTGGCGCGGCGCCCGGCGGGCCCACCGGGCGAACGCGGAGCAGGCCGCAGCCACGACCACCGGCCAGCCCGCGGCCGCCCACCACGGCAGGTCCGCCCGGAGGAGGAGCCACGGCGGGACGAGGAGCAGCACCGCCCCCGCGGCCACGGCCCCCGTGGACCACCATGGTCCGGTGCTCATGGCGACCCCCGTTCCCGGCCGCCGAGCCCACGCCGGCCGTCCTCACCTTCCTACGGGGCAGGGGTTTGCCATCGCAAGACGCGGATGCGGGGACAGCAGCACCTCTCGGCCGTTCCGGTCACCGCCCGACGAAGGGCCACCTACGCCCTGGGCCTGCTGTTCGGCACCACGGTCGCCTGAGCGGTGCGCACCCCGACGACGACGGAGCCGCCGGCGCTGCCGGACTGATGACTGTTCAATGATCAGTCGAGACGCGGCACACGAGTACTCTCTGGTAGCTTCATGGCGGCACCGGCTCACGTCGCTGCCGCGGACACCGGGGCCAGCATCCCTCGCCGCGCCCCGTGCACCGCAGAACTCACACCTCCGCCGGTGTGAGGGAAACGCCCTCGTCCCGCCGGACGGGGGCGTTTCTTCCTGCCCGCGGACCGCGGACCGCGGACCGCGGACCGATGTCGGTGGACCACCGGCCGCGGAGCACCTGCTCCGGGCAGCTAAGGACTGCCCCGAGTACGGCGTGCGGCCGGGGCGGTGACGGAGCCGACGTTGCCGCCCCGCGCCCGGTGTGAGAACTTCGGGGAGAGCCCGCGCCACGCAGGGCTCCCGGACGAGGGGTGCCGTACCCGGTGTGCGACAAGACGGCCCGTGGAGGTCCCGTCATGTCCTGGTTCGTCCTCGTGCTCTCCGGCGTGCTCGAAGCGGTGTGGGCCACCGCGCTGGGCCGGTCGGAGGGGTTCACCAAGCCGGTCCCGTCCGTCGTCTTCTTCGCCGCCCTCGCCGCCAGCATGGCCGGGCTGGCCTGGGCGATGCGCGAGCTGCCGGTCGGCACCGCCTACGCCGTGTGGGTGGGCATCGGTGCCGTGCTCACCGTGGTCGTCGCGATGACCACCGGCGAGGAGGCGGTCTCGGCGCTGAAGATCCTGTTCCTGACGATGATCGTCGGCGGGGTGGTCGGGCTCAAGCTCGTCCACTGACGCCCGTCAGCCGGCGGGGCAGCGGGCAGCCAGCACAGCGGCGCCCTCACCGGTCAGGTCCGCGCAGTACGCGCGCCGGCCGGCCATCGCCATGACCAGCGCCGTCGTCGTGCCGCGCACGAGCGGGCCGTCCCCGGTGGCGAACGGGCCGTCGGTCGCCTCGAGCCGCAGGCCCGCCACCGTGCTGCGGCTGGGCACGGCGAAGTCCCGGCGGGCGAAGAACCGCGCCACCTCGGTGGCCGCGCCGACCCCCGGCGTCCGCTCCAGCCCGAGCGGGCGGCGGATGTCCTGGGCGTGGACGACGACCTCCCCGAGCCAGGCCGCGGTGTGCCCCGACGGGCCCGTGCTCTCGAGCAGCACGGCACGGAACCGCTCGAGAGTCTCCGCGGGGGAGGCGCCCCGGTGCTCCTCGAGCCGGCGCTGGTTGTGCCGGTCGAAGTCCAGACGGGCCCCGAGCACGCTGCGCATCCAGCGGAGACGCCCGATGCTCGCGACCGCCGTGAGGTGGGCGAGCACGTCTTCCACGGACCAGCGCCCGCACAGGCTCGGCACCGCCCACCGGGCCTCGTCGAGGCCGAAAAGGTCCTCGGCCAGGCGGGCCCGCTCGGTGTGGACGGCGGCCCACAGCCGGTCCCGGCTCATCGCGTTCATGGCACCACTGAAGCACACGCCCCGGACGCCGCAGCGGGAGCGCTCACCCGAGGGCCCGGCGCATCAGCACCCGCGGGAAGCCGTTGAGCACCGAGGAGGTGTCGGCGGCCTTGGCGAACCCGGCCCGCTCGAACATCGCCCGGGTGCCGACGAAGGCCATGGTCGTGTCCACCCGGCTCCCGCGGTTGTCCACGGGGTAGCCCTCGACGGCCGGGGCGCCGTGGCCCCGGGCGTGCTCGACGGCCCCCTCGAGCAGGGCCTGGGCGATGCCGCGGCGCCGGTGGCCGGCGCGCACCCGGAAGCACCAGATGCTCCACACGGGCAGGTCGTCGACGTGGGGGATCGTCCGGCCGTGGGTGAAGGCGTGCAGCTCCGCCCGCGGGCCCACGCCGCACCAGCCGACGACGAGGTCGCCGTCGTAGGCGAGCACCCCGGGCGGGACCGGCCGGGCGCACAGCTGCCGGACCCGCTCGGCCCGCTCCCGCGGGGCGAGCGCGCGGTTCTCCTTCGACGGGAGGCGGTAGCTGAGGCACCAGCAGACCGCCGAGTCGGGGTTGCGCGGACCGAGGATCGCGGCGACGTCGTCGAAGCGCTCGGCCGTGGCGGGACGGACGGGAAACGCAGTGGTGGTCATGGCCGCTCCTGAGGAACCCTGCCGGTGGGATCCAGGGTAGAGCCGGTGCCGGGGAAGGGCGAGACCGTGGGGCGGGCGGGCTCAGCGGCCGCGGCGGACCCGGTCGAAGGTCTCACGGGCGACCGCCCAGGAGGTCTTGCCGACGTCGAAGTGGTCGGTGAGCATGTACACCCCCACCCAGCACTGGTAGGTCCACGACCGCTCGAGGAACCCGGGGTCCTTCGGCCCGGTGTAGCGGGCGTAGACGGCCCGGACGAACTCCTCCCCGTACTCGTGCAGCTCCGCGAAGTCCACGGCCGGGTCGCCCAGGCCCATGTCGCTGAAGTCCAGCACGGCCAGCGCCGCGGCGTCGTCGTCCCACAGCAGGTGCCGGGAGTAGACGTCGTTGTGCACGGGCACCGCGGGCAGCTCCTCCGCCAGCAGGGCGTCGACGGCGGCCAGCATCGCCTCCGCGTCGGCGAGCTCCTGCCGGCTCAGCACGGCGGGCAGGTGCGCCGCGGCCGCGGCCCGGACCTCCCGCTGGTCCTCCGGCAGGGAGACCGGCGCCAGGCGCTCGAGCGGGGTCCCCGCCACGGGGGCGGTGTGCAGGCTCGAGAGGAACGCGGCGAGCTGGTCCACGACCGCCGCGCGCGCCGGGGCGTCCAGGGCGGCGAGGACCTCCGGCTGCAGCGTGCGCCCGGGCAGCAGCGGGTAGCCGGCGAACGAGCCGTCGGGGGCCACCCGGTCGTAGCGGGGCACGCGCACCGGCAGGCGCGGGGCCAGGTGGTCCAGGACCGCGACCTCCCGGGCGAGACCCTGCAGGTACGGCTCCTCCTGGGGGAAGCGGAAGACCAGGGCGTCGTCCAGGACCACGACGACGTGGTCCCAGCCCTCGGTGATCCTGCGCGCCCGGTCCCACCGCAGGTCCGGGAAGGCCGCGGCGATCCGCTCCAGCTCGTCCATCGCGTGCTCCCTCGGCCGTGACCGGGCGGGGTCCCGGTGCTCCGGCGCCGACGGTACCGGGCCCCACAGCGGGGCGCCGCCACCCGTTCTTGCGCATTCGGCAAGACTCAGTGCGGCAAAGGCATACGCTGGCTACCGTGGAAGGCGTGACGACGTCCGCGGCCCGAGACCCGCTGCCGGACCCGGAGGGCCCCGGGGCGCTGCGCCGCCCCCGGGACCTGGCCTGCGGCGGCGGGCGCACCGTCCGGATCGCCCGCCGCCCCTGATCCCGCCGCCCCGACACCCGTCCCACCACCCGCCCCACCTCACGAGGAGGTTCCCGTGACCCGTCAGATCAATCCCGAGACCTGCGACGTCGTCGTCGTGGGAGGGGGCGCGGCCGGCCTCAGCGCCGCCGTCGCCCTGGCCCGCTCCCTGCGCTCGGTCGTCGTCGTCGACGCCGGCGAGCCGCGCAACGCCCCCGCCGCCGGCGCCCACAACGTCCTCGGCCGCGAGGGCATCGCCCCGCTCGAGCTGCTGGCCGCCGGCCGGGCCGAGGCCGAGGGGTACGGGGCGCGCGTGCGCACCGACCGCGCCGTGGCCGTGCGGCGCACCGACGACGACGGCTTCGCGGTCGAGCTCGCCGGCGGCGCCGTCCTGCGGGCCCGGCGCCTGCTGCTGGCCACCGGCCTCGTCGACGAGCTGCCCGAGCTGCCCGGCCTGCGCCCCTACTGGGGGACCGGCGTGCTCCACTGCCCGTACTGCCACGGGTGGGAGGTCCGCGGCCGGCGGATCGTCGTGCTCGGCAGCAGCCCCAACAGCGTCCACCAGGCCCTGCTCTTCCGGCAGCTCAGCGAGGACGTCGCGCTCGTGCGCCACACCATGCCCGACCCGGGCCCGGAGGCCGCGGAGCAGCTGGCCGCCGCGGGCATCGCCGTGGTCGGGGCCACCGCCGCCGGGGTCCGCGGCGCCGACGGGGTGCTGCAGGCCCTCGTCCTGGCCGACGGCACCGAGCTGGCCGCCGACGCCGTCGTCGTCGCCCCGCGCTTCGCGGCCCGCACGGAGCTCTATGAGCAGCTCGGCGGGACGCCCGCCGACCACCCCTTCGGGGCGTACGTGGCCGGGGACCCCACCGGCCGCACCGAGGTCCCGGGCGTGTGGGTCGCCGGCAACACCGCGGACCTCTCCGCGATGGTCTCGGTCGCCGCCGGCGCCGGCGTGCTCGCCGGGGCGGCGATCAACGCCGACCTCGTGCGCGAGGACGTCGAGGCCGCCGTCCGCGCCCGCAGGGCGGCCCCGGCGCGCACGGACTGAGGTCCCGCAGCACGACGACGGCCGGCCCCCGGGGGCTGTGCTCCCGGGGTCCGCGCGCGATCATGGTCGTGGAGGACGCCACGAGCACCGAGGAGCCGCCGTGACCGGAGAAGCCGTCGTCGTCGGGGCCGGCATCGCCGGCCTCGCCGCCGCCCGGGGACTGCTCGCCGCGGGCTGGCGGGTTCAGGTGCGCGAGCGCTCGGGCGGCCTGCCGGTCACGGGCACGTCCCTGGGCATGTGGCCGGCGGCGATGCGGGCCCTCGACGACCTCGGTCTCGGCGAGGAGGTCCGTGCCGCCTCCGTCGAGGCCCGCGGCGGCCGGATCCTGCGCCCGGACGGCCGGACCCTGGCCCGGCTCGGCCCCGAGCGCAGTGTGCGCATGGTGCCCCGCCCCGTCCTGCTGGAGGCCCTGGCCCGGGACCTGCCCCCGGGCACGATCGCCTGGCACCGACCGGCCGGGGACCCGGACCTGCTGCCGGACGCCGACGTGGTCGTGGCCGCCGACGGCGTGCACAGCCCCGTCCGCACCGCCCTGTTCGGCGTCGCCGAGCGGCCGCTGGGCACGCTGGCGATCCGCGGGCGGGCGCTGCTCCCGGCCGAGGGCGTCACCGAGACCTGGGGGCCCGGCCGGATCTTCGGCATCACCCCGTACGACGCCACCAGCACCTACTGGTACGCGTGCTTCCGCGCCGAGCTGCTGCCGCAACCGCCGCCCGCCGGCGCGACGGCGGAGGTGCTGCGGGAGCTCTACCGCGGCTGGCACCCCGCCGTGCAGCACGTGCTGGCCGCCCTCGACAAGACCTCGCTGGACCGGCGGGAGCTGCTCGACGTCCCCCCGCTGCGCTCCTACGTCACCGCCCGCACCGCCCTGGTCGGCGACGCCGCCCACGCCATGGCGCCCAACCTGGGACGGGGCGCGGCCGAGGCCCTCGTCGACGCGACCACGCTGGTCGACGCCCTGACCGAGGGTGCCGGGCCGCTCGTCGACGAGGCCGGGGTCGCGGCCGCGCTGCGCCGCTACGACGCCGTGCGCCGGCCCCCGACGACCCGCCTCGTGCGCGCGGCCCGCCTGCTCAACCGGATGAGCACGGGTCACCGCCTCGTGCGCCCCCGGGACCTGGCCCTGGCGGCCGTGGGCCGGCTGGTGTGACGCCCGGCCGGCACATCGGGCCCGTCCAGCGCGGACCCAGGCCCGCAGGGCACGGTGGGAGCACGGCCGGACGGTCGGCCCGATCGGCCCGATGTGACAACTAAGGGTGCTGATCAGTAGAGTGAGGAACGGCCGACCGGCGCCGGACCGGCCCCTCTCCCGGGCGGACATGACCGGGGGAGTGCGGAAGCGGTCCGTGCGCGTCCGGCCACGAGGTCCGCGCCGGCTCCGGGGGGTGTTCGGTGCGGCGGCTCGGCTCCGCCGGGCGGGAATGTTTCGGACCCGTCCGCCGCGGGCCGTGCTCCGGCACGGTGCGGTGTGCCGCTGCTCTCGGGAGAGGGGGCGGCACGCCGTGGCGACCGGCTCGACCGTTGCAGGACCAGATGCACCGACGGGGGCGCTCTCGACCAGGAGCGCCCCTTCGTCGTGCCCGGGGAAGGAAGCCCGCCCGTCCGGGATCCGGGACGTCGCACGGCTTCGCACGGGTCCGTCCGGGCTGCGCCGGTCCTAGCATGGGAACCAGTCGCGGGGGGCGGCCGGGGGTCCGAGGCACCCGCGGCCCGAGGGCCCGCCGTGCGAGGAGGTGGCCGTCGTGGCCCTGAACCGGGGGAGCAGTCCGCTGTGGGTGTGGTGGGACGCCCGCCGGGTCCACCGGCAGGGGGCGGAGGCACTGCACGCGCGGCAGCGCGAGCGCCTGGCCGCGCTCGTGGCCCTCGCCCGCACGAGCTCCCCGTACTACCGGCGGCTCTACCGGGGACTGCCGGAGCGGGTCGAGGACGTCACCGCCCTGCCCGTCACGGACAAGCGGGCGCTCATGGCCGCCTTCGACGAGGTCGTCACGGACCCGGCCGTCACCCGCGCGGCGGTCGAGGAGTTCGTGGCGGACCCGGCCCGGATCGGCGCGCGTTTCGCGGGGAAGTACCTCGTGGCGACCACGGCCGGCACCACGGGCACCCGGGGCCTGTTCGTCCTCGACGACCACTACTGGGCCGTGGCCCAGGGGATGATGGCGCGGCTGAGCGCGGACTGGCTGCCGGGACGCGAGATCCTGCGGCTGCTCGGGCCCGGGGGCCGCTTCGCCATGGTCGTCGCCACCGGCGGGCACTTCCTGTCCGTGGGCGCGAGCGCCCGGGAGCAGCGGGAGAAGCCGCGGCGCCACCGCCGGTTGCGGATCCTGTCGGTCCACCGGCCCGTGCCGGAGTTGGTTGCCGAGCTCAACGCCTTCCGGCCCTCGCTGCTGGGCGCCTATGCGAGCGTGCTGCGGCTGCTGGGCTCCGAGCAGGAGGCCGGGCGGCTGCGGGTGGCCCCGGTGCTCGTGCTCAGCACCGCCGAGGGCCTGCCCCCGGAGGAGCGGCTGCGCCTCGAGCGGGTCTTCGGGGCGCCGGTGCGGGAGGTCTACGGGTGCACCGAGTCCGGCTACGCCGCCTCGAGCTGCGCCGAGGGGTGGCTGCACCTGGTCGAGGACTGGGTGATCCTCGAGCCGGTCGACGCCGCCCACCGTCCCGTGCCGCCGGGCACCGTCTCGGACACCGTCCTGATGACCAACCTCGCCAACCGGGTCCAGCCCATCATCCGCTACGACGTCGGCGACCGGGTGCTCGTGCGCCCCGACCCGTGCCCGTGCGGCAGTCCCGCCCCCGCCCTGCGCGTGGAGGGCCGGGCCTCGGACGTGCTGAGCTTCCCCGACGACGACGGGCGCGGCCGGATCGCGGTGCCCCCGCTGGCCCTGGGCACCGTCGTCGACCGCACCTCCGGCGTGGAGCTGTTCCAGGTCGTGCAGACCGCCCCCACCGCCCTGACGGTCCGGCTGCTTCCCGCGGTCGGCGCCGACCCGGAGCAGGTGCGGGCCGCGGTGCGGCAGGGGATCACGGACCTGCTCGCCGGGCTGGGCCTGGCCCACGTCGCCGTGGACCTGGCCGCCGATCCCCCGCAGCAGGGCCGGGGCGGGAAGGTCCGCACGGTCGTCCCGCTGCCGGAGAGCTGAGCGGCCTCCGACACGGAGCCGTCATGCGTCACGGTCCCGCCACGATCGGGGCGCCTGGAGGTCCCCATGGGGATCCTCAGCCGCCGCGACGCGCAGGGGCTGATCGTCGAGGAGCACCGCTGCTTCGACCTCTACCGGATGGCGGCCCAGCTCGGGCTGGTCTGAGCTCAGGGTGCGCGCCAGTAGCGCTCCTCGAGCTGCCGGGCGACCCCGGTGCGGCGGGCCCGCCGGGCGAGCAGCCGCAGCACCGGCATCAGCGCCCGCCCCGGACCGGGGAGGTTGATGTCGGACTCCACGAGGATCAGGGCGGCGTGGGAGAACTTCTTCGGCCGCCCGTCCGCGTGGGTCAGCCCGTCGGAGGCCATCCGCTGCAGGGCCACGAGCCACTTCTCGAAGCCGGCGTGGGCGGGACGGACCTCGAGCACGAAGCGCAGGGTGCGCTCGCCGGCGGAGTGCCAGCCGTGCACGGCGCCCGGCGGGACGATCGTCTCCTCACCATCGGTCAGGACGACCTCCTGCCCGGCGACGCGGCCCTCGAGGGTGCCCTCGAACAGGTGCACGGTCTCGGTGTACTCGGTGTGGAAGTGCGGGAACACCGTGATCCCCGGTGCGTACTCGGCGTACATCAGGCTGTACTCGCCGTCGGTCTCGGCACCCGTGCGCACCCACGTGAGCGCGGTGCCCTGCGCGGTGTCGCGGAAGGTCTCCCGGCCCTCGCGCAGTGCGGTGATCTGCTCCACGGTCCAGTTCATGGTCCTCGCCCCCACCGGCCAGGATACGACCGCCCGGCCCCGGCGGACCCGGCCGTGGCCGGACCGCAATCTGTGACCCGTCGGTGACGGGCGGGGCTCAGGCCCGGCGCAGCGCGGGGGCGGGGTTCGGCAGCACGAAGGGCGTGCCGATGTCGGCCGGGTAGCCGTAGTCGGCGCTGGCCACGGTGATCCGCTCCGGGGTGATCTCGCGGATGCGGACCTTCACCGGCTCGGGGTGGCCCTCGACGTCGAGCAGCCAGTCCTCGGCGAGGTAGCTCAGCCCGAGCTCCTCGAGCAGCGACTCGGCGTCGGTGAGCTCCTGCGGGCCGGCGAGCTCGTTCCACATCAGGTCGATGGGCACGAAGCGGTCGTCCTCGCTCAGGCGCAGGTAGCCCACGTGCTCGTTGTCGGATCGGCGGACGTGGGGGAACGTCGTGTCGTCGGCCATGCCCGCAGGCTACGACAGTTCTCCATCGCGAACACTCGGACCACGCCGTGGGACACGCCGATCCGCACCCGGCATCACACGACCGGACCGGGCAGACTCAGTGCTGACCAGGGGGAACATGAGATCAAGGGGGCCGGCCATGGCACGAGCACGAGCACGGGCACGGACGCTGAGGGTGGGGGCGGCGGCCGCCGCGCTCGCGGTGACGGGCGCGGCCGGGGCGGGGCCGGCCGGCGCGACCCCGGCCCACGCCGCAGGGCAGCCGTCCTTCGGCTGGGCGCAGGGGTGGCGGGTCGGCGAGCACCCGCGGGAGCTGGCCGACGTGAACGGGGACGGGCGGGCCGACGTCGTCGGCTTCGGGGACCCCGGGACGTTCACCGCCCTGGGTCGGGCGGACGGGACGTTCGCCGCCCCCGAGCCGGCGGTGCCGCACTTCGGCTCGGCCCAGGGCTGGGCGGGAGCCGAGCGCACGACCGGCGACGTCGACGGCGACGGCCGGGACGACCTCGTCGGCTTCGGTGCCCGGGGCGTGCAGGTGGCCTACGCGCAGGCCGACGGCACGTTCACCGCCCCCGAGCGGACGGTCGACGACTTCGGGTCGGCCCAGGGCTGGACGCCCGCCCGGCACGTGCGCGAGGTCGCCGACGTCGACGGGGACGGCGTCGAGGACGTCGTGGGCTTCGGGACCGGCGGCACCTGGGTGGCCCTGGGCCGGACCGACCGCTCCTTCGCCCCGGCCCGGCGGGTGCTCCAGGACCTCGGCTGGGCCCAGGGGTGGCGCCCCGGGCGGCACCCGCGGCTGGTGGCCGACGTCGACGGCGACGGCGCGGCCGACCTGGTCGGCTTCGGCGCCGCCGGCACGTGGATGGCCTGGGGCCGCGCCGACGGGACGTTCACCGACCCGGCGCTGGAGGTCCGCGACTTCGGCACGGACCAGGGCTGGCGCACGGACGAGCACGTGCGCACCGTGGGCGACGTCAGCGGGGACGGGCGCGCCGACGTCGTCGGCCTCGGCCACCGCGGCGTGCAGGTGGCCCGCTCGACCGGCGACCTGCCGCTTCCGGCGACCTTCCACCCCAGCGGGCTCGAGACCCACGACCTGGCGACCGTCCAGGGCTGGCGCACCGACCGCCACCCGCGCGTCCTCGCGGACGTCACCGGGGACGGGGCCGACGACGTCGTGGGCTTCGGCGACGCCGCCACCCTGGTGATCCCCGGCAACACCGTCCCGCTGCGCGCCGCCGAAGAGCTCACCCCCGAGTTCGGCCGCAACGACGGCTGGACCCCGGACCGCCACCTGCGCCTGCTCGGGGACGTCGACGGAGACGGGGCCGACGACGTCGTGGGCTTCGGCCGTGCCGGGCTGAGCGTGCGGCTGTCCTGACACGGCCGGGCCCGGCTCCTCGTCAGGAGCCGGGCCCGCCCGCAGGACCGTTTCGCGTGGCGGGCCGGCAGCTCCGCCCCGCGGGACTAGCGGTCGACCTTGAGCACGGACCCGTTCTCGGCGTTGATGTGGACGTCCACCGAGGTGCCGTCGGACTCGTCGACGTCGACCTCCCACACGACCACGCCGTCCTCGGTGTCCAGCTCGGCGGAGTCCAGGGTGCCGTCCACCTCGCCCAGGGCGGTGCGCACGGCGTCCTCGAGCGGCACCCGGACCGCCGCGAGGTTGTCCCGGTCGGCCGGGTCGAGCTCGTCGTCGGTCTCCTGCGGGGTGACCTGCTCGCCGTCGGCGGAGACCTCGACCTCCTGCTCCCGGTCCTCCACGGCCAGCGTCACCTCCCAGCCCTCCCCGCCGTCCTTGCGGTCGATCTCGAAGGCCTGCCCGCCGGTCACGGCCTCCTCCGCGGCCACGACCGCTCCGGTCACGGCACCGGCCTCGGCGCCGCCCGAGGGAGTCGCGGAGGGAGAACCGCTCGCACTCCCGGAGGCGGTCGGGGAGGCCGTCCCGCCGGCGCTCTCGGAGGCGCTCGGGCTCCCGGAGGAGGTCGGGCTCCCGGAGGCCGACTGCTCCGCGGTGGGCGTGGCGCTGCCGGTCGCCTCGGTGGCGGCCGACCCGCCGGTGGTCTCCTCGCCCCCGCCGCCTCCGCCCCCGCCGAGGTCGCCGCACCCGGTCAGCAGCAGGGCGGAGAGGGTCAGGGCCCCCATGGACAGAACTTTTTTGTCAGTGTGCTTCATAAAACGGGATTGTTCCCCGCGACCGTCGTCGGCGCAAGAGGTCCGGGCGGAGCGGCGGGGCAGGGACGACACACGGTGCCGGCCGCGTACCGGTGGCCGCCGGGTCAGGCGGTGGTTCCGGGGAGCGGCCACCGGATCCGGAAGACGGCCCCGGCGCCCGGTCCGGGGCTGTCGGCCTCCAGGGTCCCGCCCTGGGCCTCGACCAGGGCCTTGCTGATCGCCAGGCCGAGGCCCGACCCGCTGCGGGAGGCCTCGCGGCCCGGGGGGCCGCGGTAGAAGCGCTCGAAGACGTGGGGGAGGTGCTCGGCGTCGATGCCCTCGCCGGTGTCGGCGACCGTGACCACGACCTCGCCCCGGCCGTGCTCGGTCGTCACGGTGACGTTCCCGCCCGCCGGGGTGTGGCGCAGGGCGTTCTCGAGCAGGTTGCCGAGCACCTGCCCGGTGCGCTCCGGATCCAGCGGCACCGTGGTCCCGGGGGTTCCGCGGGCGTGCAGCGTGACGTGCCGCGCGGAGGCCGCCGGCGCCGCCGCGGCCACGGCCTGGGCGGCGAGCTCGGCGGGGTCCACGGGAACCGGGCGCAGGTGCAGGGTCGCCTCCTCGGCCTGGGTGAGGGAGCGGATGTCCCGGGCCAGCCGCTCCAGCCGGGCGATCTGGGCGTCCAAAATCCGCGCGGTGCGCTCGTCCCACTCCAGGACCCCGTCCTGGACGCCCTCCAGGTGTCCCTTGAGGGTGGCCAGCGGGGTGCGCATCTCGTGGGCCAGGTCGGCCAGCATCCGGCGCCGGGTGGACTCCACGGTGTCGAGCCGGGCCGCCATGTCGTTGAAGGAGCGGGTGAGGGAGTCGAACTCGGGCCCCAGCCCCGGCGACTCGACCCGCACCGCGTAGTTGCCGCCGGCGACCTCACCGGCCGCGCGGGTGAAGGCCCCCAGGGACCGGCCGAACGCCCGGTGGAGGAGGAAGCCGAGCAGACCGGCGACGTAGAGGGCCGGGACGGCGCCGATGGCCAGGGCCGTCAGGCTGACCGAGCGCAGCTCGTCCTCGAGGTGCACCAGCCCGGCGGCGGCGTCGTGGTGACCCGCCCGGACGAGCTCGTAGTAGAACATCGACGGCCCGATCACGGCCGCGGCCACGACGACGATCGCCAGGCCCGCCAGCAGCACGACCGTCTGGGCCACCACGAGACGGACGGTCAGCGGGGACGCGGCCCGGTCCCGCGGTGCCACCGGATCCCTCACGGACGGAGCTCCATCCGGTACCCGACCCCGCGCACGGTGTGCAGGTACTGCGGTGCGGCCACGTCCTCGTGCAGCTTCTTGCGGATCCGTCCCACGTGCACGTCCACCAGGTGCTCGTCGCCGGCCCAGTGGGCGTCCCACACGAGCTCCACCAGCCGGCGGCGGCTCAGCGCCGTCCCCGGCCGGGCGGCCAGCGCCGCCAGCAGGTCGAACTCGGTGCGCGTCAGGGGCACCTCCTCGCCCCCGAGGCGCACCCGGCGAGCGTTCTCGTCCACCTCGAGGCGCCCGAGCACGTGCACCCCGCCGGGGCCCTCGTCCGGAGGGGAGGCGTCGCCGGCCCGGGCGCGCCGCAGCATGGCCTGCACCCGCGCCACCAGCTCCCGGGGGCTGAAGGGCTTGGTCACGTAGTCGTCGGCGCCCACGGACAGCCCCACGACCGTGTCCACCTCGTCGTCGCGGGCGGTGAGCATGAGGATGTGGCAGTCGGAGAAGCCCCGCACCTGCCGGCACACCTCGATCCCGTCCAGCCCGGGCAGCCCCAGGTCGAGCACGAGCACGTCGGGGGCGTGCTCCCGGACGGCCGCGACCGCCTCCAGGCCGTCGTGCAGGACGTCCACGTCGAGACCGGCCCGGTGCAGGTAGCTCTCGAGCAGGGCGGCCAGATCGGGTTCGTCCTCGACGACCAGGACCCGGCCCACGGGGGAAGCGGACATCATGCCCCTTTCGTACCAGGCACGGGCCCCTCCGCCCGGGAGAACCGGCCGCAACGACCCCGCGGACGGCGGATGCCCCGGCTCCGGGGACACGGAGCCGGGGCATCCAGCGTCCGCGACGCGTGAGCACGGGTGCGCGGACCGGGTGAGAACTGGGGGTCCTCACCGGGAAAGATACGGGCCGCTCCCGGCCTCCGACAGTGGCGGGAGCCCGGATCGGGGAAGCTTGAGCACTTCTTGAGGATCCCGACACCACCTCGCCATCGAGGCCCGGAAGGCCGGTGCCCCTTCGGGGACAGGCGGGCGCCGAACCGGGGACATCCTTGTCAATGCATGGATTGCTAGGGTGAATGCGCCGGTGGTCGGAGCGTCCGGGCAGACGCCTCCGATCGAGGCGCCCGCCGATCCGCTCCGGGTGCCGGCCGGGAACTGGGGGCCCCCGGCGATGGGCAAACGTGCCGATCGCCGCAGAACGAGGCAGTCGAGGCTGCCGAACCGTTTGGGGGAACACATGCTGAAGCACCGGACCCGGGCACTGCGCCCGGGCACGATCGAGATCCCGGTCAGCGGCGCCCAGGTGACGCCGATGGACACCGAGCAGCTCTACCGCTGGATCGGAGCCGCCTGGGAGGCGCGGCGCAAGGCCCTGCTGCTGGGTCACAACCTGCACAGTCTCTACCTGTGGGAGGTCGACCCGGCCTTCCGGGCCCTGTACGGCCGGGCCGAGGTCGTGCTCGCGGACGGCTTCCCGGTCCTGAAGCTCGCCAAGTGGCGCTCCGGGCGGGACCTGTCCGCGAAGCGGCACCGCCTCGGCACGCTGGACTGGCTGCCGGGCCTGCTGCACCGCACCCCGGTGCGCCGCGTCGCCGTCGTCGGCGCGAGCCCGGAGAGCAACGCCGGCACGGTCGCGCGCCTGCGGGCCGACGACCCCGCACGCTCGGTCGAGGGCTGGCCGGGGGCCGGGTGGGACGCCGAGCTCGAGGACCGGGTGGTGGCGGAGCTGCGGGCGTACCGCCCCGACTTCGTGATCGTGGGGCTCGGGATGCCCCTGCAGGAGGAGTTCCTCGCCCGGCGCTGGGCGCAGCTGCCACCGGCCGTCTACGCGGCCGCGGGCGGGGCGATCGACCAGTACTCCGGGACGCAGGCGATGCCGCCGCGCTGGCTCGGGCCGCTGGGGCTGGAGTGGGCCTACCGGCTGGCCACGCAGCCGCGGCGGCTGGCCCACCGCTACCTCGTGGAGCCCTGGCTGCTCGCGCGGCTGCTGACGGTCAAGGCCCTGCGGGGCCGCCCTGCCACGGCCCTGCCCGACTGAGCGGGCGGCGGGCGGGTGCCGGATCCGGCACCCGCCCGCCGGCGGGAACGGTACATCGACTGCTGTACTGTAAAGAGCGTGACCACCGTGACCCCGCCCCACACCGCCGCCCTCGCGCGGCTGGGCCACGCCCTCTCCGACGGCGTGCGCACCCGGATCCTGCTCGCCCTGCGGGCCGGCCCGGCCACGCCCTCGCAGCTGGTCGAGGCGCTGGGGGTGTCCAAGCAGGTGGTCTCCAACCAGCTGGCCTGCCTGCGCGGGTGCGGTCTGGTCACCGCGACCAAGGAGGGCCGCCACTCCTGGTACCGGCTGGCCGACCCCCGGCTGGGGGCGACCCTGGGCGACCTGCTCGAGCTGGTCGTCACCGTGGACCCCGACTGCTGCACCCCGGACGGATGCACCTGCGCATGAGCACGACCTCCCGGGACCCGCGACCTCTCACCGCCGCCCGGCGGGACGTCCTCCACCGTCGGGTGCGCTGGATCGTGGCCGGCACCATCACCTACAACGTCCTCGAAGCGGTCGTCGCGCTGAGCGCGGGCGCGATCGCCTCCTCCTCGGCGCTGATCGGCTTCGGCCTGGACTCGATCGTGGAGGTCCTCTCCGCCGCGGCCGTGGCGTGGCAGTTCGCCGCCCCCGACCCGCACCGGCGGGAGAGGGCGGCGCTGCGGGTGATCGCCTTCTCCTTCTTCGGCCTGGCGGCCTTCGTCACGGTCGACGCCCTGCGCGCCCTGCTCGGTGCCGCGGAGGCCGACCACTCCCCGGTGGGCATCGCCCTGGCCGCGGTGAGCCTCGTCGTCATGCCGCTGCTGTCCTGGTTCGAGCGCCGCACCGGCCGGGAGCTGGGCTCGGCCAGTGCGGTGGCCGACTCCAAGCAGACCCTGATCTGCAGCTATCTCTCGGCCGTGCTGCTGGTGGGCCTGGTGCTCAACGCCACGCTGGGCTGGTCGTGGGCCGATCCGGTGGCCGCCCTCGTCATCGCCGCCTTCGCCGTGCGGGAGGGCCTCGAGGCCTGGCGCGGGGACGCATGCTGCACCCCCGTGGCCGTGCTCCTCGACGAGGACGACGACGGGTGCCGCTGCGGCCCCGGCTGCTCCTGCTGCGGCGACTGAGCGCCGCGGCAGGAGGCGCCGCGACTCCTTCTTGACACGGTGACGGGCCGCACAGGACATTGGCGGCTCAGGGCCACCAGAGCTCGGGCCGCGCTCCCCGCCTCGTGCAGGCCGGGGAGGCCCTCGCGGACAGGGCCGGCTCGACGCAGACCACGGAGGCCGCCCCATGACCGACGTCCAGCCCACCTGGTACACCGCCGCGCAGGTCACCGAGCGGGTCCCGGCCGACCGCGCCCGGCGGCTGCTGGAGAAGGCACTGCTCGAGGGCTTCGACCCCGCGGCGGACCCCGGCCGGATCAGCACGCCGGCCGGCACCGGGCACCTGCTCCTGATGCCCTCGACCATCTCGGCGTGGACCGGGGTCAAGGTCGCCTCCGTGGCCCCGGGCAATCCGGACCGGGGCCTGCCCCGCATCCAGGCGGTCTACGTCCTGATGGACACCGAGACCCTGACCGTCCGTGCCCTGCTGGAGGGCTCGGCCCTCACCGTCCTGCGCACCCCGGCCGTCTCGGCCGTGGCCGCCGACGCCCTCGCCCCGCCCGGCCCCGCCCACCTGGTGGTCTTCGGCACGGGCCCGCAGGCGGTCGGCCACGTCCGGGCGCTCGCCGCGATCCGCGAGCTCGCCCGCGTCATGGTCGTCGGGCGCCGCCCCGAGAGGGTCCGGGCCGTCCTCGCGGAGCTCGCCGACCTGGACACCGAGCTCGCGGCGGGCACGGCCGAGGACGTGGCCGGGGCCGACATCGTGGTGTGCGCGACCTCGGCGGCCGAGCCGCTCTTCGACGGGTCCCTGGTCCGGGACGGCGCGTGCGTCGTGGCGATGGGCTCGCACGAGGCCGACCGGCGCGAGCTGGACGCCGGGCTCGTGGGCCGGTCTTTGGTAGTGGTCGAGGACGTGGCGACCGCGCTGCGGGAGGCCGGCGACGTCGTCCTGGCCGTCGCGGAGGGAACCCTCGAGGAGAGCGCCCCGGTGCCGCTGCGGCAGGTGGTCACCGGGGCGGTGGCCCGCCGGGAGGACGCCCCCAACGTGTTCAAGGGCGTGGGGATGTCCTGGCAGGACTTGGCCGTTGCCGTGGGGGTCGTGGACCCGCAGGCCTGAGGCCCCGCACCGGGCCCGCGCGGCGGGCCGTAGGGTGGACGGGTGAGCAGCACAGCGGTCGCGTGGCTGGAGCGGCACCAGGTCGGGCTGTACCTGGCTGCCATCGTCGCCGGGCTCGCCGCCGGGTGGTGGATCCCCGGGGCCGGCGCCCTCGAGGCGGCGATCACCCCGGTGCTGGGGCTGCTGCTGTTCGCCACGTTCCTGGCCGTGCCGTTCACGGCGATCGGCCGGGCCTTCGCCGACCTGCGCTTCCTGGCCACGGTGCTCGTGCTGAACTTCGTGCTCGTGCCCGTCGTCGTCCTCGTCCTGTCCCGGTTCGTGGCGGGGGAGGAGGCGCTGCTGCTGGGGGTGCTGCTCGTGCTGCTGACCCCGTGCGTGGATTACGTCATCGTCTTCTGCGGGCTGGCCGGGGGTACGGCCGACCGGCTGCTGGCCGCGGCACCGCTGCTGATGCTCGCCCAGATGCTCCTGCTGCCCGCGTACCTGTGGGCCTTCGCCGGGGCGGAGACGGTCGGGCTCGTGGAGCTCGCCCCGTTCGCCGAGGCGTTCGTGGTGCTCATCCTGCTGCCGCTGGCCGCGGCCGCCGCCGTGCAGTGGGCCGCCCCGCGCGCGGCCGCGGCCCGGGTGGTCGAGTCGTCCACGGCCGCGGCGATGGTGCCGCTGATGGTCGCGACCCTGTTCACCGTGATCGCCTCGCAGGTGCGCGGGGTGGGGGAGCAGCTCGGCACCCTGGTGGCCGTGGTGCCCCTGTACGTCGCGTTCCTGGTGCTCATGGTCCCCATCGGGCTGCTCACCGCCCGCGCCGCCCGCCTGGACGTGCGCTCCTCGCGGGCGCTGGTGTTCACCGGCGCCACCCGCAACTCCCTCGTCGTCCTGCCCCTGGCGCTGGCCCTCCCGGAGGCCCTGGCCCTGACCCCGCTGGTGGTCGTCACCCAGACGCTGGTGGAGCTGGTCGGGATGATCGTCCTCGTCCGGCTCGTCCCGCGGCTGCTTCCTGAGCGGGTGCGGGACACCACGCGGGGGCGTCCGATCTCGGACGGGTTCCGGCGGCGGTAGGCGGACGCCCTCGCCGGTGCACGCGGCCGGCGCGAGCAGACCGGTGAGCGTGCCGGCCGTCGCCCGTGCCTGCCGGAGCCGCGCCGGGGCTATCGCCCGGCCGTCTCCAGGAGTTCGTGCTCGAGGCGCTCGACGTCGGCCCGGTGGCACAGCTCGGTCGCCGGGGTCATCGCGGTCGCGCTGCCGGCGGCCACGGCGGCGCGCAGGGCCGCCGCGGGGGAACGACCCTGGGAGAGCCGCAGGACGAAGGCCCCGAGGAAGCTGTCGCCGGCGCCCACGGTGCTGACCACCCGCACCGGCGGCACCGCCAGGCGCTCGACGCCCGACCGGGACGCGAGCACGGCGCCCGCCTCCCCGAGGGTCAGGGCGACGTGCTCGGCGGAGCCGTCGGCGACCAGGGCGGCGGCCGCCTCGACCTGGCGGGCCTCCGAGTCGAGGGTCGCGCCGACGTGGGCCTCGAGCTCGCGCCGGCTGGGCTTGACGAGGAAGACCCCCTCGGCGAGCGCCGCCGCCAGCGCGGGACCGGAGGCGTCCACGACGCACCGCGCCCCGTGCTCCCGGGCCGTGCGGGCGATCCGGGCGTAGAAGTCCTCCGGGACCCCCGGCGGGAGGCTGCCGCTGGCGACGACGAAGCCGCCCGCGGGAACCGTTTCGGTCACCGCCTCCAGGCACGACTGCCACTCCTCCGTGGCGAGCTCGGGGCCCTGCAGCACGAAGCGGAACTGCCGGCCGGTCGAGGTCTCGTCGACCGTGACGTTCTCGCGGGTCTCCCCGCGGATCGGCACGACCACGGTGGGCACGCGCTCGGCCTCGAGCAGCCGGCGGTAGGCCTCCCCGGCGGCACCGCCCGCGGTGTGCAGGGCCAGGGCGCTCCCGCCCAGGCGGCGCACCACCCGGGCGACGTTCACGCCCCCGCCCCCGGGGTCGAGCCGGCTCGGGCCGCAGCGCAGCTTGTGGCCGCTGACCACCTGCTCGGTCGAGGTGCTCAGGTCCAGGGCCGGGTTCACCGTGACGGTCAGGATGGGGCCGACCCTCCCGGCCCGGGTGGCCGACCCGCTTCCCGGGTCCGTCGTCGGGCGGCTCACCGGGCCGGCCCGGGGCCGGGGGCGCGCCGGCGGGCGGTCACGACCGGACCACCAGCACCGGGCAGTGGGCGTGGGAGACCACCGCGGAGCTGACCGAGCCCAGCAGCCGTCCCATGACCCCGCCGTGCCCGCGGGATCCGACGACCAGCATCCGGGCGCCCTCGCTGGCCTCGATGAGGGCCTCGGCGGCACGGCCGTGGTGCAGCCGGGTGCGCAGGGTCATCGGGCGGTCCTCGCCGAAGACGTCCTCGAGGGCGCCCTCGAGCATCCGCTCGGCGGTGGCGCGGAAGGCCTCGGGGGTCAGCTGCTCCGGGATCCGGCCCTCGTAGACCGCGTACTCGCTGAGGTCGCGCCAGCACGTGACCGCCTCCAGCGGCAGGTTCAGCGCCTCGGCCAGGGCCGCGGCCTCCCGCAGCGCCCGCTTCGAGTGCTCGGAGCCGTCCACCCCCACGACGACGCGGTCGCCGCCGGCGGTGCTGTCGGTGTGCTCGGTCATGGTCGGTCCTTCCACCCGTGCGGCGGTCCCGTGCCGGGACCCGGTCCCGCCGGCGGTTCCCCCTCGCCGGTGGGCCCGGTTCCACGGTAGGCACCCGCCGCCGGTGCCGTAAGGGGCCGTGCCCGCCGGACGGTTCATGACGTGCGGCGCCGCCTCTTCCGGGCAGCGGCGGCACGGCGTACGGTGCCGTCATGGTCGAGCAGCAGCCGTACTCGACGGTGCGCCGGTACCCCGCCTTCGAGCTGCGGCACTACCCGGAGCACGTGCTCGCGGAGGTCGAGGTCGGAGGGTCCTTCGAGCGGGCGGGCAACAGCGCCTTCGACGCCCTGTTCCGCTACATCAGCGACAACAACCGGGAGCGCCGGGAGATCGCGATGACCGCCCCGGTCGTCCAGGAGCAGGGTGGGTCGCGGAAGATCGCCATGACCGCCCCCGTGTGGCAGCGCTCCGTCTCCGGCGGGGAGGTGGAGACGGCCGACGCCCACGTCGTCGCCTTCGTCCTGCCCGCCTCCCTCACGGCCGCGACCGCACCGGTGCCCGCCGACCCGGCCGTGCGGATCCGGGTTGAGCCGGCGGCCCACGCCGCCGTGCTGCGCTACCGCGGCCGGTGGACCCGTCGCTCCTACGAGCGGCACCGCCGGCGCCTCGAACAGGAAGCGCGGGCGGCCGGCCTCGTGCCGGCCGGAGCGGCCCGCTTCGCGCGATTCAACCCGCCCTTCACCCCGCCGTTCCTGCGCCGCAACGAGGTGGTCCTGCCCGTCGCCGACCCCGGCCCGGAGACGCCGGCGCGGCCCTGAGCGCGGCCGCCGCGGCCGGTCGGCGGCCGCCGGTCGGGAGGCCGCACAGGACCATGGGACCTCCGGTCAGCGGTGGACCACCAGCACCGGGCAGGAGGCGTGGGAGACCACGGCGGAGCTGACCGACCCGAGGAGCATCCCCACGACGCCCCCGTGGCCGCGGGAGCCGACGACGAGCATCCGCGCCCCCTCACTCGCCTTGATGAGGGCCTCAGCGGGACGCCCGTGCCACAGCCGGACCCGCAGGCCCTGTGGGCGGTCCTCCCCGAAGACGTCCTCCAGCACGTCCTGGACCATCTTCTGGCTGCCGGTGCGCACGTCCTCCGGGTCCAGGGAGGGGATGTAGCCGTAGGCGCCCGCGGCGAGCGTCACGTCCTGCCAGCACGTGACGACCTCCAGCGGCAGGTCCAGGGCCTCGGCCAGGCGCGCGGCCTCCCGCAGCGCGTGCTTGGCGTGCTCGGAGCCGTCCACGCCCACGACGATGCGCTCGCCGTCGGAAACGCTTTCGGAGTGCTCGCTCATGGTCCGTCCTTCCGCCTGTGGGTCGGCCCCGCGCCGGGACCGGGTCCCGCCGGCGGCCTCGTCCGGGCCGGCGGTCCCGGTCCCACCGTAGGCCTGCGGTGCGGGAGCCGTCAGGGGACGACGGCGAACGCGCCGGTCATGACGCCCGGGGCCGTCCGTGCCGCCCCGGCTGCGGACGGAGGGGGCGTAGGATGCTCCGCATGGGCGAACAGGTGCGAGCGGCGCGAACGGCGATGCTCCCTGTCCCCGTCAGTGGCGCTGCGAGGATCCAGGAGGACGCCGGCGGTTTCCCCGCCGGCCGCAGATAGCCGTCGCCGACCGGATCCCCGGCCGGCACCGCCCCGGAACCGCACCGCGCTGAGCGCCGCGACGCCGTCGTCCTGCACCAGGAGAACCCGTCACCGGGCTGCGCGCTGAACGATCCGGTGCGGGCCGAGATCCTGCTGATCCGTGCCCGAGGCGCCTGCCCGTCCCCGGAATTCGTTCCGGGCGACCGCCGAGCGCCTCCTCGCCACCGACCCTTCGCGCGGCTGCTGCCGCCGAACCCTCCTGTGCTCCCGCTCCGGGCTTCCCAGCCGTGCCGGCGACGGTCCGGCCGACGCCGCGCCGCCCGCGGGCGGGGAGCCGCCCAGAACATCCGAAGGACTTCTCCATGCTTCCGCTGACCGACCAGCAGATCCGTTCCAGCTTCCTCAACTGCTCCCGCAAGGACGCCGCCCGCCTGCCACTGCCGCCCGGCCTCGACACGCTCGACTGGGACCGGCTGGACTACCTGGGCTGGCGCGACCCGCAGTCCCCGCGGCGCGGCTACGCCGTGGTCCCCACCGAGGACGGACCGAAGGGCATCGTCGTGCAGACCGCCGCACGCGCGGGCACGGGCAAGCAGGCGCTGTGCGCCTGGTGCCAGGACGTGCGCCTGCCCCACCCCGTGGTCCTCTGGGTGGCCAGGCGCGCCGGCGCCGCCGGGCGCGCGGGCTCCACGGTGGGCACGCTGATCTGCGAGGACTTCCAGTGCTCGGCCAACGTCCGCAAGCGCCCGCCCATGCCGTACAAGGGCTTCGACATGGACGCCCACGTCGAGGGCCTCATCGAAGGCCTGCGTGAGCGCTCCCGCGGCTTCCTGGCCTCGGTGGACCGCTGAACGACCGCGGGGCCCGGACACGGAGTCTCGTGTCCAGGCCCCGCAGGCGCAGCGGTTCAGGAGTCGCAGGTGCTCCTGTAGTGGTTGGCCCGCACCTCCGAGTTCGAGGAGTGGGAGACCGAGTGGTACCGGCACTCCCCGTCCGGGGTGGTGACGGTGCCCTTCTCGACGATGTGGAAGACCTGTCCCCACGGGATGTCCCAGGCGGTGATCTCCTTCTTGCTGAACCTCTGCTCCCGGACCAGCTCGCCGTCCACGGTCGTGGTGTGGACGCCCTCGTACTTGTCCTTGTTCAGCCCGCGTCCCGCCGGGTTGGCGTGGCCGCTGCGGGTGCCGGTGGCGGCGTGGCAGTACTGCGTGGCCCCGATGCTGTTGCAGCTGACGGTGTCGTAGGACTCCGAGGAGGCGTACGGCAGGGCCGCGGAGGCCGAGCTCATGCTTGCGAACAGGAGCGCCCCCGCGCCGAGTGCGCCGAGAGCTGCGTGCGTGAACTTCGTGGTCATCGATCCCCCTGGATGGTCGGCACAGGTCTGTCCTGCGCCCGGGCGGGACCCCCGACGGCGCCGGAGCCGTCGGATCGGCCGGCCGTCGACCGGCGTTGCGCCCCGACCGATCCTCCGGAGGGCGTTCACGAAAGTCAAAGACGGCGGCATGTGCCGTCCCACAAGCGTCGATACGGCCTCCAGCAGCGATGAGGGCGCCTGCGCTGTCCCCCGGCCGGGCGACGACGCCGGGCCCGGCCTCGGCACTGACCGGCGTGGGTGCGCCCGCGAGGCACCGTGTCAGGGAACCTGGTGCGCGGCGCCGGCCTCCTCGTCATGATGGCCGCCGTCGTGGAGCCGGCCTGCCCGCCCGTGCTGGAATGGGCGGCCCCGGCGGTCGACGGTGCGGGGGAGCGGTGTCGTCACGGAACGACATCCCGGCGTGGAGGAGCGGCCATGGACGGCATGTCAGATCGAACGACCCGGTGCCGAGCCTGGGGCTGGGCCACCCGGGCGGTTGGGGTCTACTTCGCCGGCTCGGCCGTGCTCAACGCCGTGTACACCGTGCGCCGGGCCACTGACCTCGTGGCCTGGTTCCGCGACGGCGCGTGGCTGCCGCCCTACCGGAGAATGCTGGACGCGCTCGTGCCGGTGGCCCGGCCGCTCGTGCTGGCCACGGTGGCGTTCGAGGCCGTCGTCGGCTGGCACCTGCTGCGCGGGCGCCGGGTGAACGGGGCCCTGCGCTGGGCGCAGGCGTGGGTACTGGGTCTGTGCCCGGCGCTGCCGTGGCCCTACTGGGTGCCCAATGCCCTCTCCGCGCCGCTCTTCGAGCTCGTCCGCCGGGGGGTGCTCCGCTCCGGCTCAGCCTGAGCCGCCCGTGCGCGGCAGGACGGTGCTCACCAGGAACTCGTGGAAGCGGCCGGGCTCGTCGAAGTGCGGGGTGTGGCCGGAGCGGTCGAAAGCCACCCACTCCTTGACCGGCGCCTCGAGCTGGTCGAACCACTCGCGGGCGAGGTCGGCCCGCCCGGGGGACTCGTGGGCGCCCTCCACCACGAACACCGGGACCTCCAACGCGGGGACGTCGCGGCGGAAGTCCGCGGCCTGCAGCTGCGGGTAGAGCACCGCGAACGTGTCGAGGATCCCGCCCATGCCGCGGACCTGCTCGGTGAGCGTGTACTCCGGCACGAACAGGGACGCCGGATACTCGCTCGCGAGGTCGTAGTCCTCCCCGTGCGGGAAATCCCGGTACTCCGGGTTGGCCGAGAGCGCGTCGGGGTAGGCGAGCACGTCCTCGTAGGGCGGGGGGCCGTTGGCGCGCAGCCGCGCGGCGAGATTCTCGGTCCCGGTCCGCTCCGCCCAGGCCAGGGACTCGGCGTACATCCGCCGGTCGGTCTCCTGCTGGTCCACCATCTGCCCGGCGCCGACGTACGCGTGGTACTTCTCCGGTGCCCGCTGCACCGCCAGCACCCCGAGGGTCGAGCCCCAGGAGCTGCCCACCAGGTAGATCCGCTCCTGCCCGAAGCGCTCGCGCAGGTGGTCGGTGACGGCCAGGGTGTCCGTCACCATCTGCTCGACCGTCAGCGTGGCGGTGGGCTCCAGCACCGAGAGGGACTTGCCGGTGCCGCGCTGGTCCCACACCGCCACCGTGAAGTCCTCCTCGAGGGATTCCCCGGCCATTCGCATCCGGCCGATGCCCGTGCCGCCGGGCCCGCCCTCGAGGTAGAGCAGCACCGGGTTGTCGGCGTCGGCCCCGCGCAGCATCAGCGCCTGCTCGTGCCCGCCGACTTCCACCGTGGTCAGCTCGGCCACGCTGCCCGGCAGCGGCTCGCCGTCGGGCCCGGCGATCGGGGCCGTGGTGGCCGGGCGCAGCAGCCCGGCGGCGAGGACCAGGACCAGCGCGGCCGCGACCACGGCACCGGCGAACCGCAGCCACCCGCCGGCCGAGAGCCTGTGCCCAGGGGCGTCCCGGACGGTCCGCCGTGCGACGATCCGGCCCCACACCACGCCCACGGCCAGCGGCACGTACATCACCACCGTGTCGAAGCCCTGGCCCGCCAGCAGGGCGATGACCCCGTAGACGCTTCCCAGGTGGATCCCGTCCACGGTCGGCCCGCTCGCCGGCACCCGGGCCAGCTCGAACGTCGCCGCGAAGACCGCCGGGGCGAGCAGCACCCACCACCGCGAGGCCGTCCGCAGCCCCACCAGCAGACCCAGGGCCGCGCACACCAGCAGCACCGTCACCGACTGCGCCGTCGTCACCGGCCCCCGGGGCAGCACCACCCCGGTGACCAGCCCGGCGGCGGCCACGACGACCAGGACGACGACGGCGCCCCGCCGTCGCCCCCGCCACCACCGGCCCGCCCCGGCTCGGGAACGGGTGGGGACGTCGTGGACCGTGCTCACGGCCGGCTCCGGTGCGCCCGCAGGAGCGACGCGTCAGCCGGGCGCATCGAGGTGGTCCGCGACCCACGCGTGGACGGCCGGCACGAGCGCGGCCGCGAGCACCGCGGCGCTGCCGAGCAGGTGCAGCCAGAGGTTGATCTGCACGCCCATGTCGCCCAGCCCCACCTCGAGGCGGCGCTGGGCGAGCGCGAACGGGACGACGGCGAGGATCCCCACCACCCCCGACACCACCGCGGCCGTGTCCCACCAGGCGTGCTGCTTGTACACCGCCCACGCGGTGACCGAGAACCCGGCGATCGCCAGGTACGCCAGGACGTTGGTGGCGGTCCACAGCCGGCCGGCCGGGGGAGGGGTGCGCCCGGCCATCACGGACGTCATCCACCAGAAGGTCGTGCCGAACAGAAACAGGCCGATGGCCGTCAGGCCACGAAAGCTCCACATCGCGACTCCTCGGACTCCGGAACTCCATGGTGAGCGCAGGACAACCGTGGCAGAAGACGGTGACGGTCAGGATTCGTTGTATGTCGCCTCAGCAGCCGCCGCGGTGCGGAGGCGGTGGGAGAGCCACTGCTCGTTCCCGAAGACGTGCACGCCGTCGCGGAGGACCGAGTCGAAGATCGGCGCCGGCTCGACCTCGGACGCCTCGTAGACCATCGGGCGGACGTCGTTGCCCGTCAGCCGGTAGGCCTCCACGGCGAGGTCACCGACCGCCTCGAAGACTTCGTCCGAAGCCCCGTCCGGGACGACGACGAGCAGATCGATGTCGGAGTCCGGGCGCATGTCACCGCGCGCCGCCGACCCGAACAGCACGACCTGCAGAGGTGGGGTGCTCCAGCGGGAGATGCGGTCGGCCAGGAACCGGACGAACTGCTCCTTGGCCGCCGAGGCCGAGAGGACGAGGCCGGCCATCAGGTGATCCGTGTTGAGTGCATATTCGACGCGGTTGCCACGACGGGAGGACTCGACGACGCCTCCCTCCTCGAGCCGTTCCAGGCAACGCCGGACCCCTGAGACCGAGGCCTCGACACCGTGCTCGCGCACGAGCGCGCCGGGAGTGCAGCGGGACCCCTCAGCCAGCGCCAGCAGGATGTCGGCCTCGAGCGTGGGGCAGATGGCGCGCAGCGGGTTCTGCAGCTGCATGGTCCACCTCCTCAACGCGCACTATTGTACGCGTTCCACGGGTGGATCGGTGTGGGAGGCCCCACATCACGTGCGCATTGTTCCGTGTGTCCTCGTGGCCCGAACGGTCTTATTCGGTCGCACACCCACAAGGCCCCGAACCACGGAGCACAATGCCGTGTGACCAGGGGGTTCACCGCAACACGGGGGTCTGTCATGACGTGTTCACCGCAGTCGAAGCTCATCACGGGGGCGGTTGCGGCCGCGCTCGCGGTGGCTGGCCTGGGGGCGGCGGCACCCGCGCACGCGGCCGCGCAGCCGTACTTCACCTACGCGCAGGGGTGGCGGGTCGACCAGCACGAGCGGGAGCTGGCCGATATCGACGGGGACGGACGGGCGGACGTCGTCGGCTTCGGGGACCCCGGGACGTTCGTCGCCCACGGCCGGGCCGACGGCACGCTCGCCCCGCCGGTGCTCGCGATCCACAACTACGGCACCGGCCAGGGGTGGTCGGAGAGCGAGCGGACCACCGGGGACGTCAACGGGGGCGGCCGCGACGACCTCATCGGCTTCGGCTCCAAGGGTGTGCAGGTCTCCTACGCCCGGGCCGACGGCTCCTTCACCCCGGCCGCGCAGGCGATCGACGACTTCGGCTGGGTCCAGGGCTGGACGCCCGAGCGCACGCCCCGGCACGTGGCCGACGTCAACGGCGACGGCATCGAGGACGTCGTCGGCTTCGGCTACGGGGGCGTGCGGGTGGCCTACGGCCGGACGAACAACTCGTTCACCCCGGCGGTCCTCGCGCTCCGCGACTTCGGCACCGCCCAGGGGTGGCGGACCGACCAGCACCCGCGGGAGGTTGTCGACGTCAACGACGACGGCGTCGCCGACGTGGTCGGGTTCGGCGCCGGCGGCGTGTGGATGTCCTACGGGCGGGCCGACGGCACGTTCACCGCACCCGCACTGGAGGTCCGCGACTTCGGGGTCGCCCAGGGGTGGCGGGTCGACCGGCACCCGCGCACGGTGGGGGACGTCAGCGGGGACGGGCGGGCCGACGTCGTCGGCTTCGGCGACCGGGGCGTGGTCGTGGCGCGCTCCATCCCCACGCTGCCGCGCAACATCAACTTCTACCCCTCGCGCCTGGAGGCCGCCGACTTCGGGGTGGCCCAGGGGTGGCGGGTCGACCGGCACCCGCGGCACCTGGCGGACGTCACCGGGGACGGGATCCAGGACGTGGTCGGCTTCGCGAACGCCGGCACGTGGGCGGCCTTCGGCGGGGAGGAGAACCTCCAGAGCCCGGGGCAGTACAACGGCGAGTTCGGCTGGGACGCCGGCTGGACCCCGGAGCGCTACCCCCGCCTGCTCGGCGATGTGAACGGTGACGGCCACGAGGACATCGTGGGCTTCGGCCACTCCCTGACGAGCGTGCGACTGTCCCCGTGACGCCGGGGCTCCGGGGGTGCCGATCCCGGGCGCCGACCGCAGCGTCCGCTCGGTCTCCGGAGGCGGAGCACGAACAGCGCCAGGGGCGCCCTCCCGAGTGGAGGGCGCCCCTGGCGGAGCGGTGCGGAAACGGTCAGGCCCGGTGCGTGCCCTTGCCCGGGCGCTGCCACGCGGCGAGGTCGAAGCGCTCGGCCTCGTCGGCCGGCAGGTCGGAGACCGCCGGGTCGGCGGGGGACTCGGTATCCAGAACGGCGGTGGAGCCGGTGTCCGGCGCGGCGGCAGCAGGAGCAGCGGTGCCGGCGGCCGGGATCTCCTTCGCCGGCCGGAGGGGCGCCTCGGGGGCGTCCTCCCCGGAGTCGTCGGAGGCGTAGTAGGACTTCCCGTAGTAGCCGTAGAAGCCGGCGTCGGCCCCGGTCGTCGGCACGTGGTTGAGCACCACGCCCAGCACGCGGCCGCGCACCTGCTCGATGTTGCCCAGCGCCTTGCCGAGCTCGTCCACCGTGGTGCCCTGGGCCGTGGCGACCACGAGGGCGCCGTCGGCGGAGGCGGTGAGCAGGGCGGCGTCGGTGACGGGCAGCAGCGGGGGAGCGTCGACGAGCACGAAGGCGTCCTCGGCGAGCCCGGCCAGCATGGTGCGCATCGCCTGGGAGGCGAGCAGCTCGGTGGGGTTGGGCGGGGTGCGCCCGGCGCCGAGCACCTGCAGGTTCGGGAACTTGTCGTAGACCTGCAGGACGTCGTCGACCTCGGCCTCGCCGACGAGCACGTCGGTGATGCCCACGCCGGGGACCAGCCCGAACAGCTCGGTCATCACGGGGCGGCGGAGGTCGCCGTCCACGACCACGACGTCCCGGCCGGTCGAGGCGATCGCCACCGCGAGGTTCGCGGTGATCGAGGACTTGCCCTCACCGGGCATCGACGAGGTGACGACGACGACGCGCGGCGGCGCGTCCACCGACACGAAGCTGAGGTTGGTGCGCAGCTCGCGCAGCGCCTCGGAGAACGCGTGGTGGCCGCGGCCGCCGGACGTGCCGGTCTCGATGATCTCGCGGTGGTCGGCGAGCCGGTCGTCCTCGGGGATGATGCCCAGCACCGGGGTGCCGAAGGTCTCGCGGACCTCCTCGACGGAGCGGATGCGGCGGTCCATCTTCCAGCGGGCGAACGCGTAGAGCAACCCGAGGCCGAGCCCGCCCACGAGCCCGAGGGCCAGGTTGAGCTTCGTGTTGGGGGAGGAGGGGGCCAGCGGCAGCGAGGCGTTGCTCAGCGGCTGGACGGCCACGCGGTTGATCGCGTCCTCGTCGTCGCCCCCGGTCTCCAGCTCCTGGACCTGCTCGGCCAGGGCCACGACCCACGCGTTGGCGAGGTCCGCCGACTCGGTCGGGTCCAGTGCCTCGGTGGTCACCCGGATCTCGGTGGTGTCCAAAGGAACGTTGGCGGTGACACGTTGCAGTACCTGCTCGGGCGTGGCGTCGAGACCGAGCTCGTCGACGACAGCTTCGGCCACGGGCCGGGACGTCGCCAGCGACTCGTAGGAGACGGCCTTGGACTGGGCGAGGTTCTCGCCCGCCAGCGCGCTGGCCAGGTCCTGCTCGCCCACGGTCACGACGAGCCCGGAGGCGGTCGCCGAGTAGACCTTCGGCTGCAGCAGCGTCCAGCCCAGGGCCAGCAGGGTGGACAGCAGCGTGATGAGCGTGATGCCGCGCCAGTGGTTCCGCACCAGCCGGAGCAGGTCCCTCGCGTCGAGCGCGGGGGCCTGCCGCTCCGCGTCAGTGTGCTCCATCATTCTCCTAAAAAATTAGCCGGTCATCTCTTCGGATCCGCAGTCCATCTGAGGGCGGGGGACTAGCGACTGAGCACGGTGTCACCGACTCTGGTCACGCCAGCCCCCCAAGCTTATATGAACTTCGATCAACTGCTCCAGAGACATGCGTCCAGTCCCCGGGGCGTGGCAAGTGACGAGTCCGCAAAACCTACGGAATAACTCTAATTATCATCTGGACACATTGTAGAAAGGCGGCGGGTGTCTAAAAAGCTAATTTTGAAATGGAGTCTCGAAGTGTCTCGACCCTGTTCGGAAAAGACTAAGTGCAAGAATTCGTAAGAGAATGTGCAGTATTAGAACTTACAAATACTCACGACTCTCCCAAAAGATACGCGCCGATTCAAGACTTATCGGCCTCCGCCCCACAAATCCCAGGGAAAAGCGCTAACAATTGATTCCAATGGTAGGCTACAGGGTGGGTCTACAGGAGACATGCTAAAGGCTTCCCGCAAGGAGCTGGCAAAGTCTGGCATTTTCCGACCGGTGCCTTCGTAGTAATCCCTGTATTTGAATGGAGGCTCTGATAGAGATGAGACCGGAATGGTTGGGATGCCCAGTGCGTCCGCTAACACCAAGGCGTGCAGGGAACTGGCTATGATTAATTCACTTGCTGCTATGGACCGGATGCAGTGCCAAACATCGGAGGTTGGGTTGAGTACATTGGCGGATCGGGCACCCCCAAACCACGTCTTGTAGTCATTGAGGTTAGGAATTAACAAATATTGTGAATTCTTTACGCTAGCCCAGGACGCAACTTCTGGAAAAAGGCGGGGTATTAGAAGCCCGGGATCGCCAAAAATCGAAGGCGTCGACACCCCGTGTTGACGAAGAAAATTAGCAGTCAGAGGACCGCGAACGCTTCGTATGTCTAAGCGGTCTATACGATTTTTAGGCGGTAGAAACTTTCCATTGACTCCGGTTCCCCAAATTATGTCACCGCGCTATGCGAAATGAAGAACTGATCCAACGCTGAGCAGCCGTTGTTTCCCAGGAGAAGGCTTTCGAGCAGGAAGGCTGTTCGAATACTGGTATATGATTTCTCTTACAATAATAGGACCGAGAAGGTCTCCAAAGTTATTAACTCTTCCTCTCTTAGGGATTCTGCTCCACAAAGGCCCAGAACCAACTGATAACCGAGGGTTCCATGAAAAAACGGTAACTCCATGTACGATGTCCATAGGTTGTTTCCTATCCCAAATTTGCAGAAGTGTGCGAGTGGAATTGGTAAGTAACGTGGTAACGTTGACAAACTAGTATGCAAGTACACTAAGGCGAATTTCCTAATTGCTTAGCGTTAAAGATGAGGGTGGAAATTACACCTACATGGGATTATATCGGTGCTCCGAGCGAGAGCTATGATTTTGGCACGCTGACGGCGTGGCGCGAGCTGCTGCGACCTGTCACCAGATACTATGGCTGAATGGAAAAGAATGCTGATTTGCTGCATATAGTCGAACCTGGGGGCCGAGGAGGTGTTTATCAACACGTTCTCGGCGCGATCCAGAATGGAACTTATGACAAATATTCAGAAGTAGTTATTCATACAGCCAAAGATGCCGAGTTGACGCCCGCATTTGAAAATGTAGCGTATTGCCATTGTATGAGATATCAACGCATGGGACCGCGCGGGCTTAGAGCGGTAGCGTCCCTTTTCTGGGTGCTGGCATTCATGCTGCCTCATCTATTTGTGTCCATGTTGCGACGTCCGGGGGAGTGGGAGGTGCAGGGACTTTTCGGAAAGGGTATTTATACTATTTTTGTGATTATTCCAAAATTAGGTGGGCACAAGACAACTTTTGTCCCGCATAATAGTTTTTCGCGGAATAATAGCAAAATGGAAATTGAGTTAATGAGATGGGCATTGCGCCTTGCCTCTAGGGTCGTTGTGTTCGTCGATGCAGAAATAAATAAGTTCGACAATGTGCGCATATTGGAGCGGCGTCGCCTTTGGCAGTATCTCCTAAAAGTTGATCCAGCCACTATTGAGGAATGGAAGGAGCGCGTCGGCGCTTCAGGCAGGCCCGTAGTCGCATTCATAGGTCAACTAAGAGAGGATAAGAATCCCGAACTTCTCCTGGAAGCCGCCAGTTCTATCTCGAATCCTTTAACTTTAGTTTTTGCTGGCCAAGATAAAGGGGCAGTGCAGTCTATACGGAATTTTGCACTTGCTAGTCATCACGAGCGCATAGTAATCGATTCCTACTTAGATTCTGTCGACTTTCAAGCACTTATAATGGTGAGCACTGTCGTCGTTTGTCCTTATGAAGTGGCCAGTCAGAGTGGAGTTCTTGCGTTGGCGACACAGCTCGGTACGCCCGTTATTGCATCCAATGTCGGAGGCCTCTCTGAGCAGGCCGATGTTGTATTCGAAGTAGGCGGAAAAGACGCGGCCGCAGCTCTCGCCTCTGCCTTAAATAGCTTTCTATCCTAAGAATCCATTTATTACTTATTGTAATGGCCAAACGTAAATTTCGTTCATGCTTTTCCGATAAATCGCTAGCAGTCAGTTGAGGGATTGCCATCCGCAAATGGTGTAAAAGTATGGGAGATGCATCCACCTTCTCTCATGTAATACTGGTAGGGTGGCGGCTGGGTGTTAGTTGTAAGAGGGCATGACGTTATTATCTTGGGCCGGGGTGCGTGAGGCCGGGCCTGATCGCCGCAGGCAAAGTGGGGCCGGTGGTAGTCGAAGTGGTACACCCAGATGCCGGTGATTTCCCGGCGGGCCTGCTCGCTGGCGTAGAGCCGGGCATAGAGCACCTCACGGGCCAGCATCCGGTTGTACCGTTCGACCTTCCCGTTGTGCCAGGGCGTGTAGGGACGGATGTGCTGGTGCCGGCCAGCGATGGCCTCCACGGGGCGGGTAAAGTCGCGGGCCTTATAGTTGGCGCCGTTGTCGGTGACCACACGGTGCAGCCGGGTGATGCCGTGGGTAGTAAAAGGGCCCTTCACAGATGAGCATGGGCAGCCGGGGCGCGCGGGCTTCTCGAGGGGTGTGTTGTGAGGGCTGGGTAGAGGTCGAGGCCTCCAGGATGGGTAGCGACCAAGCAACCTGATCCATGAAGGCCTCGACGTGTCTCATGCTATCTGCGCGCCCGCGTGCGCGCTCTTCGACCTGTCCGACGTCCACGTCCTGGCCGTCGAGCGTGGTCCGCGCTCGTTCACTCTGGTGGTGGAGACCGTGGCGACGCTGGTGGGCTGCCCCTCCTGCGCGGTGCTCGCCACCGGGCACGGCCGGCGGCAGGTCCTGCTCCACGACCTGCCCTGCGCTGGGGTGCCGGTGCGGGTTCGCTGGCGCAAGCGGATCTACCGCTGCCTCGAGGACGCCTGCGGGCTCACGACGTTCAGCGAGGTCCACGAGCTGGCCGCGCCGCGGGGCAAGCTCACCACCCGCGCGATCGCCTGGGCCGTGGCCCAGCTGCGCTCCCACGACATCGCGGTCTCGGCCCTGGCGGAGATGCTCGGGGTCGCCTGGAACACCGTCTGGGACGCCGTCGCCCCGGCCATCGAGGACCAGTTGGCCGCAGAGGACCGGCTGGCCGGGGTCAACGCCTTGGGCGTGGACGAGCACGTCTGGCGCCACGTGGGCCCGCCCGGCACCGGGCTGGTCACCGGGATCGTGGACCACTCCCGCGGTGAGGACGGACGGCCCCGAGCCAGGCTGCTGGACCTGGTCAAGGGCCGCACCGGGGCCGCCTACGGCGACTGGCTCACCGCGCAGGGGCCGGGGTTCACGAGCGGGATCCGCACCGCGACCCTGGACCCGTTCCACGGCTACGCCAACGCGATCCGCGACGAGCTCCCGGAGGCCATCACGGTGCTCGACGCCTTCCACGCCGGTCTTGCTCGGTGGCCAGGTCGTCGACGAGGTCCGCCGCCGCGTGCAGCAGGACGCCCTCGGCCACCGCGGGCGGGCCGGAGACCCGTTGTACGGGATCCGCCGCACCCTGCAGATCGGGGTGGAGCACCTCACCGAGCGGCAGATCTGCCGGCTCAACGCGAAGCTCGAGGCCGGGGACCCGCACCACGAGGTCACCATCGCCTGGCACTGCTACCAGAAGCTCCGCGCCGTCTACCACGCCCGCCCCGAGCAGGGACGCCGGCTGGTCGCCGAGATCCTGGATGCCTTCCCGTCCTGCCCCATCCCGGAGATCGCCCGCCTCGGCCGCACACTGCGCCGCTGGAGGGCCGCGATCCTGGCCTACTTCGACACGAACGGTGCCTCGAACGGACCCACGGAGGCGATCAATGGCGTGATCGAGACGATGCGCCGAGTCGCCCGCGGCTTCCGTAACTTCGACAACTACCGCTTACGCGCCCTCCTCGCCGCCGGCGGACACCGGCCCTGGCGACAAGCCCCTACCCACACTCCAATGTGAAGGGCCGGTTAATGCCCAGTTCCCGGGCGACGTCGCGCACCCCACGGTTGCACATGCAATACCAGCGCGCCACCATGATCGTGGAATTCCGGAAGGTATTTGATCACTTACCCCATCAGGAACTCCATCACTGGATTTCCTAAATCTGAAGAATTTCGGACGATGGGCGCCACTCCACTTATGCCGAACACCAATCGACCTATTCAGTGCTTCAAATCATGCAAATAACTAGGACGCGACGCGCGCAAATAAGTGCTCGGCGCTTTCGCTACAAGGTAAATTACATATATTTGAATAGATAGGAAAATGTCGAAAGCATCACCAGCTAACGGAAAACGAGCGACAAAATAGAGCACTGAGCAGCACAGAATTGCATCGAAAGCAAAGTAAGATATTAATAACTTGGCGATAAACATGGCGAAAACAAACAACACAATACCACCCAAGACTGATCCAGAAACCAGTGAAAAGTAGCCAGGTCCCGATACAAAAATTCCACCAGCGGTCAAACCCAAGAAGTCTTGGCCTATTGTGGATCCGAGAAGTACGGGTTTATTCTCCCAGATCTGGCGCGGTACAAAGTTGAGAACAGATAAGAGCGGGTCGAAATACTGAGGGGAAAAACCTTTATCTAACAGTGACTGCGCAAGGACCATGCCGTCAATGCTATCGAATCCAACTCTTTGTATGGCATTGAGTGGATCCCGAGTAACGGCCAGGAGCACATCAGTGGGAGCGGCTGGCGCACCGCGGGCGAGCAAGCCACGCCACGTTGATTGGTAAGAAAAGACCAAGAATATAAGAGGTGCCAATAGCGCTCCGGATTTCAGAATACCGTAACGCTTATCCGCGACTATTCGTATAAGAATCGCAATAAGAATCAACGCGATCGGGCTTCGATTGGCTGACAAGAATAACAAAGCAGTATAGACCGCTGCTAGCGCTGGGAAAAAGCGTCCTGCCTCCCTTTTCCATGCAGTCACAACATATGCGACGTAAACTGCGCTGGCCCAATAAAAAAGCGCTTGCAGACCATTGCCCGAGCCCTGACCACGAGTGAGAAACGTTTCCTGTTGTTCTGAAAATGAGATTGTACTTACGCCGACAAACCCCATTATTGCCAGTATGACAGCTGAGGAGGCGCTCCATGTAGAAATCGACCTGGCATTATGATGCGACTCTAGAAATCTGGGTGGATGACGAAACGGAAAAGTAAGTCTAGTAGCCAAAAGCGCAAAGATAATTGATATACACCATAAACTGTAGGCGCCTGCATACTCATCAATACCGAGATAACCAGTGTACCTGAGCCGCATCAATTTAGTATTATGTATATCCGCAATCGCCGCCAAAAGCACTAGCGACATAGTAACCAGTAAAAAACACAAAATTAGATCTGCTATTTCAACAAGCCCTGCGCGCGGATTCAGTTCAGATATTTTGTATAAGGTGACGCCAATATATAATGTGGCTAGTAAAATCACGGAAATGCCCGCTCCAATATAATTGTCAATAGAAGAAAACAGGCTGAGGACAATGACTAGCGCAAATAGCACAGTTGTCTGAACTGACGACTTTAAATTGTTTTGCATCGAAAAAGTACTCAAAACAGGTATGGCTCCTGACCTACAAAAAATGATGTTTACGCCTTCGGATGCAAATACTTTTGGTGGATACATCGTATATATACAATCGAACAGGCGTGGCGCACTAGGCAAAATATTTTTGCAGGGATATTTAGCACGCGACCGCCATAAGCCCTATTGGGAAAATCTCTGACCATTAGGACTTAATTTCGAGCACATATTGCTCGAGGTGGGCTAGCGGGATATTTGATCTAATAATTCCTCATATTCCCCGAGTGCAGCGGTCAGCGAGTACCGATCCGGAAGCTGACTGCTTCGGCCCGGCAGTGGTGGTATGGACAACCAAGCCCCAGCAACGCTAGCGGAGGTTGGCTGAGCATAAACTACCTTATCTGCTAAATCTGGCGGCAAATTGGCATTTTTGCAGGTCAGGACCGGCAGGCCCGAGGCAAGGGCTTCTAATATGTTCATGGGCAACCCTTCCCTACGTCGGGTCGGAAAAACCAGCAAATCAGCTGCGGAATAATAGCGCGGCAAATTCTCACGATTGATCTGACCAACAAAATGAACTCGGTCGGTTAAACCGTAGTCGCTGGCCATGCGTTTCAACTCATTAGCTTGAGGGCCAGTACCGCATATTATAAAATGCCACTGACTTATAGGTAAAGTCGACATCGCTTGAATGGCAAGATCGATGCCCTTTTGTCGGTGTAAACGTCCAGCAAAAAGCGCGATTTTGCATGAAGGGGATAGATTAAGTATTTCGCGTACCTGGTCGCGAGCATTTCGATCAAAAGACCATTTGTTAGTATCAACATAATTTGGAATTATTGATAACTTAGAAGGAGGAACACTTAAAGGGGCGCGTGACAACTGCTCTCGCACGCCGTCGCTAATGGCAATGGTGTGATCGAATCTGCCGTAAGCGAATCTTTCCCTCGCAATTCGTGTCACGTTGATGGGAATTTTCACCGCTTCCTTAGGCGAGAGGGAGGCCAATGAGGATTTGACTTCATGCCAAGCCGTGCCATGGCATTGGGCAATAATGGGAGAGTGATTCCAAAAACGATGTAATCGGAACGACCCAGCTGCACTGCTAATACTAAGTATTACGTCAGGTGCCCACGCTGCCCACTCGCTTTTCGCGTTAGGAGCGCCCATCCACCATCGTATGGAGTATTTGCCTGGCCGAGCCCCGCGAACTTGCCAAGTATGACTGAAATATTCACGCATGCGCGATTGATCGAAACCGGGCGTCGTTAATAGTGCAAGTTCGTACTTACGCGCACTTGCCAAATTGAGTGCTAAATCCTGTAAAACAGCCTCCATGCCACCTGCCCCAGCATGGTCAGATGTGGAACGACTGACGAGAAGAATTCGTCTAACTGGCAACATCGTCCATCACCTCCTCAAGCTTGGTAAGATGGTTTTCGAGGGAGAATTTCGTTGCCCATTGTCGGCAAGAGTTTGCCGGCACCTTAAGCGCATCGAAAATAGCCGGTCCGAAGGAGTCCAAATCTTGACTCGATGTTAACTGCCCGTTGACTCCGGGCTTAATGGTCTCCAGGTAACCGCCACTCGGTATGCCGACGACGGGAGTGCCTTCGAGGTTGGCCTCCAGTACGGTCAGACCAAAATCCTCTCGACCCGTCGCCAGAAGGACGTCGGCGTGCTGGTACAACCATTTGAGCTCTCCGTCGGAGACTCGGCCTAGGCCGATTACCGCCTCTTCGGGGGTGTCCAGTTCCTCTGTTCCTCCGCCAATGACTACGAGAGCACGGCCAGCCTTCCGAGCGATCTCGGCCGCCTCGCGAATCCGCTTATATCCCCTATTCCTCGCCACGATGAGCAAAAACTGATCCGGGAGCGGCCTTGCAGGTGCCGTGGCTTGGGCCGCTATCGGTGAGACTGGCGGAGATACAACCTCGCTGTCTACGCCGTAGGCACTCCAAATGCGTTCCTGTGTCACTACCGAATTGCTGATGAGACGATCCATTCGACCCATGGCAGGAGCATCCTTCTGCTTAAGATAGTTACTAGTAAGGTATAAACCTGCCCTGGGCACGCTGGACAGCCCCATCTTGTAGTCTTCCGCTGCATAAAGCCACCGTGCCGGCGAATGAACGTAGGCCACGGTGGGAGTATTGTAACGGAACTGATGAGCCCAGCCACTAGTCGAAACAAGTGCTACGTCTGCATTATCTACGACAACGCTTCGAGCAAGGAGAGGTAGCGTGGGCAGAAATTTATGTAAATGCTTTGACCAAAACGCTCCATATAACTTTGCTTTGACTTTAGACGGATCAATGGTCGAGAACGTGTTGCGCTGGTCATAGGCGAGGGTGGATATAGTGCTCGAGCCGAAGTGGCTAGCCCATGCTGCCGCGACTCTTTCCGCTCCTCCCATCTGCACGAAATAATCGTGAGCCAATGCAATGTGTCGCATGTTCACCTTCGGGTTAAGATTCTTGACGATAAAAACAGTGTGGACGCGGCGATGATGGTACATAAGATCCGTGCCGTAACCACGAGCAACGCTGCACTATGCGCCGTGAGATTGTCGGATAATGCAATGAGGCCCGTCGCAACAATGGCAGTTCCACATACAGGTGCGATAGCACTCCTTGCGGCACGCCCAGTCCCCGCAAAGACAGAGCCAACGGAGGCTGTCAGTGAGGAGAAAAGCGTGCCTATTACGAGAATTCTTATGAGATTGCTGGCCGGCGCAAATTCATCCCCAAACAGAATCGTAGTTACAAATGGCGCCGCAACCCAGAGTATCGCAGCCGAAAGACCGACGAGTCCGTTGCCGAGCACTGCTGTGTTGAGAACAACCCTGCGAGGTGATCCTTTGCTGGTCTCAGAAAGCAAATTCCTAGACGTGACCGTCGAGAGTATCAAGGGGATTTCGGCCACGGTCACAGCAACGGCATACATGCCCAGATCTCTAGCGTCCAGGAACAATGGCAGCGCGGCTTGATCGAGTCTGCTATTGAGCACGTTGGCAATTTGACCCGATCCCGCAAAGAGGACGTAAACATAGAATGCCTTGGCCTCAATTGGCCGTGCCTTTGGCATGGACCTCTGGACGGAGCCGCGTAGGCTATTCAGCTTGGGAAAAAGAACTAGTGCTGCAATCAAGCCGGGCAAAAGATAGCCAATTACATATGGTTCAACTTGGGTGATGCCAATAAACACAAGGAAAGAAATCGAAAACAAGCGGAGTACTGCAAAAAGTGCTCGTTCAGTGTCCAGCCGACCGAGAGCGCCCCAACCTTGTAGCACTGACCTCTGAAGTGCAATTAATAATCCTAGGAAACTTGTGCACCATATGAGAAAAATGAACCCTCTGCTCATGCCCGTGATGTCGGAAATACGAGAGGAATAGAGGAACATAATGATGGCGGTCACGCCCACAGTCAGAATGACTACGGTGCCAACGTATTTCCGAATTGCTGAAAATCCCTGGCCGCGACCAACGAAGAATGTGACTGCGGTCGGCACACCCGCGAGCAGGATGGCGTCTATTACCGTCAATGGCTGCAAGACCGAGGCGAGTTCACCTCGTCCCTCTGGGCCTAAGGCTCTAGCCAGGAGCGGCCCCGTGATGAGCCCTACGAGGGGGAGCATTGCATAAGCTAGGGTCCCCCTGAAGAGTTTCTTGAGCTCCGCAGCTCCAGCCGCCCTACGCATCTACGTTCAGCAAATCGCTATAAACGTGTTCCCAGGAACGACCTCTCGTCCAGTCGCGTTGCATCATCGAGTCCATACGCGCCGCGCGGGGATTTTTCAGATAGTCGATAATCGCAGTTGCCAATTCTGCCGGGTTATTTGGGGCCACAAGACGGAGCCGTGTATTTTCGGCGAGTTCGGGGATGCCCCCCACTTTGGTTGCCACGACGCACGCCTGGCTGGCGAAGCCCTCGATCACGGACAGACCGCAAGGCTCTTCCCATACGGAGGGTACGACGTGTAGAGCGGCATTGTTCAATGCCCGTGGGATTCTGTCGGGAGGCACGGGTCCCATGAACTCAACGTTTAAATTGGGGTGAGTGAAGTCGAACCTCAGACTCTCTTCGTAAGAGGACAAGGTTGCGGGCATAAAAGTTCGACCGCCAATAATTCGTGCGGATACGTGGCGCTCCTCGGCGACCTGTTTAAGGGCAGCGAGTAAGATATGTACACCTTTTTCGGGAATCAGGCGCCCTGCGTAACTTACGTCGAACCCTTTTTCGGGTTGCTCGTCCTTCGCAGGCTCAAAAAGCTGAGCGTTAACGCCGTGGAGGACTGCCCTCGTTTTGTGCTTCGTCATAGCGGGCGTCATCTTGCCCCGGGTTGCTAAATCCTGCCTGATGAATTCGCTGACACAAATGACGCGATCACAATGATTTACAACGTTCCTAATCGTTGCGGATGGAATCCCTTGAAGTATTCTGTTGTGCACGTATAAGTATAAACGGGCGTCTGGGTAAGAGCGGCGAATACTTCGGAGCATCCAGGGTTGATTATGGCAAAAAATATGTGTGGGACTTTCCCGTTCCCGTGAAACGTGAGCACCAGTCAGCGCTCTGCCGATTGCATACTTGGCCGCTGAGTCGATAAGGCGTGCAGCGCGATGCCGGGAATGAGGTGACGCGGGTATCAAGAGTTCGCGGACGTGCGGCAGATCGTTTCTGCTGTTCTTTACGCCGACGATCCACGCTTCGTTTCCGCGTCGATGCGCTGCCATTTGCAGACTCTTGGCCACGGTTAGGATCGCGGAGCCATTGCGTCTCGATAGCTCGTCCGATTCCGGAACAATGTGCCACTCTTCTCGCAAACTATTTCTCCCGTGTCAGTAGGTCTAAAGCCTGTGCGGTTCTTGATTCCCACGAGTGCTTTGCTGCGCGGCGCCGCCTTTCGACTATGGTTTCTTTGTCAACGTCTGCGACTCGCGTCGTCGTTTCGGCAAACTGCGATCCAGATGCGACGTGTATGTCCTGGTCGGCGACGTGAACGAGGCTGGGGAGTGGAGTGCTTACAACGGACAGGCCCGAGGCCAAGTACTCGTAGACCTTCATTGGGAAAACGCCTGTTGTATATTCATTGACGTGGTAGGGGATCAGTCCCACAGTGCATGCATTGAGAGCTGATGCGAGTTCGGGGGGGCGCAAGTTCCCGAGATACCTAACGTTGGGGTACTGCAGGAGGTCGGTAAGGTCTCTCGAGGTGTTCGTGCCATCGATCGCGTGTGGTCCGGCCAGGAGGAGCTCCATGCCAGAGCGTGCGATGTCGAAGAGCAGCTTGAAGTCGACTTTTCCGGGCGTCAGATTACCAGCAAATATCGCTCGAGAGCGTCGTTGGTTGCCGTTCGCATTGGCATAGAGCCGCGTGTCCGCTACGTTTTGCCACAGACGTATGGATTTGTTTGTCATGGCAGACAGGTGGTCCTTAACCCCTGTGCTCGAAGCAATTACTTCGTCTGCGTGTTTGACGAGATTTCGCTCGCTCTCCAAGAGAAACTGAGCTGGCAGATTGGGGAGGGTGTGCAGTAAGTCGACCGAATGATAAACGGTCTTATCAAAGTGCTTTTCGATCCCATAAGTTACGGGAGAGAACGACCAGAGGAGTGTAGTCCCTTTCGACTGCGCGACAAGTTTATGTACTTGAGTGTTAAAAAGCCTGCCGTTGATAGCTCTGGCTGCAGCGAGGCCGTGTAGAGGCAGTACGTGGGGTTTGATGATCCGAAGCCTCGATGTCGAGCGTTCGAGGGTCGCCGGAGCGGCATACCTGGTGGCGCGGGTAGCGATACGTGCAAGATCAGCTTTTGAAATGACTGGACGTCGAAGCCCCAAGGATTCGATGTACGTCACGTCCACATGATCCGCCAAGCGACTTGCAAGATGCTGCTTGTTCGTCCACACGTCGGCGTTGAAATCGGCCGTCGACAGGACGAATACGTTGTCGATCATTGATTCTTCCTTTAGGCGCATCACGTGTGTGCGCGGTTTTGGCATGTGCGAACTTGCGAGACTTCTGAGCGGTCTATGTTGGCATAAATGTGGAGTGCATGGTCTCCTGCGAGCGCGGCATGTTCCTGGTCAGGGAGTGCGCACGTTGTGCAGTTTCAGTACGCGCCCTCTTTTGCTATCACGGCCTTCACCGTGCGTCCGAGAATCAACATGTCTTCGATGGGCGACCAGTTCTCCACGTAGTAGAGGTCCAGACGGACCGACTGCTCCCAGTCCAGGTTGCTGCGGCCCGAGACCTGCCAGAGGCCGGTGATGCCCGGCTTCACGCGCATGCGGCGGTGGACGTAGTCCTCGTACTGCTCGACCTCCTGGGGGAGGGGCGGGCGGGGGCCGACCAGGGACATGTCGCCCTTGAGGACGTTGAGGAACTGGGGCAGCTCGTCGAGGGAGTATCGGCGCATCCATTTTCCGGGGCCGGTGACACGGGGGTCGTCCTTCATCTTGAACAGCAGGCCGGCGCCCTCGTTGCGCTCCCTGAGCTCCTTGAGGACCTGCTCGGCGTCCGTGCGCATGGAACGGAACTTCAGCATCCTGAACCGGCGCCCGTCCTGGCCCACGCGCTCCTGGGCGAAGAGGGCAGGGCCCTTGTCGTGGGCCCTCACGATGCCTGCCAGCGCCAGCAGCACGGGGGAGAGGACCAGCAGGGCCACCGAGGAGAGGAGGATGTCCATCGCCCGCTTGGTCAGTGCCCGGCCGCGGCTGAGCTTCGGGGTGGCCACGTGGATCAGGGGCAGACCGGCGACCTGCTGCATGTGGATGCGGGGGCCGGCGATGTCCGTCAGGCCGGTCTCCATGACCAGGCGGATGCGGGCGTCGGCCAGCTGCCAGGACAGGTGGCGGATCTCCTTGGTGGACAGCGGCACGTTCTGGGAGACGATCACCGTCTCGATGCCGTGGCGGCGGCAGGTCGCCACGATGCCGTCCACGGACGGGGATTCGCCGGCGGGCAGGGCGTTGGGGGGCAGCTCGACGCGGCGCAGCTCGGGCGGGAGCTGCCGCTTGGTCGTGGGGGCGTAGACGGCGGCGGTGTCGAAGCCGGCCATGGGGTGGCGGCGCAGGGACTGGTGCAGCTCGGTCACCCCGGCCAGGCGGCCGACGAGCAGCGTGCGGGAGAGCGACTCCCCGATCGCGCGCTCCTTGGCCAGGGCGTCGCGCAGCACGAACCGCCCGCCGATGAGCAGGCCCAGGCCCAGGGGGAGGGCGATGAGCACGTAGCTGCGCGCCGTCGGGATGGCGAAGGCGAAGGACACGATGGCCAGGGCGCCGAAGAGCACGAGCGTCGCGGAGACGACCTGGCGGGTCTCCTCGAGGCCGTAGCCGATCAGCCGGACGTCCCGGGCCCCGCGCAGCTCGAGGAAGCCCCACCACACCAGGGCCAGGGCAGTGCCGACGATCCAGTACGGCACGGACAGCGGCCCGAGGTCCAGGCCGGCGTTCTCGAGCTGGAAGCGGATGAGGTGGGTGCCCATCAGGGCGAGGGCGACGGCGAGGGCGTCGACCGCCCGCATCCCGGTGACGTAGCGCCTCCGCCAGCCGGTGGTCGTGGGGGAGGTGCCCGGTGCCTCGGCGCGCGTGGACCCGGTCGAGTCCGCGGGCCGGGCTGTACCTGGTAGGTACGCGGCGGTGGCGTTCTCCTGCACCTTGAGCATCGGTCGGTTCCCTCCCCGAACAGGCACGAGCCCGCCCAGGGGGTTGCCTGTCTCCCGGGGGAGGAGACGGTGGGGGGTTCGTGCGGCAACACGTCTGCAGTCAGTTTAGGGGCGCAAATAGATGAAAGTTCTTCTGTGTCACCGATTGTTCACATTCGGGAAGCGGTGGGCCCGGCTTCCCGCGCAACGGCGTCGTCGCACGTCATCCTGCCGGTCCGCGCACCGGGGAGGGGCCCGGCGCGCGGTGGACGAATGTCCAGAATTCGTCCCCCGGCTGGGGGACGGGCCCCTAGTGGGCGCCCTCCTTGGCGACGACGGCGCGCACGGTGCGGGCGAGGATGACCAGGTCCTGGACCGGGGACCAGTTCTCCACGTAGTAGAGGTCCAGGCGCACGGCCTGGTCCCAGTCGAGGTCGTCGCGCCCGGAGACCTGCCACAGCCCGGTGATCCCCGGCTTCACGCGCAGCCGGCGGTGGACGTGGGCCTCGTACTGGGCGACCTCGCTCGGCAGGGGCGGGCGCGGGCCCACCAGGGACATCTCGCCCTTCAGGACGTTGAGGAACTGGGGCAGCTCGTCCAGGGAGTACTTGCGCATCCACTTCCCGGGGCCGGTGACGCGGGGGTCGTCCGCCATGAAGAACAGCACCCCGCCCTTGGCGTCGTTGCGCGCCATGAGGGCGGCCTTGCGCTCCTCGGCGTCGGGGTACATGGAGCGGAACTTCAGCATTCGGAAGGCTCGCCCGTCGAGGCCGGTGCGCTCCTGGGCGAAGAGCACGGGCCCGCCGTCGTGGCGCTTCACGATCAGCGCCAGCACCGCCATGACGGGGGCGAGCAGGAGCAGGGCGGTGGCCGCGCCGGCGACGTCGACCGCCCGCTTGAGCAGCAGCCGCGAGCGCGAGAGCCGCGGGGTGGAGACGTGGATCAGGGGCAGCCCGGCCAGGTGCTGGGTGTGGATGCGCGGGCCAGCGACGTCGGTGAGCCCGGTGTCCAGGACCAGGCGCACGTGCTCGTCGGCGAGGTACCAGGAGAGGTGGCGCACCTCCTCCGAGGACAGCGGGGCGGAGGCGGCCAGCACGAGGGTCTCGATCCGGTGCTCCCGGCACGCGGCGACGATGTCCTCCACGCCCGGCCGGCCCCCGGCCGGCAGGAGGTTGGGCGGGACGTCCACGCCCGCCAGGGAGGCGGGGAGGACGAACGACGACGACGGGGCGTAGACCGCCACCGGCGCGAAGCCCGACTCCGGGTGCTCCTGGAGCGAGCGCACCATCTCGACCACCCCGGGGACCCGGCCCACCACGAGGGTGCGGGTCATGGCGGTGCCGGCGCGGCGGGCCCGGATCAGGCGGTGGCGCACGAGGCTGCGCCCGGCCAGCAGCAGCACCAGGCCGGTGGGCAGGGCGGCGACGATGTAGCCGCGGGCCATGGGGATGCCCAGGGCGTAGGAGGCGATGGCGAGCCCGCCGAAGAGCACGAGGGTGGTCGAGACCACCTGGCGGTACTCCTCGGTGCCGTAGCCGATCAGCCGGACGTCGCGGGCCCCGCGCAGCTCGAGGAACGCCCACCACGCGGCCGCCAGGGCGATGCCGACGGCCCAGTACGGGACCGGGACGGGCCCGACCTCGAGGCGGTCCGATCTCGAGCCGAAGCGCACGAGCTGGGTGAGCGCGAGCGCGCCGGCCACGGCGAGCGCGTCGGCGCGGCGCATCGCCGCGATGTAGCGCTCCCGCCAGGCGGCCGGGCGCACGGACAGGTTCTTCTTCAGCATGATGGACACTCCCCCCGAAGTGCTGGACGGGGGAACCGGAACACTCCCTGACGCCCCCCGGCGTGGTTCCGGCTCCCCCGTGGACTACGACTTTACTGACGCACATTCATGCAAACAGGAGCAGAACAGGGGACATCGGATCCCCGATGTGGGGGCATTTTCATGGAGTCCTGATTGCTAGCGTGAATGCGCACGCATCGAGCGCGGCGCACGGGCTGCGGCCGCGCACCGGCGTGCACACGCGGGATCCGGGGGGATCCCGCCGCCGGCCGGGGGACACCGGCCGGCCCGTTGCAGGCGGCAGCCGCCGCCGTCCGTTCTGGGGGGAACCACATGCTCAAGCACCAGAGGCAGCTCAGCCGCACCGGCGAGATCGAGATCCCGGTCAGCGGGGTGCGCGTCACGCCGATGGACGCCGGCGAGCTGCTGCGCTGGATCGACGCCACGTGGGGGCAGCGGCGCAAGGCCGCGATCCTCGCCCACAACCTGCACAGTCTCTACACGTGGGAGGTCAACCCGGTCTTCCGCGCCTTCTACGAGCAGGCCGAGGTGGTGCTCACCGACGGCTTCCCGGTCCTGAAGCTCGCGAAGTGGCGCTCCGGGCGCGACCTGTCCGCCAAGCGCCACCGCCTCGGCACGCTGGACTGGCTGCCCGGCCTGATGAGCGAGACGCCGGTGCGGCGCGTCGCCGTCGTCGGCGCCACCCCGGAGGGCAACGCCCGCACGGTCGGACTGCTCCAGGCCCAGGCCCCGGACCGGGAGGTCCGCGGCTGGGCGGGGGAGGGGTGGAACCCGGGGCTCGAGGAGCGCGTCGTGGCCGAGCTGCAGGAGTTCGCTCCCGACTTCGTCATCGTGGGCCTGGGCATGCCGCTGCAGGAGGAGATGCTCAGCCGCCGCTGGGCCGAGCTGCCCACGGCGATCTACGCGGCCGTGGGCGGCGGGATCGACGAGTACGCCGGGATCCAGAAGCCCCCGCCCCGCTGGCTCGGTCCGCTGGGCCTGGAGTGGGCCTACCGGCTGCTCACCCAGCCGCGCCGGCTGGGCCACCGCTACGTCGTCGAGCCCTGGCTGCTCGCCGGCCACCTCGCGCGCAAGGCCGTGGCCGGGGAGCGCGCGCGGGGCTGAGCGCCCCTGGTTTCCCCGCGCTCCCGGGGCGGGCCCGTGCTACTCTGGTGCGGTTGCCAAGGCGAGGGGACCCCTGTGGTCCCGTGATCGACGAGGCTGGTTCGAGGATCCCGACCCCGGGAGCGCGGCACGCATCCGTTCGTGCACGGCACGGCTTCCGCCGTCCGGGGAGGGTCTGCGGCCGGTGTCCTCGCCCGGCCGATCCGAGTGAGCTGCTCCCGGCAGTTCCCGTCCAGACCCGCACCGAGGAGTTCCCATGGTCGAGACCATCAAGATCCCCGCCGAGACCCGCACCGACTTCGGCAAGGGCTACGCCCGCCGCATCCGCGCCAACGACCAGATCCCCGCGGTCGTCTACGGCCACGGCGCCGAGCCCAAGCACGTGATCATCCCCGGCCACATCACCATGCTCGCGGTCCGCAACCGCAACGCCGTGCTCGAGCTGCAGCTCGACGGCGGCAAGGAGCTCGTGATGGTCAAGGACATCCAGCGCCACGCCACCCGCCCGGAGATCCTCCACGTCGACCTGCTCGCCGTGCGCCGCGGCGAGAAGGTCGAGGCCGAGATCCCCGTCCACGTCATCGGCGAGGTCGCCCCGGGCGCCGTGCACAACGTCGAGGAGAACACCCTCACCGTCGAGGCCGAGGCGCTGAACATGCCCGAGTCCCTCACCATCAACCTGGACGGCCACGCCGCCGGCGACCACGTCTACGCCGCCGACGTCCGCCTGCCCGAGGGCGTGACCATGGTCTCCGACGCCGAGCTGCTCGTGGTCAACGTCTCCGAGCCGCAGGCCGCCGAGCTGCCCGAGGAGGGCGAGGAGTCCGCCGAGGCCGGCGCCGCCGCCCCGCAGGGCGACGTCGTCGCGGAGAACGAGGCCTGAGCCTCTCCCTCGCACTAGTGTGATCCGCGGAGCGCGGGGCGGCCCCGGCCGTCCCGCGCTCCGTGCTCTGTCGTCCCGTTTCCCTTCCGCGCTCCGCGCGCGTCCCGTGCCCGAGGAGGCATCGATGTCCGACGCATGGCTGGTCGTGGGGCTGGGCAACCCCGGCCCCGAGTACGCCCGCACCCGGCACAACGTCGGGCAGATGGTCCTCGACGAGCTCGCCGCCCGCACCGGCGGCCGCTTCAAGACCCACAAGGCCCGCGCCCAGGTCCTCGAGACCCGGTTGCGCCCCGGCGGCCCCCGCCTGGTGCTCGCCAAGCCGCTGACCTACATGAACACCTCCGGCGGGCCCGTGGCCGGGCTGGCGAAGTTCTACGACATCGACCCGGCGCGCGTCGTCGCCGTCCACGACGAGATCGACATTCCCTTCGCCGCCGTCAAGCTCAAGCTCGGCGGGGGCGAGGGCGGGCACAACGGGCTGCGCGACATGTCCAAGGCGCTGTCCACCAAGGACTACCACCGGGTGCGCGTCGGCGTCGGCCGTCCTCCCGGCCGGATGGACACTGCCGCCTACGTGCTCAAGCCCTTCTCCTCGACCGAGGCCAAGGAGCTGCCCTTCCTGCTCGACGACGCCGCCGACGCCGTGGAGCACCTCATCGACCACGGCCTGCTCGAGGCCCAGCAGAAGTTCCACGCGAAGGCCTGAAGCCGCTCGGCCTGCGGGTCCTGGGGCGGTGCTGCGTCCGGGACGGGGCCGGTGCGAGCTCCCCCTGCTGTGCCGCGTTCCGCCCCGTCGTGCCGGACCGGCACGACGCTCGTGCCGCCGCGCGCCGGTCCGTCCGCCGCGATCCCACCTCGGGGTGGGCCGTGTACCCGGTCGATGACGCGGGGCGACGGCGTGATGACGCGTCACCGTGCGCTTTCCGGACAGCCGACCGACCGGTCGGACCGGTTGGACGCATCATGCTCTCAGTCGGGCGATGACCGGCGCCGGGACCAGCCGCGCGCCGGAGGATCGCGCAGTCCGCGGCTTCGCCGTTCGTCGTCCGCCCGGGAGGAGGACGGGTGGCGCGGGAGCAGCCGAGGAGGCCGTCGCGCCCCGGCGCGTCCCGGCCCGGCCCCGTCTTCAGCCTCCCGGCCGGCGCCGAGCTGGGGGCCGACGCGATCGCGGCGCCGGGCGAGGAGCTGCGCGCCTCCGGGGACGGGCGCTGGCGCTACGAGGTGCACGACGCCGCGGCCGGCGCCGAGATCCTCGCCCGGATCTACGCGGTGCGCCGGCTGCGGATCATCGAGGACGACCCCTTCGAGCTGCTGCTCGGCGTGCGCGCCGTCGAGGGCCTGAGCCTGGAGCGGTTCCGGCTGCCCGGCGTCGTCGCCGACGCCGTGACCGACGGCGACGGCGTGCTGCGCATCGCCCAGGTGCTCGGCGGACGGCTGACGTTCTCCGAGGACCACCGGGTGGTCTCCGGCCCCGGCCCGTGGCTGCTGCCGCTGGGGCCCTACACCCCGCGGTGGGAGGACCTCGACCTGCTGACCACCACCCTCGACCTCGGCGCCGTGCAGCGCCACGCGGCCGGGCTGCTCGGGGTCGACGAGCTCAAGCTGCGCTTCACCTCCGCGAGCCCGGTCTCCCCGGCGATGGGCGAGCACCTGGCGCGGGCGGTCCTGGCGGCCGGGCGGGACGAACTGGCCAACGACGAGGCGATGGCCCAGCCCCTCGTGCGCGCCGAGCTCTTCCGCCACCTCGCCACCGCCGTGCTGCACGCCTTCCCCGGCACGTTCCTCGACCGCCCGCACGGGGCGACCGAGCACCGGGCCGTCCCGGCGGCAGTGCGCCGGGCCGTGGCGTACATGGAGGAGCACCTCGCCGAGCCGATCGGGCTGGCCGAGATCGCCGCGGCCGCCCGATTGAGCCCGCGCGGGCTGCAGGCCGCCTTCCGCCGGGCGCTCGACACCACGCCCCTGGCCCACCTCCGGCTGCTGCGCCTCGAGGCCGCCCACGTGGAGCTGCTCTCCGCCGACCCGTCCACGAGCACGGTCGCCGGCATCGCCGCCCGCTGGGGCTTCGCCCACCCCGGCCGCTTCGCCGCGACCTACCGGGAGCACTACGGGCACGGGCCGGCCGAGTCGCTCTACTTCTGAGCCCGCCCGCCGCGGCGGGCGCAGCCGGCGGATCGTGGTCCCGCAGACCTCGGGCGCGAGCGCCCGGTCCGTGACACATGAGGTCATCCAGTCGTCCGGGGGCCGCAGAGCACGTCCTCCCGGCGCACCGTCAGTTCCCTGAGCGTCGACGGGCACCGGGGGCCCGGCCCATCCTGGGGGTGCGCGCGGACGGACGAGCAGTGCCGTGCGCACCGGATCATCGATCGCCTGCGCTGCGTGAGATTCGGGCCCGACGACGTTCACGGTGGGGGACCGATGAGCACGATGCAGATCGCGAGACAGCACGCCCGGGTGCTGCGCACGTACTGTGACCGGCACGACATCGACGTGCACCGCCTCTGGTGGGCCGGCTTCCAGCTCGGCGGCGCCGTGGGGGAGACCGAGATCGACGCCTACCTGCACGGGTGCCTGCACCTGCCGCCGGCAGAGCGCGGACTCCTCGTGCGGGCGGCACAGGCGGCGGCGGGCGCGTCCTCGCCCCCGCACCCTCCGGGACGCCCCGGGGCCCCGTCATGACGACCTGGGAGGTCCGCGCATCGATCCGCACCGAGGCCCGCCCGCACCCCGCTGTCCTCACCGCGCTGCGCCGGAGCCTGCGCACGCACCCGGGGGCCGACGTGGTGCCCGTGACCGGCGGGGTCGGTGTGCGGCTGCTGGCTCCTGCACCGACACCCGCGGCCGCCTACGCGCAGGCGGTGGCGGTGCTCGCCACCGACGTGCTGCCCGTGCTCGACCCGGCCGCGCTCCAGGACCTGCAGGTCCAGCCGGTCTCCGGCGGACCGGCCGCGGAGCACCCCCGAGCGGCATGAGCGCCGCCCCGGTCCCACGCCTTGCGGGGACACATGGTGGACGTCCTTTGGCAGGCCGTACCGGTTGGGGTCAGACTGCCTGCAGAGTACGGGATGCACGGAGCCGTGCCGTTCCGCACGGAAGGCGAGCAGCCGTGGCACACGACAAAGATCCCGGCACCCTCGGAGCGGCCGTCACGGTGGCAGGGCTCCAGGGGCTGCTGTTGGAGCCCGTGGCGGCGACCGAGGCCGTGCGGCAGCTCGCCGAGGTGGCCAGAGACCTCGTGCCGACGGCCACCGGCGCCGGTGTCACCCTGGTCGACGATCACGGCGTGCCGGCCTCCACCGCGGCCACCGACCCGTTGGTCGAGCAGCTGGACGCCCTCCAGTACGAGCTCGGTGAGGGCCCGTGCCTCACCGCCTGGGACACGGTGACCACCCAGTCCGTTCCCGACACCACCACCGACCTGCGCTGGGCCGAGTGGGCGGTCGCCGCCGCGGCCGCCGGGGTCGGCTCGGTGCTCAGCGTTCCCCTCCTCCACCACGGCAAGGAGATCGGCGCGGTGAAGATCTACGCCGCAGAGCCCCAGGCCTTCACCGAGCACGAGGAGCACCTGCTGCAGCTGCTCGCCACCGCAGCGGCGGCGCTGTTGGGGTCCGCAGCCACCACGGAGAGTCTCCGCCGCACCACCGCGGCGCTGCAGGCCACCCTGGCCGAGCGACAGGCCCTCCAGCGCGCCATCGGGGTGCTCATGGAACGCCACGACCTCGAGCCCGAGGCCGCCCACGCCCTCCTGGTGCGGGCCGCCGGGGAGCAGCGGACGACCGTGCACGACCTCGCGGTGCGGGTGGTGCACCGTTCGGACGACCCTCGGGTCTGACGGGAGGCCCCGTCATGGACGACGACGCTCTCGGGGCCGACCAGGCCCGGCGGCTGCACCGGGGCCTGCGCACGGCCGGCCTCGGTGCCCAGGCCCTGTGGCTGCACTACGCCCGCCTCGGCGGCACCGTGCACCTGCTCGAGGTCGAGGCGTACCTCCACTACTCCCTGGCCCTGCCGGCTCGGCAGCGGGACCTGCTCGACCGGGCGCTCGCCGAGCTGGCCGCGGATCTGCAGGTCCCGACCCTGCCGTTCGCCGACGACCATCCGGCTGGGCCCTCCGGGGAGCCGGACAGCGGCAGGACCGGCGGTCCGCTGCGGTCGGAGCCGGAGGGCGGCAGCCGGCGGGACCAGGGCCGGGGGCGGCGGGACCGGGGCGAGAACGCCCTGGAGTCCGGTCCTGCGTGAGACCTGGCCTCTCGCTCCGGGCCCGCTCGGCCTGCGCTGGATCGACCCGCGTCCGCTCGTCCTGCGCCTACTCGCTCGGACCGGGCTCCGGTCCCTGCGTGGTGGTCGCCTGCCGTTCCCGGTCGATCCACTGCCGCTCAGCTGCTGCGCCCGCGGGGTCCTCGGGGCGCCGTGCGCCGTCCCGATCGGGTGCCGGCTCGCCCCGCCCGGTCGGCGTGCTCTCCTCCGCATTCGTCTCCGCGGCCGCGTCCTGCGCGGCAGCCCGTGCGTACTCGGCGGAGACCCTGCGGTAGACGGGCGTGAGGAAGGCCAGCAGGGCGGCGGCGACCATGACGAGGCCGGCGACGAGGAAGATCAGGGCGATGCCGCGGGAGGTGCCCTGGCCCAGCAGCGGTGCCAGCTGTGCGGAGCCCTCCGCGGAGCGGGCGTAGGGGATGATCCACACCTCGGCGACCGGGGCGATGAGGAACGCGGTCACCGGTGCCGCCGCGGACTCGAAGGCCATCGCGAAGCCGAAGACCCGGCCCTGCCGCTCGAGCGGGACGACCCGCTGGATGACGGTCTGCTCGGCGGCCTCCACGAACGGGACGAGCACGAGGTAGAGCCAGATGCCGGCCACGTACAGCCAGGCCCACTCCCGCACGGTGAACACCGCACCGAGCACGCCCATGACGACCACGGCCAGGAGCATGGTGCGCAGCGGGTTCCTCCCGAGGCCGAACTTGCCGATCAGCGCCCCGCCGGCGATGAACCCGGTGGCGCCGAGGGCGAAGACCCCGCCCCAGATCTCCACCGGGAACATCTCGAGGCCGTAGGGGTCCATCAGGGCCATGTAGACCCCGCCGATGAAGTTGTTGAACGTGGAGAACAGGATCAGCGCGAACAATCCCGACACGGCGAGCACGGCGGCGAAGGACCCGCGCAGGTCGAAGCCGCCGGAGGCGTCCGTCGCGGCCGCGCGCACCTCCTCGGGCATGCGCAGGAGGAGCAGGTGGGCGAAGGCCACGGCCGTGAGCGCCACGGCCACGGCGATCGTCCACCCCATGCCCAGCAGTCCCACCGACAGGCCGGAGAGCACCGAGGTGACGATGAACATCAGCCCCTGCACCATGCCGACCAGGCCGTTCGCGTTGGCCCGGCGGTCCGGGTCGATGAGGATCGTGACCGTGGTGGACAGGGCGATGTTGCGCATGTTCTCCACGACCGCCCCGATCAGCACGACCAGGGCGAAGACCCAGATCCACGGCTGCGTCAGGTCGGTCATCCAGGCGGCCGGGGTGAGGGCGAACAGGGCTCCGGCCAGGGCGAACACGACCAGGGTGAAACCGGCGGCGAAGCGCATCACCGACAGCTTCCGGTAGCGGTCCACGAAGGTGCCGAAGCTGATGCTCGAGAGCGCGATCAGCAGCATGTAGGCCCCGCCGACCACCCCCGTGGCGATGACGTTGCGGGTCTGCAGATACACCCAGAACGTCAGGGCGAACCACAGGTAGCTGGTGGTGACGTTGGCCAGTGCGGTGTTGACCAGGATCCCGGTGAAGGTCCGGAACCGCTGCTGCGGGGTGCGCACGGAGGTGTCCACCGCGCCCGGGTCGACCAGGGCGGGAGGGCCGGCGTCGGAGGCCGGAGGGGGAGTGGTGGGTGCGGTGACGGCCGCATCCGCGGGGAGCCCGGCGCCGCCGTCCGGAGCCGGTGCGGTCCGGGACGGTTGCTGCTCGTCCATGCCCACCAGTCTAGGAGTGACCGGGGACACGGTAAGCCGGAGGTCCCGGCGCCCCGCCCCGGCTCAGGGGCTCCGCCGCTTTGAGTCCGTGCGTGGCTCGGCCTCGGACGGCGGGTCCGTGTCCCCGGCCTCCGCACCGTGCCGGGCCACCGCCGGGCGAGCCTCGGCCGGGTCAGGCGGCCCGTCCGGCGAGGTCCCCGCCGTGGCCCGGCCACGCGGGTCCGGGGCGGTGGCCCGGGAGGCCGTTGGGCACGCGCATCCGCACGGGGCTGACGTGCGGGGAGGACCCGTCCGCGATCGCCCACCGCAGCAGGTCCACGGCCGCCGCCTCCACGTGGACGGCGTCGGTGAGGTCGACGGTCACCGTCGTCGGCGGGAGCTCCGTCCGGACCCGGCCGACGAGAGCGTGCAGCGCGTGCTGGTTGGTCTCGGTGAGGCAGCCGGTGACGACGAGCCGGACGTAGGCTCCGTCGAGGTCGATCTGGACGAGCACGGACAGCTTGTGGTTCATCGCAGCACCCTTCATCGCGTGCCAGGAGGTCACGGCCACGGCTCGACCGGGAACACCACGCTACGCCCGCATCCGTGCTCCGACGAGCAGCGACGGGAACGGTGCGCATTCCGGACCCCGGTACCCGGGAACATCGTGTTGCCAACGGACGGAGCGGTTCCCCGCCGTCGGCGGGGAACCGCTCCGCAGGACGCCCGTGCCGTGCGCGCGGGCGGGGTGATCAGAGCCGGGTCGTGCCGGCGGCCCGGTCGCGGCCGCGCAGGAAGGACAGGGCCACCATGGTCAGTCCCAGCAGCAGGTGCAGCCAGTCGTCGGCGGAGTTCACGGGCACGAAGTTCGCCGTGGACTCCTTGTCGATCAGCAGCCCGTAGAGCCACAGGAGCAGGTAGACGGCCCCGCCCCAGCGCAGGAAGGCCCGCGCTCCTCCGGCCGAGCGGGCCAGGGCGAGGCCCGCGATGCCGTAGAGCAGGTGCACGAGGTTGTGCAGGATCGAGACCTGGAAGACGCCGAGCAGCATCGCCTCGGAGGTGTGGCCTGCGAACTGCAGGGAGTCGTAGCCGGCGGTGATGCCGGGGACGAAGCCCAGGACGCCTACGAGCAGGAACACGACCCCGTAGAGCAGGGCCGCGTTCTGGACGGGCAAGCGGTGGGTGGTGCGGTCGGTGGCCGGAGTGGTCATGGTCCTTCCCCTCCTCGGAGCGGCCGGGCCGTCAGTGCGGATCGCCACGTGGACCGACCCGGCACTGTCCACGCTAGCCACCCTCGCCGGCAGGGAGAAGTGCTCCGGTCAGATGACGCCCCGGGCAGGCCGGTCACCGCGAACCACCCGGGTCCGGACGGCCGCCCCGGAGCACTGCTCCGGGGCGGCCGTCCGCGTGCCGTGCCGTGTCAGCTCGCGGCGTCCAGCTTGTCCACCGCCACGCCCTGGGCGCGCAGCTTCTTGTAGTGGGCGTTGCGCACCGACAGCAGTGTCCCGCCGATGACCGCGGCGATCGCCGAGCCGGTGAGGATGCCGACCTTGGCGTGCTCGTTGTGCGGGCTGCCGATGCCGAAGCTCAGCTCGGCCACGAGCAGGGAGACCGTGAAGCCGACGCCGGCGACCAGGCTCAGCGCACCGAGGTCGAACCACGAGTAGTCGTCGTCCTTGGCGGCCGGGGTGAAGCGGTCCATCAGCCAGGACGCCGAGAAGATGCCGATGGTCTTGCCGAGGACCAGGCCCAGCACGATGCCGATGGCCACCGGGTCGGTCAGGGACTCGGTGACGCCCTCGAGCCCGCCCACGGCCACGCCGGCGGCGAAGAACGCGAACACCGGGATCGCCAGGCCGTTGGACAGCGGCCGGAAGCGGTGCTCCAGGGCCGGGGCGAGGCCGAGCCGGGGGTCCTCCTGGCGGATCACCCGCGGGGTGACCTTCTTGACCGGGACCACGAAGCCGAGCAGCACGCCGGCGATGGTCGCGTGGATGCCGGCCTCGAGGACGAACAGCCAGGTGATGACGCCGATCGGCAGGAGGATCACCCAGGCGGCCCAGTGGTGCTGCATGAAGAACTCGGGGAACTTCTGGGCCAGGAACGCGTAGATCCCCAGCGGGACCAGGGCGAGGGCGAGGTAGAGCAGCTTGAGGTCGTCGGTGTAGACGAAGGCGATGATGACGATCGCGATGAGGTCGTCGACCACGGCCAGGGTGAGCAGGAAGGTCCGCATCGCCACGGGCAGGGCGGAGCCCACGACGGCGAGCACGGAGACGGCGAAGGCGATGTCCGTGGCGGTGGGGATGGCCCAGCCGGTCATGGTGGACGGGTCGCCGTCATTGATCGTGTTGACCGCCACGTAGATCAGGGCGGGGACGACCACCCCGCCGAACGCGGCGACCACGGGCAGCAGGGCCTTGCGGATGTTGCGCAGCTCTCCGTCGACGAACTCGGTCTTCAGCTCCAGGCCGACGAGGAAGAAGAAGATCGCGAGCAGACCCTCGGAGGCCCACTCGCCCACCGTGTGGTCCAGACCGGGGAAGTCGATGCCGATGTGGGTGTCGCGCAGCGCGAAGTAGGTGTCCGCCCACGGCGAGTTGGCGAACACCAGCGCCGCGAGCATCGCGGTCAGCAGCAGCACGCCGCCCACCAGGTCCTTGCGCAGGAAGCTGCCCAGGCCGCGCCCGTGCTCCTCGGTCTCGTCGGTCGGAGCTGCTGCCACCGTGGTCTCCTCTTCGTCGTGGATCGGGAACCCGCACCGTCGTCGGGGAACCCGCACAGTCTAGGCCCCGTGACGCGCGTCATCCCACGCGGGGAACCTGTGCTCCGGAGGACGTGAGCGGGGTCACGGCACCGGGGACGGGGTCCTCCCGAGGTCGGAGCGGCGGCGCGGCGACCGCTGGAGGACGGGTGTCCGGCGCCGGGTGCGGCGCGGCCGGACGCGCCGCCAGCGCAGCACACCGGGGATCCCGCCCCGCTCGGGCAGGCCGTCGCCGCGGGCGAAGTCGGCCCACACCGCCCGCAGGGCGCGCCCGGCCTCCTCCACCCGGGACCACTCGGTGCCGCGCAGCAGCTCGGCCCCGGCCCAGGTGCGCTCGTCGCCGAGCAGCAGGGGCAGGTCCACCGTGTGGGTGCTGCCCCACGCGTTGTCGGGGCCCCAGGTGAGCACGTAGCGCCAGGCCCGTCCGCCGGCGCGGGCGTGCCGGGCGGCGAACGCGGTGCCCGCCGCGGCGTAGACGCTGCGGGTGACCACGGCATTGAGGGCCCGGTCCAGGAGCGGGCCGAGGACGGGCACGCGCACGGCGCGCCCGGCGAGCGGCTGGACGGGGTAGAAGAACCGGGCCTCGTGGGTGGTGTGCCCGATGAGGACGTCGACGCCGGGGGCCGCGGCGTCCCACGCCGCCGTCACCTCCTCCTCGGCGGGCAGCGGGCAGTGGCCGTACTGGGTGCCGAAGGGCATGAACCGGCGCAGCCCGAGCCCGGTCGCCGCGGCGACGACCCCGGCCTCCTCGGCCAGCACCTCCTCGGTGCCCGAGGTCCGGTCCACCCGGCCGGCGGCGGCGTTCATCGCCGCGGTCATCGGGGCCCGGCCGGTGCGGATGCCCAGCGGGGCGCTCTGCAGGATCACCCGTTCCACGAGCTCCTGCCCGCCGGCGGCCAGCAGGTGCGCCACGGCGTCCCCGCCGGCGGACTGGCCGAAGGCCGTGACGCAGCCCGGATTCCCGCCGAAGGCCGCGATGTTGCGCCGCACCCAGCGCAGCGCGGCGAGCAGGTCCAGCAGCGCCAGGTTCGCGGGGCGCTCCCCGCCGTCGCCCAGACACCCGAAGAGCCCGAGCCGGTAGGTCACGGCGACGACCACGACGTCCTGCTCGGCCACCAGCCGGGCCGGGTCCAGGCCGGGCGAGTCCCCGGCCCCGGCGGCGTAGGAGCCGCCGTGCACCCACACCAGCACCGGGAAGCCGTGCTCGGGCGGGGTCGTGCGGGGGAGGGTGACCGACAGCCGCTGGCAGTCCTCGTCCGTGGGCAGCCCGCCGAGCACGGGACCGAGCATCCGGTCGAGGAACGGCGAGGGCTGCTGCGGGCACGCCGGGGACGGCGCGGTCGCGTCGAGGACCTCGGCGTGGTCCGGGGCCGGCACGGGCGCCTCGAAGCGGCCCGCCCGGGCGTACGGGATGCCGGTGGCCCGCAGGACGGCGCCGTCGGCAAACCCGCGGACCGGTCCGCACGGCGGGTCGAAGCGGGGCCTGGCCGCGGTGGGGGACGCGTCCACCGGGCTCAGGCCCGGTCGGCCAGCCAGGCCTGCGCCTCCTGCGACTGCAGGGAGATCGCCTTGGAGACGAACGGCTCGGCGGCGGCGGCGATCTGCTTGCCCACGAACGGGATGTTGGCCTGCACCACGCACTCCACGTGCACCTCGGTGTGCTCGCCCTGCGGGCTCAGCCGCTGGGTCGCCGTGCCCGAGACGGGCAGGGACGCGACCTGGATCTCGGTGGACACCACGCGCACGCCCTCGGCGTCCGGGTCGGCGTAGCGGTCCACCTGGGTGACCCGCACCGAGCTGCCCACGAACTTGCGCGCCATCTCCGGCAGCTTCGCCGCGTCCATCGCGCGCACCGTGGTCACGGTGAACCGGGCCTCGACGTCGCCGTCGACGTCCACCGACTCGAGGGTCGCCCCCGCGCGGTGGGTGACGTGGCGGATGAACCCCTCGTCGCGGAAGGTCACCACGACCTGCTCGACGGACGCGGGAACGGTGGTGGAGGCGGTGACGGCCATGGGAACTCCTGGGATCGGGCGATCGGGTCCTCCCATGGTAGGGCCGGGCGCCCGTCCGCCCCCGGGAGTAAGCTGGGGGCCGCGCCCGCCGGGAACCACGGCCCGCGCCCCACCGCTCCCGTCCCGCACCAGGAGACCGCGCACCCATGACCCTGTCCGGACTGCTCGACGCCCTCTCGGCGGAGCGCTCCTTCGCGAACATCCGCACCCAGGCCGCCCTCCCGCCCGGCGAGCGCAGCCCCGAGACGGTCATCAGCGCCCCGGACGGGATGCGTGCCGTGCTCACGGCGCAGATCCGCCGCGCGCTCGACGACGCCCCCGCTCCCGCCGAGGGCCAGTCCCCGCCGGTGGTGCTGGCCGTGACCGCCACGGGCCGGGAGTCCGAGGACCTCGCCGCCGCGCTCGCCGCCTACGTCCCGGCCCAGGAGATCGCCGAGTTCCCGGCCTGGGAGACGCTGCCGCACGAGCGGCTCTCCCCGCGCTCGGACACCGTGGGCCGGCGCCTCGAGGTGCTGCGCCGCCTGGCCCACCCCGACGCCGGCGGCCCGCTGCGGGTGCTCACCGCCCCGGTGCGCTCCGTGCTGCAGCCGGTGGTCGAGGGCCTGGGGGAGATGGCGCCCGTGCGATTCGTGCGCGGGGAGGAGCTCGACTTCGACGACGCCGTGGCCGCGCTCGCCCAGGCCGCCTACGCCCGGGTGGACATGGTGACCCGCCGCGGGGAGTTCGCCGTGCGCGGCGGCATCATCGACGTCTTCTCCCCGGTGGCCGACCACCCCGTGCGCATCGAGTTCTTCGGCGACGAGGTCGAGGAGCTGCGCTGGTTCGCCGTGGCCGACCAGCGGACCCTCACCACGGGGGACCACCCCGACTCCCTCACCGCCCCGCCGTGCCGCGAGGTGCTCATCACCTCCTCGGTGATGTCGCGCGCAGCACGGTTGCGGGACAGGCTGCCCGGGGCCGAGTCGATGCTCGAGCGGATCGCCGGCGGGATCTACGTGGAGGGCATGGAGTCGCTGGCCCCGCTGCTCGTCGACGGCATGGTCCCGGTGCTGCAGCTGCTGCCGCCGGGCTCGATCGTCGTCGTCGTGGAGCCCGAGAAGGTGCGGGCGCGCGCCCACGACCTCGTGGCCACCAACGAGGAGTTCCTCCTCGCCGCGTGGGACTCCGCCTCGGACGGGACGTCCGCGCCCCTCGACCTCACCTCCGCGCAGGCCGCGGGCGACGACGAGGGCCGCACCCTGGCCGCCGGCTCCTTCCAGACCCTGGGCGAGGCCCGGGCCACCGCGCTCGGGCACGGCACGGCGTGGTGGTCGCTCACCGCGCTGAACCTGGCCCTGGCCTCGGCCGCCGACGTCGACGCCGACACCTCCGACGAGGCCGTGGCCCTGCTCGACTCCGAGGCCGACTCCCTGACCGTCGCCGCCCGCGAGCCCCACGGCTTCGCCGGGGACGTCGAGGCGATGCTCGAGTTCCTGGGCAAGCGCGTGGCCGACGGGTGGCGGGTCGTCGCCGTGACCGAGGGCCCGGGTCCGCTCGCGCGCATCGCCGAGCTGCTGCACGAGGCCGGGGTGCCGGCCGCCCGCAAGGACTCCCTCGACGAGGCCCCGCAGCCCGGGATCGTGGAGCTGACTACGGCGGTGGCAGGCAAGGGCTTCGCCCTCGACGCCCTGGACCTGGCCTTCCTCACCGAGGCCGACCTGCTCGGGAAGGCCAGCCCCTACACGACCAAGGACATGCGCAGGCTGCCCGTGCGGCGCAAGCGCAACGCGGTGGACCCGCTCGCGCTGTCCCAGGGCGACTTCGTGGTCCACGAGCAGCACGGCATCGGGCAGTTCGTGGAGCTCATCCAGCGGCCCATCGCCGGGGCGGTCACCAAGCCGGGCCAGCCCAAGCCGGTGCGAGAGTACCTCGTGCTCGAGTACGCCCCGTCCAAGCGCAACGGCCCCCGCGACCGCCTGTTCGTGCCCACCGACCAGCTCGACCAGGTCACCACCTACGTGGGCGGGGAGACCCCGGCACTGTCCAAGATGGGCGGGGCCGACTGGAACAAGACCAAGCGCGCCGCGAAGAAGGCCGTCAAGGACATCGCCAACGAGCTCATCCGGCTCTACTCCGCCCGGATGGCCTCCCGCGGCCACGCCTTCGACCCCGACACCCCGTGGCAGCGGGAGCTGGAGGAGGCCTTCCCCTACATCGAGACCCCCGACCAGCTGACCACCATCAACGAGGTCAAGGCCGACATGGAGCGGGAGATCCCCATGGACCGGCTGATCTCCGGGGACGTGGGATACGGCAAGACCGAGGTCGCCGTGCGCGCGGCGTTCAAGGCCGTCCAGGACGGCAAGCAGGTCGCGGTGCTCGTGCCCACGACCCTGCTCGCCCAGCAGCACACCGAGACCTTCACCGAGCGCTTCTCCGGCTTCCCCGTGCGCCTGGCCACCCTCTCCCGCTTCCAGACCGCCAAGGAGACCAAGGCGACGCTGGCCGGGCTCAGGGACGGGTCGATCGACGTGGTCATCGGCACCCACCGGCTGCTGTCGAAGGAGGTCGTCTTCAAGGACCTCGGGCTCGTGGTCATCGACGAGGAGCAGCGCTTCGGCGTCGAGCACAAGGAGAAGCTCAAGGCGATGCGCACCAACGTGGACGTCCTGGCGATGTCCGCGACCCCCATCCCGCGCACCCTGGAGATGTCGCTGACCGGCATCCGCGAAACCTCGACCCTGGCCACCCCGCCCGAGGAGCGCCACCCGGTGCTCACCTACGTGGGCGCCTACACCGACAAGCAGGTCTCGGCCGCCGTGCGCCGCGAGCTCATGCGCGAGGGCCAGGTCTTCTACATCCACAACCGGGTCTCCTCGATCGAGCGCAAGGCCAAGGAGATCGCCGAGCTCGTGCCCGAGGCCCGCATCGCCGTGGCCCACGGGCAGATGTCCGAGTCCCGGCTCGAGCAGATCATCGTGGACTTCTGGGAGAAGAAGTTCGACGTCCTCATCTGCACCACCATCGTGGAGACCGGTCTGGACATCGCCAACGCCAACACCCTCATCGTCGACGGCGCCGACCGCTACGGGCTCTCCCAGCTGCACCAGCTGCGCGGGCGCGTGGGCCGCGGCCGCGAGCGGGCCTACGCCTACTTCCTCTACCCGGCCGAGAAGCCGCTGTCCGAGACCGCCCTCGAGCGGCTCAAGGCCGTGGCCGCCCACAACGAGCTCGGCGCCGGCATGCAGCTGGCCATGAAGGACCTCGAGATCCGCGGCGCCGGCAACCTGCTCGGCGGCGAGCAGTCCGGGCACATCGCCGGGGTCGGCTTCGACATGTACCTGCGCCTGGTCGGGGAGGCCGTGGCCGAGTACCGCGGCGAGGAGGACGAGCGGCCCGCCGAGATGAAGATCGAGCTGCCCGTCAACGCCTACCTGCCCCACGACTACGTGCCGGGGGAGCGGCTGCGCCTGGAGGCCTACCGCAACCTCGCCAACGCCGCCACGGACGAGGCGATCCAGGAGGTCGCCGACGAGCTCGCCGACCGCTACGGCGAGCTGCCCGAGCCCGTGCAGAACCTGCTCGAGGTCGCCCGCTTCCGCGTGGTCGCCCGCGCCGCCGGGCTCACCGACGTCGGGGCGATGGGGAGCATGATCCGCTTCGCCCCCGCCGACCTGCCCGAGTCGCGGCGGATGCGCCTGACCCGCCTCTACCCGGGCGCGCAGGTCAAGACCGTGCCCGGCACCGAGACCGCCCAGGTGCTCATCCCCAAGCCCAAGACCGCCCGGATCGGCGGCAAGGACCTCGTGGACCGGGAGATCCTGGAGTGGGCCCGCGGCGTGGTCGAGGCGGTCTTCGCGAAGGAGCCGGCGGCGGCCTGAGCCGCCGCCGGGCCGGCGCGGCCGGGCCTGTGCACCAGCAGGCCGAGCCGTGGCCGGACCGGGCGTCCGGAGCGGTGCACGACCATTCCGGGCGGCTGCGGCTCCGGTCCGGGTCGTCGTCCGTCCCGGATGCCGTCCGTTCCGATCCTGCACACGACGAAGGGCTCCTCCCGCAGCGGGAGGAGCCCTTCGTCGTTCGCGTCGCTGCGGACTACTGCACGGCCTTGCCGTACTTGTCGTCGCCGTGAGCGCGCGCGGTGAGCGCGTCGCGGGTGCGGGCGTCCTGCGGGCCCTGCGGGAACTCGGCGGCGATCGGCTGGTAGCCCGGAACCTCCGTGGAGGGAGGGACGTCCATGGCGAGGGTGCGCCCGCCCTCGGCGCGCTTGGCGGTGGAGCTGCTCATGAGCGAGACGGGGATGAGCAGGGCCAGGGCGTAGAGCAGCAGGCCGATGATCCACACGGTGGGGCTGGTGGGGTAGGAGGCGAAGGCCCAGAAGCTGCCGATCATCACGGCCATGGCCAGCACGAGGAAGATGAGGTTGTTGACCGTCCGGCCCTGGCCCGAGTACGAGCGGACGGTGGCGCCGGAGCGCCGACCGGTCGCGGCGTCCGTGGACGTGCTGGTGGACGAGGGAGCGCGGTCGGACATGAGAGGTCACCCTTCTGGCGGTACTGGCGGTGGGCAGCGGCCGGTGCGGCTGCCGTGGCGGTTCGGACCCAGTCTAGTCGCACCCACCGACCCGGGGTTCCCGGGCGTCCGTCGCCTCGAGCCTCTCGCCGCGCTCACGGTCTCCGCTCCGTGCCGAGATCTCCGGGCCGGTCGGCGCCGTGCGCGCGGTCCGTCCCGCGCCGTTGCCCCGACGACGGACGGCTCCCCGCCCGGCAACAGGGGAGGGGAGTCGTCCGTCGTCGGGCGGGTGCGCCTACTGGGTGGTGCGGCCCAGGGCGTCGTCGCCGTGCTCGGCGCGGACCTCGGCGTCGCGGCGTGCCGGGTCGCGCGGGGCCTGGCCCAGCTGGGCGGCCTTGGGCTCGTCGCCGGGGACCTCGGTGGTCGGCGGGACGTCCATGGCGAGGGTGCGCCCGCCCTCGGCGCGCTTGGCGGTGGAGCTGCTCATGAGCGAGACGGGGATGAGCAGGGCCAGGGCGTAGAGCAGCAGGCCGATGATCCACACGGTGGGGCTGTTGGGGTAGGAGGCGAAGGCCCAGAAGCTGCCGATCATCACGGCCATGGCCAGGACGAGGAAGATGAGGTTGTTGACCGTCCGGCCCTGGCCCGAGTACGAGCGGACGGTGGCGCCGCCGCGGCGGCCGCTAGGCGTCGCCTCCGCCGCGGTGCTGGTGGACGACTGGGCTTGGTTGGCCATGGATCCAATCCTTCTGACGATGGGAGCGGCCGGCCGGGGCGGCCGCAGGACGTTCCGGGCCAGTCTAATCGCTCGAGTGTGGCCGGTGAGGGTGCACCACAGAGGACGGGACACGACGCACAATGTGTCAGACGTGCGAGGCGCGGCTCAGGACGGCTGTCGCTGATGGGTGAGTAAGCGAAGGAAAAGCTGACGGGACTGCCGCACCGATAGGTGACAGGTTGACCTGACCCACGGTTTGGTTTCCAGTCGCGGTGGCTAGCTTCCAGCGGTGGTGAGTGCCTGTGGCGTTCGAGCGAGGTCGTATTCGTGCGGAGTGGCGTACCCGAGGGCAGAGTGTCGGCGGCGTCGGTTGTAGAACACCTCGATGTACTCGAAGATCGCGTTCGCCAGTTCGATCCGGGTCTTCCACTTCTTGCGGTTGGGGAGTTCGATCTGCATCGTCGACCAGAAGGATTCCATCATGGCATTGTCGAGGCCGTCGCCGACCGTGCCGAAGGAGGGCAGCAGTCCGGCCGAGCGGATCTTCTGGGTGAACACCCACGAGGTGAACTGGACTCCGTGGTCGGCGTGGACGATGCCGCCGGCGCCGGGTTTCCGGGCCCGGATGGCCATGTCCAGGGCGTTGATGACCAGGGTGGAGTCCTGCTTGGAGTCGATGGCTCAGCCGATGATCTTGCGGCTGCAGGCGTCCAGCACCGCCGCGTAGTAGACCTTGACCTCGCGGGTGGGGTGTTCGGTGATGTCCGTGACCCATAGTTCGTTCAGCGCCAGGCGGTGGAACTTCCGGTTGACGAGGTCGTCAGCGGTCGCCACGCCGCGCAGGCGCTTGATCCGTGCCGGTCCGGGCAGTCCGCCGATGCTGGCCCGTGTCATCAGCGCGGAGATGAGCCGGCTGGAGCAGGGGATGCCCATGCCGATGGTGAGTTCTGCGTGGATGCGGCGGTAGCCGTAGGTGCCCCGAGAGGCCACGTGGATCTCCCGGATCAGCCCGGTAAGCCAGCGTCGGCGCAGTTCCGTGGCGCTGGTCGGGCGTCTTCGGTACCGGTAGTAGCCCTGGCGGGAGACGCCCAGGAGGCGGCAGCAGGTGTGGACCGGGGCCCCGGCGTCGACGGGACGGTCGATCACCGGGTGCGCCCTTTTGGGGGGGGTCTCCCTCCTCCTCGTCGAGCCAGGTGGCGGCGCGGCGGATGATCGCGAGCTCCTGCTCGAGCTGGCGGATGCGGCCACGGGCCGCCCGCAGCTCAGCCGATTCCTGGGTACTGCGTCCGGGCCGGCGGCCCTGATCGATGTCGTCCTGGCGCAGCCAGGAATGCAGCGTGACGGGGTGAATACCGAGATCAGCCGCGGTCTGCTTGACCTGACGGCCCTCACGCACGAGAGCGATCGCTCGTGCACGGAACTCCGGTGGGTAAGGGCGGGGCATAGCGGTGAGCCTTCCATGAAGGCCTTCGACTAGCGACCGCCACTGGAAACCAAACCGTAGGTCAGGTCAACCTGTCACCTATCGGTGCGGCAGTCCCGAGTGCATCCGCCCGGGCCCGTTCGTGAAGGCACCGCTGAAGACCGTCAGCGATGTCGAGTACGCCACGATGGCCTGGGTGGACTGGTACAACACCCGTCGGCTGCACTCCAGCCTCGGCAACGTCCCGCCGGCCGAGTTCGAGGCCGCCCACTACGATCAGATCACTGCGCCCCGGCCGGAGGCGCAGCCCGTATGACAACGGCAGAGAACCGGTGACGGTTCAGGATGCGTTCGCCGGAGCTAGCATCGGATGATGAGAACGAAGAGGGAATTCCGTTGGGTAACCGTGGCCGGACTCATCATCGTTGGATCGTTGTTGGCAGGATGCTCCTCCTCTGACATCGGCACAACGACAGGAGACGTCCGGGTATGGCCAGCAGATGACCCAGGAGTTGGAAGCCATCCCGGTCCGAATCCGAAGCAAGGGATCCTGCTGGACGATGGTTTCGATGGGAATACGCTCGGAGCCTCTACTTGGAATACGTGTCATTGGTGGCAGGATCGCGGTTGTACAATCGTCACAAACAATGAGCTCGAATGGTACCTTCCTGAGCAGGTGCAGGTTTCCGATGGGGCTCTACACATGACTGCCGAGCGCAGCGAGATTTCGGCCTCCAACGGCAGGGATTATGACTTCGCCTCCGGCATGGTGACAACTGGACCACCAGCCCATGACATGCCGTCCAAACTTCAATTCACTTACGGCAAAGTCGAGGTCAGGTTTCAGGTACCTTCAGGGCGTGGCCTATGGCCGGCAATCTGGCTCCTTCCTGCAAGCGAGGACTCGCGGCCAGAAATAGACATGTTAGAAGTAACCGGTGAGGATACGGGCCGCCTGATTATGCACTTGCATCCAAAAGACAGGTCAGCGCCGCCCATTAGGAAGGATTATTTCCTCCCGGAAGGGCGATCTCTGGCTGACGGTTGGCATACCATCTCCCTGGACTGGTCCCCCAACAAATTGACCTATCTCCTCGACGGAAAGCAAGTATGGCAAGTATTAGGCAAGCAGGTGCCGGATGAGCCGATGTACTTGGTGATGAACTTGGCCGTCGGGGGAAGTTATCCGGGAAATCCAGATAAGAACACCACGTTCCCGGCGGTCTTTAAGATTGACCGTGTCAGAATTCTAGGAAATAGCTGACTATGGAATGAGGTTGACTGCCCGTTACATTTATTCAGTCTCCGAAGGCTGGGGATATGGTAGTAGGAACCGGCATGGCTTTCTTGCCCTGTCATTGATGATCCGGGGGAGTTGTCGCCGGTTTCGGAGGCGCTTGTTGACCGCTGATAGGTACAAGGCCGGGCAGGGATGGCTTAGGTCTCTTGGGAGCGCCAACGTGGACGAAGGATTCGATGATTACTGCGGGCTGGATGTCACCAAGTCCGAACACCACGCCACGGCGCTGCGCAACGGCTGTTCGGCAAGCCGCTGCCACAGGATGAAGCCAACCTGAGGGAATTGATCAGCGCGCTTCAGTAGCACGGAAAAGTGTTGCGGGTGGTGGACCAGCCGAACACGATCGGTGCCCTGCCGGTGGCCGTGGCCCTGGACTGCGGCTGCCAAGTGATTTACCTTCCCGGCATGGCCATGCGCAAGGCAGCGGATCCGCTCCCGGGCTAGTCCAAAGCGGAGAGGGTGTTTCATTGGCGAGTACGGTCTTCGGGTACTGCCACCTTGAACTCTTTATGGGCTCATCGCGATCAAGAGCGTAGTTGGGGTCTGAATCCTTCGGTTTCGAGTATCGACCTGACGATGTAGTTGGGACTGCCCCGAGTTTGGCTGACTCATGGGGTTGACGGTTTTTAGGCGGCTCGGAGGCCGTGATTGATGGTCTCAAACTCGACCGGTGTGAGGCGACCGAGACGCTGTTGGCGGCACCGGCGGTGGTAGGACTTCTCGATCCAGGTCACGATCACCAGGCGCAGTTCATCGCGGGTGGACCAGCGTCGCCGATCCAGGACGTGACCCCCAGGTTTGATGCCGCATCTTTTCCGGTCAGGAAGGATGTTGTCATGCCGAAGAACTTCGAACCCGCGATCAAGGAGCGGGCCGTGCGGATGGTGCTCGAGCAGCTCCCGGAGTACGCCTCGCTCAGCCAGGCCTGCGCGGCCGTGGGAGCGAGCCTGGGCGAGGGGAAGGAGACCCTGCGGACCGGGGTGCGCAAGGCCCAGATCGACGCCGGGCAACGCGAGGGCCTCACTACCGCCGAGGACGAGGAGATCAAACGCCTCAAGGCCGAAAACCGCCGGCTGCGCGAGGACGTGGCGATCCTGAAAGCGGCCACGACTTTCTTCGCGGGGAACTCGACCCCCGCAAACGCTGATCATGGGCTTCATCGACCAGATGAGGGCCTGTCCCGTGACGGGTCTGTTGGAGACTTTCATTCCACGGAAGGATGAGAGTCATGGGAGCACCGAGGAAGTACCCCGACGAGCTGCGTGAGCGCGCAACCCGGATGGCGGTAGAGGCCCGGAGAGACCCGGCGACGAAGGCCGGGGCGCTGGCCCGGATCGGGCAGCAGCTGGGGATCAATCCGGAGACGCTGCGCAACTGGGTCAGACAGGCCGAGGTCGATGAGGGATACCGGCCGGGGACCACCACCGATGATGCCCAGCGGATGGCCGAGCTGGAGAAGGAAGTCAGGGAGCTCCGCAGGGCCAACGCCATTCTGCGCTCGGCCTCGGCTTTCTTCGCGGCGGAGCTCGACCGCCCACACAACAGGTAGTGGCCTACATCGACGCCCACCGGGGTGAGTTCGGGGTCGAGCCGATCTGCCGGGTCCTCCGGGACGCCGGAGTGCAGATCGCCCCGAGCACCTACTACGCGGCCAAGACCCGCCCGCCCTCGGCGCGGTCGGTCAGCGACGCGGCCACGACCGCGGTCATCGCCAAAGTGGCTCTTCCACTTTGAGCGTGGTGCCCCGGCAGAAAGGGGGCTCGTAGCCCTGCGAGCATAGGTGTTGTCGAGACATCAATGCGGGAGGACTACGAGCCTTGTCCCAGAGTACGTGCGCGCCCGATGCGGCGTCGATCCTGTTCAATCTCGAGGGCCACCAGGTGGTGTCCGTCGAACGCACCCCGAGCGGGCGCCGAGTGCTCATCGAGCCGATCGCGGTCGAGGCGGCCTGCCCGGACTGCGGGGTGCTCTCGAGTCGGATCCAGGCGAGGCCCGTGCACCGGGTGAAGGACGTGTCCTGCGGCGGGGAGTTGGTGGCCGTGCGGGTGCGCAAGCGGCGCCTGCGCTGCCCGGAGGGTGCTTGCCCCCGGGTGTCGTTCACGCAGACCACCGAGCAGATCCCGCTGCGGGCCAGGCTGACGACCCGGCTGGTAGCCAGCCTCGCCCAGGCCGCCTCCTGCGAGCTGCGGGCAGTGACGGGACTGGCCGCGGCTGGGCAGGTCTCCTGGACCACAGTCATGCGCATCCTGGGGCCACCGCACGGGTGGACGGGGACATCGACCGGCGTCTGGTGCGCCGGCTGGGCATCGACGAGCACCGCTTCCGCACGGTGCGCTACCTGGCTGATGAGACCGGCCGGATCAAGCGCGTGGAGCCGTGGTCGATCGTGTTCACCGACCTGGACACCGGCACGATCCTCGACATCGTCGACGGCCACCGCGGAGCCACCGTCCGCCGGTGGCTGGCCGCACGACCCCGCTGGTGGCGAGCCCGAGTTCAGCTGGTGGCTATCGACATGTCCGCTGAATTCCGCGCCGCCGTACGCTTCGCGCTGCCCAGGGCGGTGATCACCGTGGATCACTTCCACGTCGTGGCCCGGGCCAACCAGATGATCACCGAGGTGCGCCGACGGCGCAGTCAAACCCTGCACGGGAGGCGTGGGCGCAACTCTGATCCGGCCTACCGGTACCGGAAGCTGCTGACCTGCAACCAGGAGAACCTCTCGGTGGCCCAGCGTGGGCGACTTGCCGAGATCGTCGAGGCCGACCTGGAGCTCGGGGTGGTGTGGGGCATCAAGGAGCACGTGCGGCAGCTGCTGCGCACCACGGACACGGCCGGCTTCCAGCGGGCCTGGGCCGAGCTGGAGCACGCGGTGAAGGCCACCAGGATGGTCGAGGCCAAGTCGCTGTTCGCGACCCTGAAGGCCTGGCGCAGGCCGCTGTTGACGTTCTGCCGCACCCGGGTGACCAACGCCCGTAGCGAGGCGGCGAACCTGACGGCGAAGAACATCAAGTGCATCGGCCGCGGGTACACCAATCACGCCAACTATCGCACCCGGATACTGTTGTACACGGCCGCCCGAAAGGCCGGCTGAACACCTGCCACCACGCTCAAAGTGGAAGAGCCGCCAAAGTGCATGCGGAGAACTACGGGGTGTACGGGGTGACCAAGGTGCACGCCGAGCTGCGCCGGAACGGCCACCGAGTGGCCCGGTGCACGGTGCACCGGCTCATGAGGGCGGCAGGTCTGCGCGGGATCACCCGAGCCAAGGGGCCACGCACCACGGTGGCCGGCACCGGCCCGGACACCCGGCCGGACCTGGTAGAGCGGTCCTTCACCGCCGCCGCCCCGGACCGGCTCTGGGTCGCGGACATCACCTACTGCCGCACATTCGCCGGATGGGTCTATGCCGCCTTCGTCATCGACGTGTTCTCCCGACGGGTGGTGGGGTGGCAGCTGTCGACCTCGCTGCGCACGGACCTGGCTCTGGACGCCCTCGAGATGGGGTTGTGGACCCGATCCCACGACGGCCATGACACCAGCGGAGTCGTACATCATTCGGATAGTAAGACTGTGAGGGCCAGGTGTTCCCGGGCGTCCTGACCCTCACAGCGATCGACCCCGTGGGGCTACCGTGGTGTCGGAGGTGCTTTCGCAGCATCCTGACCCGCACTCCGATCGACCCCAGCTCGGTGTCATTCCTCGGACTTGTCGGTTGCTCGGGAGCACCTCCGGCGAGGCCCATCGGTCTCGCCGGGACCACGTGACCCAAGAAGGGCCTGACGGGAATCCGTCTCATTACTGTCGTGTCCGGGTGTCTGGTTCGGCCGAGGGCAACCAACTGTTGCTGCTCGGTCCCAGGAGGCCTGTGATGAAAGACCCCACCAGTTCCTCGTCCCCTGTCGTGATCGGTGGGGTCGACACCCACAAAGACCTGCACATGGCCGCGGTCGTCGATGTCCACGACACCGTGATCGCCACCCAGGCGTTCTCCACCACCCGGGCCGGCTACCGGTCCCTGCTGCGCTGGATGCGCTCCTACGGGGACATCGCTCGGATCGGGGTGGAGTGCTCCGGCTCCTACGGGGCCGGGCTGCTGCGCCACCTCGAGAACGCCGGGATCGAGGTCCTGGAAGTCACCACCGGTGACCACTCCGACCGGCGCCGGCGCGGCAAGGACGACACCATCGACGCACAGAACGCCGCCCATGCCGCCTTCGCCCGCCGGCGCACCGTGACCCCGCGGGCACGCGACGGGATGGTCGAGTCCCTGCGCGTGCTCAAGGTTGCCCGCAAGTCCGCCATCCACGCCCGGCGCACCGCCCTGCAGCTGATCCAGATGCAGATCGTCTCCGCCCCGGACGAGCTGCGGGACCAGCTGCGCAATCTCACCCGGATGCAGCTGATCCGCACCCTGGCCGCCTGGCGCCCGGACGCCACCGGGTTCCGGGATCCGGTGGTGGCCACCCGGATCGCGCTGAAGTCCATGGCCCGGCGCTATCTGGAACTTCACGATGAGATCGCCGACCTCGAGCAGCTCATGCACGCCCTGGTCGAGGAGCTCGCCCCAGACTTGCTCACCCGCCCGGGCATCGGTTACGAGGCCGCGGCACAGCTGCTGATCACCGCCGGGGACAACCCCGACAGGCTCACCAGCGAGGCCTCCTTCGCGATGCTCTGCGGGGTCGCCCCGTTGCCGGCGTCCTCGGGCAAGACCACCCGGCACCGGCTCAACCGTGGCGGGGACCGCTCCGCCAATAGTGCTCTGCACATGATCGCGGTCGTGCGCTGGCGCCTGGACCCGGTGACGAAGGCCTACGTGGCCCGGAAGAAGGCCGAGGGCCACTCCAACCCGGAGATCCTTAGGTGCCTCAAGCGCTACATCGCCCGAGAGGTGTACTACCTCCTGCGCAACCAACAACGCCAAGCCGGACAAACCCTCATCGCCGCTTGACTCATAGAAGGGCGTCAAAGGCGTGCAGTACGTCGCCGTGCGCTACACCCAACGCCTGGCAGAAGCGGGGGCGGTGGCTTCGGTGGGCTCCACCGGCGATTCATATGACAACGCCCTCGCCGAGGCCTTCAACTCGCTGTTCAAGGCCGAGCTGATCCGCAACAGGGGGCCCTGGAAGAACATCGACGACCTGGAGATTGCGGTGGCCGAGTACGTCGACTGGTTCAACCACCGCCGACTGCACGGAGAGATCGGCCTAGTGCCACCGGCCGAGTACGAGGACGCCTACTATCGTCACCCCACCGCCCCGGCGACCGCCGAAGCGGCACTACCGAGCCTCCACTGAACCCGTCACGGGACAGCCTGCCGAAACCCAGTGCGTCCATGAAGCCGGTAACGACATTGACTCCGGCGTGGGAGATCAGCGACTGGCCACTGAAACTAACGGGAACCGCCGGGAAAACGAGGGAAGAGAGGTGCATCGAAAAGGTGCTCCTTCACGGCCGGGATAAATTGGCTTATACACCACTATTTTCCCTTGTCGGAGCACCTTTTCGTCTCCTAACACGCCCTTCAACGGCCACCCGATAAAACCATAGGGCTAATGAACGTGAAAGTGTGCCACGCTCCATGTCTTCCCGGCATACGAGACACAGCTAGACCTGTAAGAGAGCGAGCCTCCTCGCTGGCGATGAAGCTATTCTGCCGATACGGGGAGATCCGACTACGAACGATGGAATTCATCCGCGGGGGTTTTCCGCTGTCCGAGGTGCTTCCGTTGGCCGGGACGCTGAACGAGACGGTATTTAAATTCCTTTCGAAAGGGCGCAACGCCGGGTATGGGCGCGAATCCTCCTAATGTGATGAGAACGAGAATAATAAGTCCTGCGAGAGATGACCATAAGCCGCTAACAGCCAGCGCGGTACCCACCAATACTGAAGCGCACAAACTGAGAACGACGGTCATCGCCAGTGTGTCACCGCGATCCTTGAGCTGCATTCGATGGGCCCAGCCGTAGCCTGGCGCCAGTAGGCAGAAGGCGGCCATGAGAATCAGCCGTACCTCTGTCACGGCAACAGCAAGAATGCAAAGCAATGCAAAAACAGCGACCGCTGCTGCCAAGGTCCACGCGTTTCGTCCACGCATCATTGTGCTCCTGATTCTGCCAGAGTGAACACCACGGCGTCGGGCGTTTCAAAGGCGATACGGAAACTATTGCTGTGACGCAACGCGAACTCGATCCGCTCAAGGCTTCCCTCCGGCATCGACAAGGTGTCCACCGCGGGGGTTTGTCCCCGGCTGAGGAGCACGTAGGCATCGGTGTATTGCGGGTCATTAAGCCACTCCGCCAATTTTCCCGCAGGGTCTGCCAGCAGTTGCACAAATAAATCACCTGGTTCGCGATTGATGGGGACATAGGTGAACTTCTCGTAATCGAGAAAGCGCGACGGGTAATTGGTGCTGCCCTCTACGAGCAATGACCCCGGATGTGCGTGGGCACCCACCCAAGTTGCCGCTTGTACTTCTGCGGGAGTGAAGTAGTTCTGGCGTTCCTTACCGTAGTAACCCAGGAGAAATCCCGGTACGACCAGGACAGCAGTGACGGAGGCAGCGAGCAGACTGAGCGGCGGGAAAACAGGAGAACTTCGGGGTAGGCAGGCGTCAGCCGCGAGGAAGGCGATGAACGGCGCCGCGAACAAAAAGGCGCGGAAGAGAACCTCACCGCCAAAGCCAGTCGTTAAGACCAGCAGGGTGGGCAGGATCATGAGCACTGTTGCGGTCACCCGCAGATCTCGCCCGTGCATTCGACGTCCAAGTCCCAGGAGCGCGACGGCTGAGGCCACGATCACGGTGAAACGCCCGCCCCATACCACCAGCAACGCTGCGCCGCTCAATTTCGCCGCTTTGTCGAGGGTTTGACCGGCGTTGCCCACTGGGTCACCCAATTCCGTGACCAGCTCCTGCACGTTCGTCATCGTGTAGTCGCGTGCACCTGTCAGAGCCCATGTCGCCACGAGGGCAAACGCGACAAGCGGGAGGTCCCAGCCCCGAGCGCGGCGAGTCGCGACCAAGGCGCTGACGGCGAAGAGCATCATCAGGGGCGTGATTTGGTGGCTGACAGCGAGCGTCGCGACGATTATGGCGAAGGGCGCGATGTGCGTGCGATCGGTCGAGTGCCGGATGAGTAGACCGATCAGTCCGAGATACAGCACGAAGGCCAGCGCTTGCGGGGAGAAGTACTCCTGTCCGACCCAGTTGATCAGGAAGAAGAACAACAGCCCGAGCCAGACCAGGGACCGGTTACGGGTCATGCCGCGGAAAACGTAGCGCAGGACCAGCAGGTTCATTAGGTTGAATGCTAGGGGCGCCCAGCCAGCGATCTGGAGAGCGTTTGGTTGTTCGGTCAATGAGGTAAGCAGGGCACTGCCCGCGAAGAAGCCCGGCCAATTGTGATAGATCTGCCCGACGTCGATGCTGGTATCCACGGAGCCGGTGCGAAGAATGTAATCAACGATGCCAACGTGCTTGTATGCCCAGGAATAGCGAAGAGTCCCGTATAGCAGCGGCGGCGTGGCATGTATCAGGGCAATGTAGGTGACGAGGTAGGTGCCCAGCACCCATCCCGGACGAGCCCGGTAAAGACTGTGAAGGAAACCGCCGATGAGTAGCACGAGGGCGCTAACGATGGCCACGTTGAACAGGGACAGCAAGCCTAGTGCGTCCATATTCCGGGGGTCCGCATCCAGGAATCCAAAGATCCACAGAAGAACGGCCGCGAAAGGGACTACGAGGAACACCAAATTGCGCCGCAACGTGACGAAACGAATTCGACCGCTCGGCGTCGCCACGGCCCACCCGTCCCCCGGCGCGGTCAGTGGCAATGGGGAACCCACCGCGGGTGTCTGCGCCGTTGTAGTGTGTTCGACTGGCACCTTCATTGCGGCGTCCCCCTCGGTGACTGGAACTCTTTTCCGTCGAACAGCTGGACCACGGGGGAAACATTGGGCGCGACCCACATAAGTCCCATCCTATTGGGCGATGCCCGGGTCAATCCTGCCGAAACGTGCCAAAGCCACGTCAGCAGAATGATGTGTTCAGTTTTTACGTCTGCGTTGGCCAGCGTCGCGCCGAGGCCAGACAATCCTGAACGAACAGCCTCGGGATTGGCCAGGGCCTCCACAACGATGGCACCGAGTTCTCCGGGTTGGTTCGTAAGCCACCAGTGCACCAGGTCAGTATCCGGAATCCCCCAGGGGGTCGCGTTTTCCCAGTCAATGATGCCGCTGATCCTCGGGCCCTCAGGCGTGATTGTTGTGAGCACGTTCCCCCAGTAGTTGCCGTGAACCAAAGCCGTTTGCATCCGGCGCCCGCCTAGTCCCCGTCGGAGTTCTCGCGCAATCCGCTCTAGATTACGCGCGGTACTGGGGCGCCGGTACGAGCGACGTATGACGTCCACCGGCTGATCGACCCACAGGTTCAAGAGATCCTCGTCCACAACGCGCGACGCGCCCGTCGTATTGTGGACCCGGCCGATGGATCGGGCACCTTCCAGGACGTCGTTGGACCCGTGCAACCACTCCTTCGCCGCCTCATCCGGCCATGCCTCACGGGCGCGTGCCAGCACCATCTGCACCCGCTCCTGCTTGGCGACCTCGGTGTCCATGGAACCAGTGTGACCGGTAGCCCTTGCGGGCGCTACGGTATTTGCTCATTCCGGCATGACAGGGTGTAAAACGCCAAACCGCGTCAGTGGGACGCGCCACGGTGGAGCGGTGGCGGTTAAAAGCGGGTGTCGCATTGCTCGGACATGGACAGCACCGTTCCGCGCCCCGGGCACGTGACCTCGGGGATCGGAATCCGCTTCGACGCGTTGCACTCATCTCGGCTCAGCAACGCGCCGGACTCCCGCAAGGGTGTCGGTCGCGCCTTTGGCGGGACGATCGCGCCGAAGTGCCGATAGCAATTGAGCCGTTCCTAGCGTGCGAGCCATTCCACGACTTTGGGCTCTTGTGTGGGTGGAAGGCAGATCCTGGGGAGCCAGGCGCTGGGGCCGGGGCCGACCATCTCGGACTTCGGGACTGCTGCACCGATATGTGACAGGTTAGGGTGTCACCTACTCGTGCGGCAGTCACCATTGGCTGCGTCTTTCCTGCTTATGCTGTCGGCACTGCGGACCGCCCGACGGCTACGGAAGTACGCAAAGGGTCCTACAAGCAATCCAGCCAACTCAAGCAACGTGAGACTTCTTGGATAAGTGCTGGTCTTGGCTTTGTTCTTTCGCGACTTCGGCCCAAGAATATGTAGCACTCCTGCTGGCAGGCGTCGTGCGACTTCTACTGCAATGCCACGATCTTCCATTACCCATTTGGTCACTGTTGCGCTGAGGCCAATCCCATACCGATACATCTGACGGCGCAGCGCGTCATACGAGCGACGATGTCGGTGCCACATGAGCGCGCTCGGGACGTAAACGAGGGTGTAGCCAGCCGTAACAGTGCGGCGGAGGACGTCGATGTCTTCTCCGCCCCAAGCTGGAGTGCCCGCCCCCAAATGGTTGGTGAAGCCGCCGATCTCGTCGATGCAAGCGCGCCTGAAGGCGATATTCGCGCCCGAGCCGAACCGTCCGGAATCGTATGGATAGAGAGGCCCAGGACGACGGTGATCGGTCATGTTGAACACTTCGGTCGCAAAACCCTTGTTGAACCCGCCGAACTGCTCCAGCAATTCCTGTGCTGGCGTTTCCAATTCCGCAGGAATGATCGCACCGGTGACGCAGCCCACATTCGGCGCTAGGTTGAACGCTTCTACGATTTTGGTGATCCAAAGGCGATCGACAATCACATCATCATCCGTGAACACGATAATATCTCCTCGCGCGACTTCCAACCCTTTGTTGCGAGCGCGTGACAAGCCTCGCCGACGTTCTAAAACGTGCCGAACCCGACTATCTTTGGAGAATCGCTGCGCAACCTTGGCGGCAAGCGGTTCGGGTGAATCGGAGTTGTCGACGATGATGATGTCGAGGCTCTCGTGCGCACCCTCCAATACTCGTGCAGCAGTGGCCATAGCTGCCTCGTCGTTTTGAAGTGTGGAAATGACTACACTGACGAGGACCTGTTCGTGGGCCACCACGTTCTCTGCAGACCATTGCGCGTACGTCTTCAGATCTGCCGAGCTCGACGGAGCAGGTAAGTGCGCTTTGGCGAAAAGATCAATCAGGTTCTCCCGGAAATCAACCCATGCGCGGGTGCGAACCATCTCGACAATTGACGCGTCATCGTCTGTGGTAACACCTTCAAGCTCGACAAATCCAATCGGAGTATCGGCCACTCGGACCAGGGCTCGAATGCGCGAATAGGCCGCTAGCGGGCGTTCACTCGGCGCTGGTACTTCTACCCTGTTCGTGCCCAAGTCTACCGACAGCACCCGTGCGGGAAGGAAATGGGAAAAGTGGGTGATGCTCATTGGTATTCCGATCCTGGTCGTCGTCGCAGTATTGCTTTGCCGCGGCGATAGTCGCGCCAAAGTTTCGTTTTCAGCGACTCGCCTTGGGTTTCTATAGGTGCCTCAGAACCACGAAGCCAATTGCGAAAGGTGCCCAACGAATGATGCGATTGAAGCATCAAACGGGCAACATTGAACGGGTCATTATTTGAATGGGTGAACGCATTCCGAACCCCGGCCGCGTTGTCGTAGCCTGCGTCTCTGGTGAAGCGCCGTACCCGAGGACCGTTGTATCCGTGCGGATAGGCGAAGCTGCGCACGCCAACGCCTAGTGCGTCTTCCAGAAGCGCCTTGGGTAGATATGTTTCTCGGCGAAGTTGCGCCGCAGTGAGCGTATCCATCTGGGGATGGCTGTGGCTATGGGCACCAATTTCGATGCCACTCGCTACGAGCTCGGGAAGTTGTGCCCAATCGAGCATTGGGTCGGCTGGGCCGGGTTCCTTGTGATGTAGCTTGCTGCCAGCCAGAAAGCCGGTGGTCAAATACGTTGTCGCCGCATAGGCATGCGACTGCAACGCTGGCAGGGCGTTGTCTGCAAAGTCCTTATAACCGTCATCGAAAGTAATTACTGCGGTTCGAGGAGAAACGGTGCCAGCGGCCAGTGAATCGAGCAACTGACTGAAAGTGACGCAAGTGTATTGCTCTTCCCTTAAGATGCCAAGGTGCTGTTCGAAGACCTGTGGTGTCACGGCGAAGGGCGCAATCAAACGCCCAGGGTTTTCTGTAACGGCATGGTAAAGCAGAACTGGAATGAGTTGTGGGCTCAATTTCTCTCCTATCCCAAGTGCATTTGGTGAACTGCGACGAGTTCCTGGGTGCTGAATCGACGCCATGTTCCAGGACAGGCCCTCGTGCCCTCGTAGCGTCTGCTCTCGACGAAGTCCGGCAATGACGTAGCCGGTGCCTCCGGCGACTGATCTGATTCCGCCGACCATGACGTGCACGATCCACCTCGCGACCCCATCATCAAAAACCTGGCGATAACTACCGTGGTGGCCAGGCACACTGCTACGACGGCCCTCCTGCGAAGCGGCCGGCTCGCGGGGGCCCATGGGCTCCTAGGGACCGAAGCAATTGAGGCGGCTTCGAGTAGGGGCGACGATAGGATGCACACCAGAAGCGTGTACGGGCTGTTCAAGATTAAGTTGTCCATATTGCCCTCTCCCATGTGACCCATAGAAGTGCGATTACTGCCGTTTGGACGCCTAATACAGCCACGGGGTCGAAGGCCTCGACGATCATAAGAAATTGGCTGATTACTGTAACTCCGGCCAGGCCTCCACATGCAATGATGACAAGGCGATAGGCCGTCTCTGCGCACCAGAAACCGATGACGATCAAACCCAGCCCCGTGCTGAAGAGGGCGAATAAACCCACCAGCCACAGGGTCCAACCACCGGAAGCGTTCGACGTCAGCAACGCCGTCGCCAGAAGCCCGTACTCGGCCCACCAGACGGATTCAGCTTGGCTCTCTGCAGACCAACTGCCAGCACCCCGGTATAAGGGGTCTTACTAATGGCGGGCGTGTAGCGAAAACCGCGCGGTGTCGCACCGTGCAAGAAGATTGGAGGATTGACTAGCGATCGTAACACCGTGGCGAGGACGCACAGACAAAGAAGTATCGCTCCGGCCTGAGGCGCGAAGTAGTCTTGTCCAACCCAGTTCGTGAAGCTGAAGAACATCGACGCCAGCCAAGTGGTGCGCCAGGAGGCGAAGAGGCGGCTGGCAATCACGTGGAATGGAACTAGATAGGCCAGCTGGAAGTATACCGGCGCCCAACGCAAGACGGGTTCCGGGACTCCTTCACTACTGCCGCCGAAGACGGCGGCAGCTCCTGTGAAGAACGCAGGCCAGCTAAAACAGGCACCCGCTTCCGTCGCCACCTTGTTGGTCGTCATGACCCACTCCGTGTAGCCAGCGTGCAACCATGCCGTCGGGAATTTGGCCACGCCCTCAAGCGCCGCGGCCGTTCCGTGGAGCACCACCGCGAGGACAACCACGTTCACACCCAACATCCACGTGTGCTCTTTGTCAGTCCTTATTAGGGCGACAAGCGCAACCACAGACGCTGCTACCGAGAAATAGAAGGTCGGTGGAACCGAATGGATGAGTTTTAGAGGCCCGAAAGCCCCGGTGGCGACGATCGCGGACACTACAAAGTGCGAGGTGGCCGCGGCCACCGACACGACTGTGCCAACCAAGATCGCCGGTCCCTTCGAGGGGACGCCCCGCCGGCGCACCGACTGCGGCACTTCATTGACCGTCGAATTCGTTGTGCTTTGCATAGGCTATCGCCTTCCCTTAGGCCGAGCCAACCAGCACGCTGCCGCAGTGATCAACTGCGCGACGAACCAGGCCAGGGCCATGCCCGTAACCCCGTGCACAGGCACCAACGCTGCGGCGCCGCCAAAGAGCACCACCAGGTGTACTGCTTCAATGGCTGAGGCGATCGTTGCGCGGCGTTCGGCGCGAACAACCGCCAAGGTCAGGACCGAATAGCAGCGCGCAAGGCTTGCGAGAGCCATGATCCGCAGTGCAAGTGCGCCATCCGCGGCGTAAACGGTCCCGTAGAAGTTGAGACCCATGTCGGCAAACACCAGCGTCGCGACCACCACTGCGAGGACCAGGCCAAACGCCGGCTTGGAGATCATTCCGGTCAAGTGCCTGGTCTGGTGGGGTTCCCGTGCCGCTTCAGAAGCCAGCGGTACGCCTGCGTTCTCAGCCAGCGTGTCCAACATGACCACTAGCAGCCAGACGACAGCGAAGATTCCGGCGGCATGCGCACCGGACCAAACCAGAATCAGGAAGGGGAGCAGTGTCGTGGAGATCTGTTGGCAGACCGACCCCACGAAGTCGACCCCGATGAATCGTCGGTCCAACCCGCTGGACGACGTCGCGGCCGACTCCATACCCTGGGTTCGTCTGAACATCAGCCACGCCGCCAAGGGCAGAATTATGAGGACGGGAGCGAAGGTGGCTGTGACGAGGGACCGACCGTCGAGGGACGTTGCCATGAGCACGAGCGCCCCGATTTTGAGCAGGCCGTAGATCGTGTTCAGCGCCGGGACCGCCGCGAATCCACGCAAACCCACCAGCAGACCGTCTTTTAGGGCGAAGAGTGTCCATCCGACGGCGCAGAGCACGAACAGCGGCCCGCCGGTCACAAGCTCGCCGCCAACACCGGTCACCGCCCAGAAGACCGCGGCGCCTGTTCCGATAAGCAGAGTCGCAGCTGTTGCCAGACCACTCAATTCCAGTACCAGTCGCCGGGGCCTTCGGCTACCAGAGAGCATTACGCCTGCCGTCAGGTAGAGATTTAGTTGGCCCAAGTTGGAAACGGTGGTGATGGTTGCGACCGTCGCCATCCCGAGGCCTACCTGTTCCACCGGAAGCATGCGGGCGGCGAGGGTCCAGAAAAGCAGGCCGAGCGCCGCGCTTGCCGCGCTATTGAGCGTTAGGGCCAACGCCCCGCGCAGCACGGGACTTTGCCATTGCATTTGTCGGGCGGCCGCGCGGCTTCCTCCCCTGCTGCGGCGTAGACTGCTGACTTCAGACACGGGCGGCCTCCACCACCGCATCGTTGCCGGAGGATGCGACCTTCAAGTTGCCGGCCACGTAGCCGGCGGCCGTCACGGCGAGTCCCATCGGTATGCTGCCGGCCCGCAGTGCGAGGGCCGGTGAGCGCCGTTTCCACGCCTCAGCGACCGCCAGCAGCATGCCCTGCGGCAACGTACGCAGTGCATGCTTGCGTTCCTCCGAAAGCCCTAGCCCCGCACGCTCGCCGAGCCTGTGGGCGAGCACGGCCTTACTTACGCCCTCCCAGTAGCAGCGGCGCAGGAAGTACCTCGTGGTCTGGCGCTGGCGGGGTACCCGATGGTAGACCACCGCATCGCGGGCCAGAACAACTCGACTCTGCGGTTGCTCGGCCGCGATTCGAAGCGAAAGGTCAGTTTCTTCGCAACCAACAGGCTTGTCCCTTACTCGTCCTAAAGAGCTGGCGAACCCGTTGCACTCTCGCAGGCTACTGGCCCGGAAGGCCATGGTGGCTCCGATCGGGTTGCGGATCTGCTCTCGGTGGGCAGGGAGACCGCGGTAGCTGCACCCGACGACCCAGTAAAACTCCTCGGGGAACCAATTCGGAGCAGCACCGCCCTCCCATGCTGGTATGGCGAAGCCGCCTACGCCGACGACGTCGGGATCTTCCAGAGGTGCAACCATGTGTTCGACCCAACGATGGTCCGCCGTCGCGTCGTCGTCCAGGAAAAGAATTATGTTTCCCCGTGCTGTTTCCGTTCCAGTATTGCGGGCGCCGGAGAGCCCTTTTTCCGCTGTGTTGCGTGTGATTGTCACCTGTTCGAACGCCCCGACGGCCCGTTCGAACAGCTTGTCATTGTGATCAATGACGAGTACGACGTCCTCCGGCACCAGCGATTGCTGTTGCAGTGATGCAATGGCCGCGCACAGTTCATCCCATCGTTGTTCACTGAAAGAGCACACGACAACGCTGATCCTGTGCCCAGTCAGCGGAGAAGTAGGCATCACAGGACCTGACGGGCAGGTGCCGTGCTGTCGGCGGCACGTTGCAGGACTCCGGTCGCGCCGTCGACGATCAGGTGCCCGACAGCGAGCGCCTCGTCGTGGACGGAATGGACAACGGGGAGATCCATCACCGGGATTGGTGCAGCGTCCGGAATCCGCGACATTGTGCGTGGGGCCACACCTTCCGCGACAAGGGTCTTCAGGCACCTTGCGCCGTCCCGGAAAGTATGCAGGTTGCTCTTGCCGTTCAGCCGGTTCGCTTCGAAACTTGGTACCTCCGCAATCTTGAGTCCCGCCTTCGCGGCGCGGATGGCCATGAGCGTTTCAATTTCGAATCCGTCTCCCCACACATTGCCAAGGTGCTTATCGAACGGGTCGGGGAAGCGCATCAGGTCCAGAACCGAACGCCGGAACGCTACATACCCGTAGCAGAGATCGGTGAACTTGGTCCCGCACATTGCGTTGGCGAGGAAGTTCAGCGTTTGATTGCCGGCATACCGAACGGGAGTGATGTCGGTGCTTCCACCGTCGCCCATGAACCGGCTTCCGCGGACGTAGTGGGCACCGTCGTCCATGGCTTGCAGGAATCGCGGAATTTCGGCGGGCTCCATGGATCCATCTGCATCGATGGCAACGATCCGGTCTCCGGTGGCCGAGTAGAAGCCCGCCACCATGGCGTTCCCCTTGCCGCGCCGGGTTTGGAAGATCACCCTAATGTCTTCCCGAGCTTCTCTGGCAGCCTCGACGGTACCGTCGTTCGAATGTCCGTCGACGAGAATGACCTCGTCGATCCCATCAGGCAGGGACGAGAGCACGTGGCCCACGTTTTTCACTTCATTGAATGTGGGAACCACCACGGTTGTCTTTTGATACTGGCCATTCGTTTGCATTCTTACCCCCTAATTAGAATCACTAAACTGGGAACTCCCCTCGCTCCCAGCCCGCTCCGACGTCTCTGAGGTCAATTCAATGTCTTCAAGCAGTGGGCAAGCCTCGCGACGAACTATCGCGATATCGTGGCGGCCGCATATGGTAGGACCGTTTTGCGCACCATCACCTATGTCTCAAAGATTCGTTGGGAGACATGCCCAGGTCATACCCATGCATGCATGGGATTCGCGGAAAATCTTGGAAACCGTGATTGCCCACGTTTGCGATTGTGTGCATGCGTTTCGTTCGGTGAGTCTGTGAGCATGGTGAGTCGCACTATTGAGCGCATTAAGTGTCCCCTCTAAACCCTTGCCACAGTGCAATTGCATGTGGCGTGGTTCGTTCCCCCTGAATGAACCAACGTGCTGAGAGCATGCAGGAATTGCTCAAGCAGTCATAGGCTCGAACGCCACGACGCATTCACTCTGACTTGTTCATGTGAATCTATTTGTGAAAGCCAATGGCGGCCGCTATGGGGGATGCAGCGACTGGACGACACCGAGTCTGCTGGCTTGTGGGCCAAAAAGTGGACATGTAGCTTGTCACTTGTCCCCATATCAGCGATGCGCGACCGTGAAGGACGTGGACCTCTGTGACGGTGTATTGCAGGAGTGTGCCCCGGACCGCTGCTTGACATGTACTTGTGCTCGCTCATGGCGATCACGCTCATGTACGCGTGGACCGGCCAATGGATGCCCATGCATGGGATGAGGGGTACAAAAGGTCGTTGCTGTGCCTGATGCGATGCGGCTCCGAAAATCGCAGTCTCGGAAATGGCAGACCTCAATTTCGAAGCAAAGTCGAATCTGCTCGCAGGAGAGGCCCTCACTGGGCCATCGCGTCACCACGTCATCCACGGCATGCTGTCTGCAACTCATGCGGGTGCGAACGGCGACATTGACTACTCAATAGATCTTGGTGGTCGCAGGTCGGCGGGACGGGTGCCCAGTAGATTTTCCCGACCAAGAGGGCAGAGGCGCGAGTCCTCCTAGCGGCGCTCACGTGGCTTCGGATCAGACGCGCCCGTGGTGCGAGTGCGGCAAGACGAGGTCGGTGCCGGTGGCTGATCCGACACCGTGAGCGATCCGCAGTTCGGGCGCGTGAAGTCGGACGAGCTGGGCAAGACAGCGGTGCTCAGCTCAAAGAGAAGTGTCTGATCGCGAATCGTCCTGGTCGTCGGTTCCGGTCGAATAGGTGGCTGAAGTTCCGGACAAACAGCTCAAACTTCGAGCGGAACCGACACTGGTAGGGACGCATGCTTACGCCTGAAAAACACGAGTGGCGGCATCATCTCGTGCGGTCCGCTATCCGGCGAGGGTGGTGATTCAGCTGTTGGTGAGTGATCTGCGGGCGTCGACAGAGAGGCCTGCGTTGCGCGTGTCGGTGCTCCTTGAAAAGTAGGCCAGTTCCGTGTCAACGGTCAGCGGGACTTCCCGGTGGGCTGTCAGGTGATCTCCCCGTCTGCGGACAGCTGATCTCCTTGTCCGCGGTCAGTTGATCTCCCTGCCGGTCAGTTCAGTGGGACCACCCCGCGTCCGGCGGTGGCCTCGGTGAGCCGCAGCGAGGTGCCCTCGGTGATGATCACGTGGGCGTGGTGCAGAAGCCGGTCCACGGCGGCGGTGGCCAGGGTCTTGGGCATGATCGTGTCGAACCCGGCCGGATGGATGTTGGAAGTCACCGCGAGGCTGCGGCGTTCGTAGGTCGCGTCGACGAGCCGGTAGAAGGCCTCGGCGGCGGCCTGGCCCGAGGGCAGCATCCCGATGTCGTCCACGACGATGAGCTCGGCCCTGGTGATCCGAGCGATGGTCTTGCCGATCGAACCGTCCACCCCGGCCCGGCCGATCGCGGCGGTCAGCGACTCGAGGGTGAACCAGGAGACCCGCATCCCGGCGTCGATGACCTGGTGGGCCAGGGCCTCGAGGAAGTGGGTCTTGCCGGTGCCCGATGGCCCTGAGATCGCGAGGTTCTCCGCCCGGCCCACCCATTCCAGGGTGGCCAGGGCGGACTGTGTCGGGGCCGGGATCGAAGAATCGCCTGACCGCCAGGACTCGAAGGTCTTCCCGGCCGGCAGGCCCGCGGCCTTGCGTCGGGCGGCTTTGGTGGCCTCGTCGCGGCCACGGGCTTCCTCGGCCAGCAGCACCCGGAGGACCTCGGTGGGGTCCCAGCGCTGGGAGCGGGCGGTGGCCAGCACCTCGGGGGCGGCCGCGCGCAGGTAGGGCATCCGCATGCGCTTGAGCACCGCGGCGAGATCGTCGGGCAGCGGCGGCGCTGCCGGGGCGGTGGCCGTGTTCATTGAGCGGTCTCCTTGGTGGTGGGGGTTGTGCTGGTTGTTGTGCTGGCGCCGAAGGACGCCCAGGCGGCGGTGCCGGGCTGGGCGGAGTGGGTCTCGTCGGCGGCCACGAGCCCGGCGGCGGTGGCCCCGGTGGCCTGGTGATCGCAGATCGCGGTCAGATCACCCTCGCCGAAGCGCCCGGCGGCCGCGGCTACCCCGAGGGCGGCGTCCACGGGCCCGTCCCCGATGAGGGCGGCGAGCTCGACGGCGGCGGCCATCTTCGCCCGGATCCGTACCGTTCCGGCGGCGGAGGCCTCGATCAGCCAGGCCTGCGCGCCGGCGCCCAGGGCCAGGAAGTCCTTCTCCGCCGCGCTCCGGGGCCGTGGCCGGGGCGGGCGCGGGGCGCCGGCGGGGTCTTGGGGGTGGTCGGGGTAGTGGGCCAGGTCGATCCGTGGATTGCCCGGGGTCGAGAGGCGGTGGCGGGCGACCTCGGTGAGCCCGGCACGGCCTGCCGCCCAGCCCGGCATCGTGGGGAGGACGTCGAGGTCGGCGACGACCACCAGCTTGTCCCGTGACGGGTCTGTTGGAGGCTTTCATTCCACGGAAGGATGAGAGTCATGGGAGCACCGAGGAAGTACCCGGACGAGTTGCGTGAGCGCGCAACCCGGATGGCGGTAGAGGCCCGGAGAGACCCGGCGACGAAGGCCGGGGCGCTGGCCCGGATCGGGCAGCAGCTGGGGATCAATCCGGAGACGCTGCGCAACTGGGTCAGACAGGCCGAGGTCGATGAGGGATACCGGCCGGGGACCACCACTGATGATGCCCAGCGGATGGCCGAGCTGGAGAGAGAAGTTCGGGAGCTGCGCAGGGCCAACGCCATCCTGCGGTCGGCCTCGGCTTTCTTCGCGGCGGAGCTCGACCGCCCACACAACAGGTAGTGGCTTACATCGACGCCCATAAGGACGAGTTCGGGGTCGAGCCGATTTGCAGGGGTCTCCAGGACGCCGGAGTGCAGATCGCCCCGAGCACCTACTACGCGGCCAAGACCCGCCCGCCCTCAGCGCGCTCGATCAGCGATGCCACGACGACCGAAGTCATCCAGAAGGTGCACGCGGACAACTACGGCGTCTATGGGGTGAGCAAGGTCCATGCCGAACTGCGCCGGCAGGGTCACCGAACGGCCCGGTGCACGGTGCATCGACTGATGAGAGCTGCCGGGCTGCGCGGGATCACCCGAGCCAAGGGGCCGCGCACCACGGTGGCCGGCACCGGTCCGGAGACCCGCCCGGATTTGGTGGAGCGGGCCTTCACCGCCGACGCCCCGGATCGGCTGTGGGTCGCTGACATCACCTACTGCCGGACTTTCGCCGGATGGGTCTACGCCGCCTTCGTCATCGACGTGTTCTCCCGCCGGGTGGTGGGGTGGCAGCTGTCGACCTCGCTGCGCACGGACCTGGCCCTGGACGCCCTCGAAATGGGGTTGTGGACCCGGGCCCATCAAGGCCATGACACCAGCGGGGTGATCCACCACAGCGACAAGGGCGTTCAGTACGTCGCCGTGCGCTACACCCAGCGGTTGGCGGAGGCCGGGGCGGTGGCGTCGGTGGGATCCACCAGCGATTCCTATGACAACGCCCTCGCTGAGGCGTTCAACTCGCTGTTCAAGGCCGAGCTGATCCGTCACAAGGGTCCCTGGAAGTCGATCGATGACCTCGAAATCGCGGTGGCCGAGTACGTCGATTGGTTCAATCACCGGCGCCTGCACGGAGAGATTAGGCTCGTGCCCCCGGCCGAGTTCGAGGACGCCTACTATCGTCACCACACCGTCCCGGCGACCGCCGGAGCGGCACTACCGAGCCTCTACTGAACCCGTCACAGGACACCTTGTCCGCGTGCAGTTTCCCCGGCCGGCGGCGAGGTCGGCCGCGGCCTCGGCCCTTGAGCGGGACCAGTCCGTCCAGGATAGGCTTCACCAGCATGGAGTCGTGCCGATTGGCCCCGGTGATCGCCACCGCCAGCGGCAGCCCATCGGCGGTGACCAGCAGGTGGCACTTGGTGCCTGCCGTGCCGCGGTCCGTGGGGTTGGGCCCGGTCAGTTCACCCCCCTTTTCGCCCGGACGCTCACCGAGTCCAGACAGGCCCTCGACCAGTCGAGCTGGCCCTCCTGGCCGAGCTTCTCGAGCACGGCATGGTGCAGCTTCTCCCACACCCCGGCCTCCTGCTAGGCCCGTAGTCGGCGCCAGCAGGTGATTCCGGAACCGAAGCCCAGCTCGGGCGGCAATTTTTTCCACGCGATGCCGTGCTCGGCTACGAACAGAATGCCCTCCAGGGCGGCCCGGTCATCAACCCGCGGCCGCCCGGTCCGTCCGTTCTTGGCCGGAGGAGGCGGTGGAATAAGTGGTTCCAGCAGCTCCCACAGCTGATCACTGAGCTGTCGCCCGGAAGGTCTTTGACTCGCCATGGCAGCCATGATTGCCAGCCCGGCCGACCCCGCTCAATGCCTCAGCCACAACTATTGAAACCACTTCTTAAGCCTGGAGGGGATGTACTCATTGGTGATGTCGAAGTGCTGACGGTTGGGCGACGCCGGCGTGCTCAAGAGCAAAACCGCCGGAGAGACGCTCGGGCGCCCCCGTGCAGCGCAAGCCGAGATCGCCCCGTTGCCCCGTCAAGTGTTGGCCTTCCCGCGGCGGCTGGTCACGACTTTGATCGCCTCGGACGTCACGGGAAAAGCACACTCGCTTTTGGAATTCATCACCGAGACCACGGAGAACGAGCAGCCGCGAAAAATGCGTCAATGGGCGCCTATACCGAACTCACCGCCACCGGGACGACCACCTGCATCGCAACGGGACTGACCGAAATGCCTTATGCCTCCGCAGCTTGCCGCAGGGCTGACCCCAATTAAGCGGTGACCCCGGCACCAAACCCAATAAATTAGTCCAGCCTCGAGAAACGGACACCGGTTGTAGGTGGGTCTGCAATGGTTCCGGCGACGCAGGAAGAGGGTCCCTCTATAATGGTCAGCATTTTTGTTCGCTTGTTGATCGTCGTACTATCCGGCTGAGCGTGCGGCCTATCCTTGCGTCGGTAGCCGAAAACATGCCCGCATTGACGACGGTGCCGGTGCGCGTAGCGAGTCCGCGGACGGTTGGATGCCGATGCCCATAATGTGTCTGCAATGTTCGGCGACTATGGGCATAACGGCCGCCTTTGCAATAAAGGCACATCGGCGAACTAGCACCGGGGCGTTCAAGATCACATCCGTAATAAGTCACAACATGGTGAGCGGGAAGGCTCCTCATGAGTGAACCGTGCGGACAAAATTGATTTCAGCACGACCGCGGACAAGTCCTCCTGGGGCCACAGCCGCGAAGCGGTCCGGTTATCCCCGAATCCAGACGACCGAACTACGGTTCAGACTCTCATTCGGCCATGGGACTGGAATCATTTACCGATGACCTCGCCTTGCTTGACGGGGAGCCTCCGACACTCGAGTGGCGCAAGTAGTCGTGGAGTGTGAATCGTCTGCGGCCCGAAGGGCTGTATCGCCAGCTCAGCTGAGGAGGGCGGGACCGCTGCTGGCGCCGATGCGGGAGGCACCGGCCTCGATCATCGCCAGGGCGTCCTCGCGGGTGCGGATCCCGCCCGAGGCCTTGACCCCGATGTCGGGGCCCACGGTCGCGCGCATCAGCCGCACGTCCGCCACGGTCGCACCCGCGGTGGAGAAGCCGGTGGAGGTCTTCACGAAGTCGGCGCCGGCGGCCACGGCGGCCTCGCACGCGAGGACCTTGGCGTCGTCGTCGAGCAGGCAGGTCTCGATGATGACCTTCAGCAGCGCCCCGCCGGCGTGGGTCGCTTCGGCGACCGCGCGGATGTCCCGCTCCAGGGTCTCGCGCTCGTTGGCGCGGGCGGCGGCGATGTCGATGACCATGTCGATCTCCTGGGCGCCGGCGTCCACGGCGGTGCGGGTCTCGAAGGCCTTGACCTCGGTGGCGGAGGCGCCCAGCGGGAAGCCGACCACCACGCACGACTTCACGTCGCTGCCGGCCAGCCGCTCCCGCACGAACCCGGCCCACAGCGGGTTGGTGCACACCGACGCGAAGGAGTACTGCTTCGCCTCCTCGCACAGCGCCGCGATTTGATCGCGCGAGGCCTCCGGCTTCAGCAGCGTGGAGTCGATGTACGGGGCGAGGTTCGGGGCGTCGGACACGGGCGGGCCTTTCGACGGGGCGGGGTGGGACGGTCGGGGCCAGCCTACCGGCGGGGCCCGCGCGAAGGCTCCCGTAGCATGTCAGTGCAGGTCGGGGGCCGTGGTCGTCCGCACGACCCGATCCACGTCCACCCCGGAACGGAGCCCCCATGACCTCCCGCCACCGGCCGCCCCGTGCCGTGTCCGTCTCCCGAGTGGTCCTGGTCGCTGCGCTCAGCGCCGGGCTGCTGGCCTCCTGCGGGACGGCCGAGCCGCAGCGGCACGAGCCCTGGCTCGGTGGATACGTCAACGCCACCGCCTGGCCGCCCTACGACCTGCCCGTCGAGGCGGCCGGGGAGCCGCGCACGGTGCTCGGCTTCGTGGTCGCCGACGAGGAGGACCCCTGCACCCCGTCCTGGGGCGGGTACTACAGCCTCGACGAGGCGGGCCACGAGCTGCGGCTCGACAGCGCGGTCGCGCAGTACCGGCAGGACGGCGGGGAGGTCGCGGTCTCCTTCGGGGGCGCGGCCCGGGACGAGCCGGCGACGGTCTGCACGGACGTCGACCGCCTGGTCGAGAGCTACCGCACCGTGGTGGACCGCTACCGGACGGACGCCGTCGACCTCGACGTCGAGATGGACGACCTGGGGCGGAGTGACGCGAACGAGCGGCGGGCCGAGGCGCTCGCCCGCCTGCAGGAGGACCGCGAGGAGCCGCTCGAGGTGTGGCTGACCCTGCCGGTCGGCCCGCAGGGACTGGAGGAGGACGCCACGGAGGTCATTGCTCAGACGCTCGAGGGCGGGGTGGATCTGAGCGGCGTGAACCTCATGACCATGAACTACGGCCCCGGGGCGGTCGAGGAGGACGGCATGGTCGGTGCCTCGGTCCGGTCGCTGCGCGCGGCCCACGCCCAGCTCGCCCGGCTGTGGGAGGAGGCGGGACAGCCGCTGTCCGACGAGCTGGTCTGGAACCGGATGGGCGCCACCCCGATGATCGGCCGCAACGACATGCCCGGCCAGGTCCTGCGCCCGGACGGAGCGGCCGAGCTGGCCCGCTTCGCGCGGGACCAGGGACTCGGCCGCTTCTCCTACTGGTCGCTCAACCGGGACCGCTCCTGCACGGACCTCCCGCCGGACGTGGAGCCCGCTGCCGACCTGTGCAGCGGCATCCGGCAGGGCGAGGGCGAGTTCGCCGACCGGGTCCGCACCGCGTTCACCGGCTGAGGCGGCTCAGACCCGCTGCACCGCCTCGGAGGCCTCCACCGCCTGGAGGTCGAGGACGGTGTTGGTGCGCTCGGGCTTGTACCAGCCGATCATCCTGCCCTTCAGCGCCTGGAGGAGCGAAGCGTAGAGCAGATAGGCGCGCAGAGGCTCGTAGATGACCCGGTAGAGCGGGACGATGAGCAGGTGGGTCCACGACTCCCCGACCATGCGGATGGCGATCACGCAGATCACGGTGTGGATGGCCAGGACGAACCCGGCGAACACGGCGATCGGGACCCAGGTGCCGGCGGCGAGGTTGAGCACGGCCATGACCACGGTCAGGGGCAGGAACACGAGCGGCACCAGCGTGGCCAGCAGCGTGTAGGGCAGCGCGATCATCCCCAGCGCCCCGTGCCGGGGGCGGAAGAGCATCCCGGCGTGCTTCCACAGCGCCTGGAGGTTGCCGTAGGTCCAGCGCAGCCGCTGCTTGGCCAGCCCGGCCACGGTCATGGGCGCCTCGGTCCAGGCCACGGCTCGGTTCTCCTGCACCACGGCCCACCCCAGCTTCTGCAGGGTTATGGTCAGGTCGGCGTCCTCGGCCAGGGTGTCGTGGGAATAGCCCCCGGCGGCCTGCAGGGCCTCCTTGCGCCAGGCCGCGCACGCGCCCGGGACGATGGAGATCGCCCCCACCACGCCCTCGGCCATGCGGGTCACGCAGATCCCGGAGATGTACTCCAGGGACTGCCACATGGTGAGGACCCCGCGCCGGTTGCCGACCTTCACGTGGCCGGCCACCGCCCCGACCGGGCGGGACCGGCGTCCGGAGACGAAGTGGCGGGCGAGCATGCGCACGGTCTGCGGCTCGAAGATCGTGTCCCCGTCGAGGGTCACGACGATCTCCCCGGCGGCGGCCATGATGGCGTGGTTGGAGGCCACGGACTTGCCGGCGTTGGCCTGGGTGAGCACCCGCAGCCCCGGCCAGCTCGCGGCGGTCTGGCGCAGGATCTCCAGGGTGCGGTCGGTGGAGCCGTCGTCGACGGCCACGACCTCCAGGTTCGGGTAGTCGCTGGCGCGCAGGGCGGCCAGGGTGCGGGCGATCACCGGCTCCTCGTTGTAGACCGGCAGCACCACGGAGACCAGGGGCAGCTGCTCGTCCGGGATCTGCGGCCAGACCCGCCGCTTCTGCCGGCGGTGGCCGATCAGGGCCAGCACCACGTAGAGGACGGACATGATCGTCAGCGACCCGATCCCGAACCAGAACAGCCAGCGCATGAGCACCTCCGGCACCACCGTCACCCCCGCCACGGTCGCCAGCGTGACGGTGTCCCCGAAGGACGGCGCGGTGTCCAGCCGCGGCTGATAGCCCTCCGGCAGAACGGGCGCGAGCGTGGCGAACGTGTAGCCCTCGGCCTTCGCATCGGCGATCAGCCCGCGCAGGGCGGCGACGGTGGCGGTGCGGTCGCCGCCGCCGTCGTGCATCAGCACGACCTCCCCCTGCCCGTCGAGCTCGGGGACCGGGACCTCCTGACCGGGGCCGTACTGCCAGTCCTGGGTGTCGAGCGTGAAGTCCACGTGCAGGTAGCCCAGCTGCTGGGCCTCGAGCAGGGGCAGGGGCTTGTTGTCCGGGTCGCCGGTGGGCAGGCGCCAGATGGGGGAGGCGTAGTCCGCGACCGCCCGCATGGCGCGGTCGGTGCCGATCAGCTCCTCACGGTTGCGCAGGTCCTCGACCCAGGACGTGAAGTGGGTCATCGTGTGGTTGCCGACCATGTGCCCCTCGCGCACGGTGCGCTCGAGCAGCTCGGACTCCTTGACGACGTTCGTGCCGATGCTGAAGAAGGTGGCCGGCACGCGCTCGGCCGCGAGCACGTCGAGCACCTCGGGGGTGAACGTCGCGTGGGGGCCGTCGTCGAAGGTCAGGAACAGGGTCCGCTCGGGCAGGGTTCCGAAGCGCTCCATGGCATAGGGGCTGGCCCCGACGGTCTCCCGCTCCTCCTTCGTGAGCTCGCGGAAGACCTCGTCGCTGAAGGGGTCGGCCAGCACGGTGCGCCCGTCGCGCTCCTCCACGAGCGCGATGCGGGAGAACGGGTTGGACCCGTCGCCCAGCAGCGGGATGTTCTCGACGTCCCCGGTGGCGAGCAGTTCCCGTGCGTACCCGGAGTCCTGGTTCTCCTCGCCGTCCCAGGTCTGGGCCATGGCCTGGGGCAGGACCCAGGAGGCCGCGCCGGCCGCGAGGACCGCGAGCAGGATCAGCGTGGCGAGGATGCGGTACCAGCGCTTGCCGGTCGGGTCGAAGAAGATCGGCGGGGCCGCCGTCGATCCCGTGCGCCCGGGCCGGCCGGCCCAGCGCTCCTCTCCCCTCGAGTGTCCCTGCCGGCGGGAACGTCCCTGCCTGTTCGTCGTCGAGCTGTCCTCCACGGCTGTCCCGCTTCCCCCGGATCCGCGATGCGTCCCCCGACGCACCGGCAAGTCCATTCCCCTCGATGGAATTGCGATCCCAACCCTGCAGGAGTGCCACCGGCCTGTCACAAGCACAAACAGTCCGCAATGCACACCATGCGCATGTGCAAACATCAATGTGCGAAGACAAATGCGGAGCACCTCGGGCGAAGGAGATTACGGGACCGTAGTTAATCTCCGCGAACACCGCTGAACGGGGGACGCACGGGCTTGCTCATCGTCCCCAGAACTGCGGACGTCGGACCGGGCGGCGGCAGGCGCGGCAGGTGAACCAGCTCACACAAATCCGCTGTGACGTGCACGGATGATGCGGACTTGGACTCCCGGGCACGGGGGACAGCTCCATGCGTGGGCACATCGGGGGCCGTCCATCGATCAGGGGCGCGGAACGGCGCGGGGCGCCCGGACTCAGCTCAGCGCGTCGACCAGCTGCTTGAGCATCGCGCCCATCCGGAAGCGCTCCGGGACGAGCGGCTGAAGGCCCATCGCCTCGAGCGGGGCGGCCGTGACGGGTCCGACGGTCGCGGCGAGCATCCCGTGCCGGAACGCGGCGAGCAGCTGCTCGTGCAGGCCGAGCTCCTCGGCGGTCGAGAACAGGGCGTCGACGGCCGGGGCGGCGGTGAACGTGATGGCGTCCACGCGGCCGGCGGCGGCCTCGCGGATCAGGACGGGGACCTGCCCGTCGTCGTCGGCGGGGGCCCACCGGTAGGGGGTCACGGTGAGCACGCGGGCCCCGGCGTCGGTGAGCCGGCGGCGCTGGGCGACGTCGGCGATGCCGTGCAGCTGCAGCCCCACCGTGCGCCCGGTGAGGTCCCCGCAGTGCTCGGCGAGCACGAGGTCCACGAGCCCCGCGGTGGTCTCGTCGGCCGACATCCCCGCGTCCTCGAGGCCCAGCACGCGCACGGCACCGCGGCCCTTGGGCCCGCGCACGTACACGGCGGCCTCGTGCAGGCAGATCAGCAGCTCGGCGTCGAAGCCCTGGGCCACCGCGGCGTCGTGCCAGCGGCGCAGCCCGTAGCCGGTCGTGATGAGCACGAGGTCCGGCCGGGCCTCGAACAGCGCCCGGGACGCGGCGGCCAGCGGGCCGTCCTGATCCACGGGCTCGACCTTCAGCGCCGGCGCGTGGATCACCCGCGCGCCGCGGCGCTCGAGGGCCGCGATCTGGTCCTCGGCGCGGCGGTGGGCGGTCACGCCCACGACCCGGCCCGTCAGCGGACCGGGCTCAGCCATGCGCGGCGACCTCCGCGAGGAACGCGTTGCGCTCGGCGCTCGCCAGGCGCACGACCGGGCCCACGACGACGACGGCGGGGGAGCCGCAGCCCGCCCGCGCCGTGTCCTCGACCGCGTCGCGCAGCGAGGTGATCGTGGAGCGCTGCCGGTCCGTGAACCCGCGCTCGACCACGGCCAGGGGCGTGGCGGGGTCGGCCCCGGCGCGCACCAGCCCGGAGACCAGGTGGGGGAGCGTGCCCACGCCCATGAGCACCACGAGCGTGCCGCCGGCGGCGCCGAGGCCCGCGAAGTGCTGCAGCTCCGCCTCGGAGAACGGCACGTGGCCGGAGGCGACTGTGAACATCCGGGAGACCTCGCGGAAGGTCACCGGGATCCCGGCGGCCCCGGGCACCGAGACCGCGCTCGTGATCCCCGGGACGACGTCGACTGGGATGCCGTGGGCGGCGCACGCGGCCAGCTCCTCGCCGCCGCGGCCGAAGACGTAGGGGTCCCCGCCCTTGAGCCGCACGACCGACTTCCCGGCCAGGGCGTGGGCGACGATCAGGTCCTGGATCCGCTCCTGCGGCACCGGGTGGTGGCCGGGGGTCTTGCCGACCGGGATGACCTCGGCGCCGGGGGCGGCCGCGGCGACCGCCCCGGCCGGGGCGAGCCGGTCCACGAGCACGACGTCGGCGTCCTGCAGCGCCTGCACCGCCCGCACCGTCAGCAGGTCCTCGGCCCCCGGGCCGCCGCCGACCAGGGTGACCCGCCCGCCCTCGCGGGCGGCCGGTTCGTGGACGACCGGCACGCGGGCCCCGGCGTCGTCGAGGGCCTTCCGCCACCGGGCACGGCCCTCCCCGACGACGACGGCGAGCCCCGCCCCGGCCACGTCGGCCGGGCGCAGCTGCTCGGGGGCCGCGACCGGGCGGACCTCCGCGCCGGCGGCGGCGCAGCGGCGCAGGGCGCGGCGGGCGGCGGCGGGCTCGCCCAGCACGAGCACGGGCACGGCGGTGAGGTCGGCGGTCAGGAGCATGCGGTCCTCCAGGGGGTGGGTGCACCGGGGTGCACGTGTGGTCCGGACTCCAGCGTGCGGCATGCGTGTTTCCCCGGCATTGCCGCGTGACGTCGCGTGACGACTGTTGCGTTCCGTGCCGGTTGCCGCTCCCGCACGGGCCCGGCGCCGTCCCGTGAGGCGGGGATCCTGGTCCTAGGCTGGTGCCCATGTCCTCGACCGGTTCCCCCGTCCTGCTCGCCTGCGCCCACGGCACCCGCTCGCCCGCGGGCCGCCGCGCGGTGTCCCGCCTCGTCGACGCGGTCGCCGCGGCGCTGCCCGGCACCGAGGTCGTGCCCACGTGGGTCGACGTCCAGACCCCCGACCTCGCCGAGCGCACCGGGCAGCTGGCCGGGCGGCCCGCGGTGGTCGTGCCGCTGCTGCTCTCGGCGGGCTACCACGTCTACGTGGACGTGGCGCGGGCCGTCGCCGCGGACGAGCAGCACCGGGTCTCCGCGGCGCTCGGCCCGGACCGGGCCCTCGCCCGGCTGCTCGCCCGGCGCGTGCACGAGGCCTGCGCCCGCACCGGCACCCCGCTGCAGCCCGCCGACGCCGTGGTGCTCGCCACCGCCGGCTCCTCCGACCGCCGGGCCGTGGCCGACTGCGCGGTCGTGGCCGAGCAGCTGGGGGAGGAGCTGGACCGGCCCGTGACGGTGTCCTACCTCGCGGCGGCCTCGCCCCGCGTGGCTGAGGCGGTCGCCGACGCCCGGCCCGCCGTGCCCGCGGGCGGGCGGGTCGTGGTCGCCAACTACCTGCTGGCACCGGGCTACTTCCTGGACCGTTCCCGGGAGGCCGGCGCCGACGTCGACGCCGACCCGCTGGCCCTGCCCGACGGCGAGGTCCCGCCGGAGCTGGTCGACGTCATCGCCACCCGCTACCGCTCGCAGCTGCCCGCCTGACCCGCCGGCCGGGCCCGCCGGGCCTTCGCGGCGCTCCGGCGTACCCGTCGGCCCCACACCGACCGGGCCCCTCGCGACGCTCCGGCGTACCCGTCGGCCCCACACCGACCGGGCCCCTCGCGACGCCGACTCCCCACCATGGGCCCCGGCCCGCGGCGAGTGCCCATCGCACCGACCCCTGCTCCCGCCGAGTCCCCACCGCACCAACTCCCGCGCCGCCAGGACTCCAGCACATCGGGCCTGCGTCCGCCGAGTCCCCATCATGCCGACGCTGGCGTCGCCGGGTCCCCATCCGCGCGAACCGCTGCTCTCACTGAGTCCCCATCTCACCGGCTCTGGCGGTGCGGAGTCCCCACGCCACCTGCCCTGCGCCCACCGAGTCCCCATCGCACCGGCCCTGAGTCCACCGAGCCCCCAGTTCACTCGTCACATTGCTGCCGAGTTCCCACGTCACCCGCCGAGTCCCCAACGGACCCGCCGAGTCCCCCTTGGGAAAGCACCGAGTCCCCCACCGGACAACGGGTCTGTCGCCGAGTCCCCTTGATGTCGGCATTTCCCCCGTCGCGCGACGGGGGAAATGCCGACATCAAGGGGACTCGGCGGGGGTTTGGGCGCTGGGCGGGTGGCGGGGGCAGGTGCACTGTGGCCGTGGCCGTGGCCGTGGCCGTGGCCGTGGCCGTGGCCGCTGACGCGGCCTTGGCCTCAGTGGCGCCCGGCGCCCGGCGGCGGCAGCGGTGTGTCTGCTCCTGGTTCTGCTGCTGACATCTCCGGCGGCCGGTCCGGTTGCTGCTGAGCCGCCCTCGGGGGTGGGTACCCGCTGGCGAGTCCCCTCATGAAGCGCGACTCCCCACGTGAGCACGTGGGGAGTCGCGTCGTTGGTGGGGACTCGGCAGCACCGGCCGGGGCCGACACCGGGGCCGGCACCGGGGTCGGGTCCGGGACGGACGCCGGCGCCGTGGCTGGGACCGGCGCCGGGGCCAGGGGATCCGTCAGTCGAAGCTGCGGGTGAGGTCGGCGTCCTCGTAGCGGACCATCCTCGAGCCGGTGACCAGCCGGTGGCCGGCCCACAGGGCGAGGAACAGGGGCAGGCCGATGTAGGCGGTGGCTGCGGCGAGCAGGTCGACCTCGCCCAGGAAGGCCTGGTAGTTCTGTCCCAGGATCACGATCGCGCACAGGGCGAGGGCGATCATCGGCCCCAGCGGGAAGAACCGGGCCTTGTAGGGCAGGTCGTCCAGGTCGTGGCCCTGGGCCAGGTAGGCCTTGCGGAAGCGGTAGTGGCTCCAGGCGATGCCCATCCACACGATGAACCCCGCCAGCCCCGACGCACTCACGAGCCAGACGTAGGCGGCCCCGTCCCCGATCAGGGTGGTCAGGAAGCAGGCGGCACCGACGGTGGTGGTGGCCAGCAGGGCGTTCATCGGCACCCCCCGCCGGTTGACCTTCGCGAGGAACTTGGGGGCTTTGCCGGAGTCGGCCAGGGCCCAGAGCATGCGGGTGGAGGCGTAGAGCCCGGAGTTGCCGGCCGAGAGGATCGCGGTGAGGATCACCGCGTTCATCACCGAGGCCGCGGCCAGGACCCCGGCGTTCTCGAAGACCAGGGTGAAGGGGGAGATGGAGATGTCCTCGACCCCGGAGCCCAGCAGGTGCGGGCTGGTGTGGGGGATGAGGAACCCCACGATGGTGATCGCCCCGACGTAGAAGAGCAGGATGCGCACGAACACGGTGCGGATCGCGCGCGGGACGTTCTTCTCGGGGTCCTCGGCCTCGCCGGCGGCGACACCGACGAGTTCGGTGCCCTGGAAGGAGAAGCCGGCGACCATGAAGATCGCCAGGATCCCGGCCCCGCCGCCGACGAAGGGGGCGTCCCCGGTGGTCCAGTTGTCGAAGCCGGGGGATTCGCCGCCGAGGATGCCCACGATCATCAGGACGCCCAGGACGAGGAAGATCACGACGGTGGCGACCTTGATGAGGGAGAACCAGAACTCGCTCTCGCCGTAGGCCCGGGTGGACAGGGCGTTGAGGCCGAAGAGGACCGCCAGGAACAGGGCCGACCAGATCCAGGAGGGGACGTCGGGCAGCCAGTAGCGCATGATCAGGGCTGCGGCCACGAGTTCGGCGGCGACGGTGATCGCCCAGTTGTACCAGTAGTTCCAGCCGATGGCGAAGCCGAAGGAGGGGCTGACGAAGCGGGTGGAGTACTCCTCGAAGGCCCCGGAGACCGGCAGGTAGGTCGACATCTCCCCCAGCGACTGCATGAGCAGGAAGACCATCAGCCCGATGGCGACATAGGCCAGCAGGGCCCCGCCGGGGCCGGCGGTGGCGATGGTGTTGCCCGAGGCCACGAACAGGCCGGTGCCGATGGCACCACCCATCGCGATCATCGTCAGATGGCGGGTCTTGAGGGTGCGGCGCAGGTGCCCCTGGGTCTCAGGGGTCGGCTGCTCGTGCACCGGTGGTGCGGCGATGGCCACGGGATTCTCCTTGAACGGGTGCGGTGGAGGGCACGCCAGGGAGAGGCCCGGGGGGTCACCGTCCCCCCGAACGGTCACAGGGCATTATGGGCGTTCCCGTTTGCGGGCACAAAACGAGCTGGTCGGAGCGGGGTGGAGCGCGCCTCTACGATGGTCGGATGCACCGAGCGCCCGACCCCGAGCAGGGGCACCGTCCCCGTGGTCGTGCCCTGGCCGCGACGGTCGTGGCCGCGGGGCTGGCCCTCGCGCTGGTGCTGATCGCGCTCCCGCGGCTGCTGTGGGAGCCGGGGTTGGAGGCCCCGGGAACGGTCTCGTGCGCGGCCTACGGGCTGCCGGAGCTGACCGTGCCGTCCCGCCCGGACCACCGCCCGCTGGGTGACGGGCCGGTGCTCTCGCAGGGCCCGCGCCTCGGGGAGGGGCCGGCGGACCGCTGGGACGTGGCCTTCGAGCACGAGGGCGTGAGCAGCACGTACCACGTGCTCGCCGACGGCATCGACTGGTCCCGGCCGGTGGGCGTGGTCTTCCGGCTCCACGGCGACGGCGCCTACGAGTTCCACCATCCCCAGCGCAAGCTCTCCTGCCTCGCCGAGGTCGCCCGCTCGCACAACGCGATCCTGGTCGCCCCGCGCACCCCGGACCGCACGGGGGAGCCGACGTGGTGGGAGGACCTCGACGGCAACGCCGAGTGGTTCCTCGCCCTGGCCGAGCAGCGGATCTTCGCCGGGTACGACCTCGACCGCTCCCGCACGTGGCTGCACGGGTACTCGGGCGGGGCGGAGTTCATCAGCTACGAGCTGCTCGCCGACAGGATCGGCCTCCTCGAGGGCGGCGGCGCCATCCTCTCCGGCGGTGGGGGCGCCCCGGCCGGCGCGGCGTCCGCCCCCACCGCGGAGCAGCGCGCGGACCTGCGCCTGCACTGGGACGTGGGGGCCGACGACGACGGCACCGACCCGCACGCCCCCTTCGACGCGCTGCGGGCGGCCCGGGCGGGGGAGGCCTGGTACGACCGCCGTGGCTTCGAGCGCACGAGCCTGCAGGTCCGGGAGGACACCGACCACTTCGAGCTGCCCGAGGCACGGGTCCTCGACCGCCTGCTGACGGCCGCAGAGGGCTGAGTCCGGCGCCCGGTGCCGTCCGGCACCCGTGGGGGCCGGGGCCCGATGGCGACCGTGGGGGCCGGGCCGGGCGGCGACCGGTGGCAGGTGCGGGCGCACCGTGGTCGGGGGACCGGCCGGCCCGGGCCTGCCGGGCCGCGACGGTCCTCCGGCGTGGTCCCCACCACGGCGGCGTGACGCGGAACGCAGCTGTGATCCTTCTCTCCACTCACTGGTAACCGACCGCTGGCCTGCGGGGCTTGCAACTGCAACCGATCCGTCCGTACGGTACAGTTACGCAGCCGGCGGGGGCCGGCTCAGGGGGACGACCGGCGCCGGGGGTGCCGGTCCGGACGACCGTCCGACACGCACGCACCCGCCGCCGGCCACGATCCGGCGCGGGCCACGACGTCCCGCGGCCGGGAGCACCGGCCTGCTGAGCGCACCTCGACCTCCCGTCGGCCACGGCCGCGGCACAGACCTGCCGCGGCACGGACGTCGATGGGGGATTTTCAGATGACAGTGCGCCCGATCTCGCGCAGCGGCTCCACCGGGCACCCGGGTGGCTCCGCCGGCGCCGGGAGCCGGCTCGCCGGCGACGGGTGGTCGGAGGAGAACGGTGTCCTCGAGACCGCCCTGCGGACCCAGCCGCTGCCCACCGTCCGCGGCCGGGCCGTCTACCCGGCCGTCGCGCCGCCCGCGCCCCGCACGCTCGTGGACATCGTCCTCGACACCGTGACCCGGCACCCGGGCGCCGTCGCGATCGACGACGGCAGCACCGAGCTGACCTACGCCCAGCTGCTCGAGCGCGTCGAGGCCGAGGCCCAGCGCCTGTGGGACCTCGACGTCGGGCGCGGGGACCGCGTGGGCATCCGGGTGCCCTCCGGCACCGTGGACCTCTACGTCGCGATCCTCGGCACGATCTTCGCCGGCGCCGCCTACGTCCCGGTCGACTTCGACGACCCCGACGAGCGCGCCAACACGGTGTGGGAGGAGGCCGGGGTCGCCGTCGTCTACGGCGCGGGCCTGGCCCTCGAGCGCCGCCCCGGCGTGCGCACCGGCGCCGACAGCGACCAGCCGCGCACCACCGACGACGCCTGGATCATCTTCACCTCCGGCTCCACCGGCAAGCCCAAGGGCGTGGCCATCAGCCACCGCTCCGCCGCCGCCCTGGTCGACGCCGAGGCCGAGCTCTACCTGCCCAAGCGCCCCCTGGGCCCGCGCGACCGCGTGATGGCCGGGCTCTCCGTGGCCTTCGACGCCTCCTGCGAGGAGATGTGGCTGGCCTGGCGCTCCGGCGCCGCGCTCGTGCCCGCGCCCCGCTCCGTGGTGCGCTCCGGCACCGACCTCGGCCCCTGGCTCGTGGAGCGCGGGATCACCGCCGTGTCCACCGTGCCGACGCTGGCCTCCATGTGGCCGGCCGAGGCCCTCGAGCGGATCCGCCTGCTGATCTTCGGCGGCGAGGCCTGCCCCAACGACCTCGCCGCGCGCCTGGTCCACCCCGGCCGCGAGGTCTGGAACACCTACGGCCCCACCGAGGCCACCGTCATCGCCACCGGCGCGATCCTCACCGGCGAGCCGCCCGTGCGCATCGGGCTGCCCCTGCCCGGGTGGGAGCTCGCCGTCGTCGATCCCTCCGGCAACCCCGTGCGCTGGGGCGAGGAGGGCGAGCTGATCATCGGCGGCGTGGGCCTGGGCCGCTACCTCGACCCCGCCAAGGACGCCGAGAAGTTCGCGCCCATGGACACCCTCGGCTGGGAGCGGGCCTACCGCTCCGGCGACGTCGTGCGCGCCGACCCCGAGGGCATCGTCTTCGTGGGCCGCGCCGACGACCAGGTCAAGATCTCCGGGCGCCGCGTGGAGATGGGCGAGATCGATGAGCAGATGACCCGCCTGCCCGGCGTGGCCGCCGGTGCCGCCGCGGTGCACACCACCCCCGCCGGCAACCAGGTGCTCGTGGGCTACCTCGTGCCCCAGGAGCCCGGCTCGATCGACGTGCAGGAGGCCCGCCGGCTGCTCGCCGACCGGCTGCCCGGCCAGATGGTCCCCGCGCTCGCGCTGATGGACGAGCTGCCGATGAAGACCTCCGGCAAGGTCGACCGCAAGGCGCTGCCGTGGCCGCTGCCCGGCGGCTCCACCGCCGTGGAGGCCCCCGCGCTCGAGGGCGGGCTCGAGTGGCTCGCCGGCCTGTGGGCCGACCAGCTCGGCCCGCTGCCCATCGACCGCGACAGCGACTTCTTCGCCCTGGGCGGCACCTCCGTGGCCGTGGCCAAGCTCGTCTCCGAGCTGCGCCGCACCTACCCCGGGGCCGAGATCGCCCAGCTCTACCGCCACCCCACCCTCCAGGAGATGCACGAGTACCTGGAGACGCTGGAGCGCGCCGACGTCGTCGCCCGCGACGCCGCCGCCGTCTCGACGGTGCGGGACACCCCGCGCCGCGCGGGGCTCGTGCAGGTGCCGTTCCTCGTGGCCCTCTACGCCGTCTCCGGACTGCGCTACGTCGTGGGCTCGCTGCTCGTCGTGTGGGTCCTGTTCAACCTCTTCGGCGCCGGCTGGGTCCCCGACCTGCCGCTGCTGCCGCTGCTCGCCGGCTGGCTCGTGCTCTTCGCCCTGCCCGGCCGCATGGTCCTCACCGCGCTGTTCATCCGGCTGCTCACCTTCCGGCTGCGTCCCGGCGCGCACGCCCGCGGCTCCTGGACGCACCTGCGGGTCTGGATGGCCGAGCGCGTGCTGATCTTCAACAAGTTCGACCCGGTCATGGGCACCCCGCTGATGGCCGTGTTCTTCCGGATGCTCGGCAACCGCGTGGGCGACCACGCCCACCTCGACACCATGCCGCCGGTCAGCGGCCTGGCCGTCGTCGGCTCCGGCGCGGCCGTGGAGCACGAGGTCGACCTCTCCGGCTACTGGCTCGAGGGCGACGTCTTCCACCTGGGCACGGTGACCGTCGGCGAGAACGCCCGCGTGGGCGCCCGCACCCTGCTGGACCCCGGCGCGGTCGTCGGTCCCGGCGCCGAGGTCGAGCCCGGCTCCCACGTGGTGGGCACCGTCCCCGCCGGCCGGCTCGCCGCCGGCTCCCCGCTCGAGGACCTCGGCGAGGCCCGCGCCTCCTGGCCCGCCCAGCGCGCCGGCCACGACCGGCCCCTGCGCACCTGGGCCCTGTACTCGCTCGGGCTCGGCACGGTCGGGCTGCTGCCCGTCCTCGCGATCCTGCCCGGCGGCCTGCTCGCCTTCAGCCAGGTCCGCGACCTGCAGTTCTACGAGGCCGTCTTCCCCGTCCTGGCCCTGTGGGTGCCGGTGTTCGCGGTGCTGACCCTCCTCACCTACCTCGCGCTCGTCGTGGTGCTCGTGCGCCTGCTCGCCCGGATGATCACCCCCGGCCACCACCGCGCCGAGGGCCCCGTGGGCTGGGCCGTGTGGCTGACCGGCGTGCTGCTGCAGAAGTCGCTGGTGTCGACCTACCCCGTCTACGCCTCGATCGCGACCCCGCTGTTCCTGCGCCTGCTCGGCGCCCGCGTCGGCCGCCAGGTCGAGATCTCCACCGTGGAGACCCTCCCGCACCTGAGCACCTTCGCCTCCGGGTCCTTCATGGCCGACCACTCGATGGTCAGCGCCCCGCGCACCGGCTTCGGCTGGCTCCACGTCGGGCACTCCTCCGTGGGGGAGCGCTCCTTCGTGGGCAACTCCGCGGTGGTCGGCGCCGACCGCGACCTGCCCGCCGACTCCCTCGTGGCCGTGCTCTCCTCGGCCCCCGAGCACGCCGAGCCCGGCACCTCCTGGCTCGGCCGGACCCCGGAGCAGATCGCCCGGACCTCCGACGCCGCCGACGAGGGCACCACCTACCGGCCCCGCCGCCGGCTGGTCGTGGCCCGCACCCTCGTGGAGTCGCTGCGCATCGTGCCGTTCATGGTCACCGCGTGGATCGACCTCGCGATCGTCTACGCCCTGACCACGATCTACATGGGCTCCACCTCCCCGGCCGAGGGCCTCGTGGCGGTCCTGCTGTGGGCCACCCCCGTGGTGCTCGCCGCCGGCGTGGTCGCCGCGCTGGTCCCCGTGCTCGTCAAGTGGGCCCTCATGGGCCGCTTCACCCAGGGCGAGCGCCCGCTGTTCAGCTCCTTCGTGTGGCGCAACGAGCTCGCCGACGTGTTCGCCGAGTCCCTCGCCGTGCCCGGCCTGATCCGCCTGGCCGTCGGCTCGCCCGTGTTCAACGTCTGGGCCCGCATGATGGGCGCCCGGATCGAGCGCGGCGTGTGGTGCGAGACCTGGTGGCTGCCCGAGTTCGACCTCGTCCACCTCGGGCGCGGCGTGTCCGTCAACCGCGGCACCGTGCTCCAGACCCACCTGTTCCAGGACCGCATCATGCGCCTGCAGCCGGTGCGCATGGACGCCGGCTCCACCCTCGGGCCCAACAGCTTCGTGCTGCCCGGCTCCACGGTGGAGGAGGGCGCGACCGTCTACCCCGGCTCGCTGGTCATGGCGCAGGAGACCGTGCCCGCCGGCACCCGGTGGGGTGGCAACCCGATCCGCCCGATGAGCACCCACGCCGATCAGCCGGTGGAGGCCGGCGCCCGTGCGCACTGACCGCGCCGCCGGCCGGCGCGGGGGAGCGGGGCTCCTGGGCGTCCCGGCGCCCGAGGAGCCCCGCCGCCGGCGCCGGCTCGTGGGCGTCGACGCCGCCCGCGGGCTCGCCCTGCTGGGCATGGTCGCCGTGCACACCCTGCCCGTGTGGGACGCCGAGGCCGAGCGGGCCTCGCTGAGCTGGTCGCTGTTCGCCGGCCACTCCGCGGCCCTGTTCGCGGTGCTCGCCGGCGTCGGTCTCGCCTTCCTCTCCGGCGGGGCGGCACCGCACACCGGCACCCGCCTCACCGGCGACCGCGCCGGACTGGTCGGGCGGGCCGCGGTGCTCGCCCTCGTCGGCCTCCTCCTGGGCTTCGTGGCCCCGCCGGTGAACAACATCCTCGTCTACTACGGGGTGTTCTTCCTGCTGGCGATCCCGTTCCTGGGGCTGCGCATCCGGCACCTGCTGATCGCCGCGACCGCCTTCGCGGTCGTCTCGCCGTTCCTCATGCAGTGGTCGCTGGAGGTGCTGCCCTCCCACGTCTACGGCAACCCCACCCCGTGGGACCTCGCCACCGACCCCGTCACCGTGCTCGCCCAGCTGCTGCTGACCGGCACCTATCCCGCCCTGCCGTACATGAGCTTCCTGTGCGCCGGGCTGGCCCTGGGCCGGATGAACCTCGCCAACCGGCGTGTGCAGACCTGGCTCGTCGGGGCGGGGGCGGCCCTGGCCGTGCTCGCCCACGGGCTCTCGAGCCTGCTGCTGCTCGGCCTCGGCGGCTACGGGCGGATCTGGGCGGCGACCCCGTGGCTGTCCGAGGCGCAGATCGACGAGATCATCGTCTTCGGCCCCGACCCGTCGCTGCCCACCACCACGCTGTGGTGGCTGATCGTGCCGGGCCCGCACACCAACACGCCGTTCGCTCTGCTGGTCAGCCTCGGTGTGGCGGTCGCCGTCCTCGGCGGGTTCCTGCTGCTGGCCCGCGCAGCCGGCACGGTGCTCACGCCGCTGGCCGCCGCCGGGTCGATGACCCTCACCCTCTACACCGCCCACCTGCTCTTCCTCGCCACGGGGCTGCAGGACCTCGCGCCCGGTCTGGCGTTCTGGGGGCAGGTCGTGGTGCTGGGCCTGTTCGCCCTCGCCTGGCAGCACGCCCGGGGCCAGGGCCCGCTGGAGAAGGTGGTCGCCCGGGTCTCGAAGCAGGTGGCCCACCGGGTGACGGCGCGCCCGGACACGGCCGGTGCGGCCCGGGCCGGTGCGGCTCGGGCGGCCTCGGCCCGGCCCGGCTCGGCCGCGTCCCGCCGGGACGAGCCCCGGTTCCGCAACGACTGACGCGGCCGTGGAGTCCCCCGCCGGACACCACCTGCCGTCGAGTCCCCTCTGGGTCGTCATCTCCCCCGCTGCGCAACGGGGGAGATGACGACCCAGAGGGGACTCGACGTTTGTGCTGCTGGGTGGGTGGGGACTCGGCGCGGGCACAATGCGGTTGGTGTGGGGGGTCGGCGCGGGGCGCGCGGCGCGTGTGGGGACTCGGGCTCACCGGGGGGCGGGAGGGGCGTGAAGGGAAGTGCACCGAGCCGTTACCGCCGCCGCCCGGCGCGGAAACACGGGCTCCCTAGCGTGAGGAGCACGCCGCGGCCCCGGGCCCGGCGACCTGCACCCTCGCCCCAGGAGGCCCCCGTGAGCCCAGCACCATCGCCCGGCACCCCGCACCCCGGCACGGACACCGGCACGGACACCGCCCCGGCCGACAGCACCGGCACCGCGGCCGGCGCCCGCTCCGGCACCGCGGCCGGCGCCCGCTCCGCCACCGCCGTCGATCCCGGCACGCTCGAGCCCCGGGGAACCGGGGCGAACCGGACGACCGCCCGGACCCTGCCGCCGCTGGCGCTGCGCGAGCGGCCCGGCCGGTGGCTGGACGGCTACCGCCCGGAGGACCCGGCGTTCTGGGAGTCCGCGGGCCGGCCGATCGCCCGGACGAACCTGCGCTGGTCGATCCTCGCGGAGTTCCTGGGCTTCGCGGTCTGGCAGCTGTGGGCGATCACGGTCGTGTTCCTGCCGGACGCCGGCTTCACCCTGACCGACGCGCAGATCTTCTGGCTGCTCTCGCTGCCGTCCCTGGTGGGCGCCACGCTGCGGGTGCCCTACACCTTCACGGTGGGCCGCTTCGGCGGGCGCAACTGGACGGTCGTCTCGGCGCTGCTGCTGCTGGTCCCCACCGTGGGCCTGGCGCTCGCGGTGTCCGACCCGGCGACCCCGTTCTGGGTGCTGCTCGCGCTCGCGGGGACGGCGGGCTTCGGCGGCGGCAACTTCGCGTCCTCGATGGCCAACATCACCTACTTCTACCCGGCGCGGGAGAAGGGCTATGCGCTGGGGCTCAACGCGGCCGGCGGCAACCTCGGCACGGCCGTGGCGCAGCTGGTCGTGCCGCTGGCGGTCACGGTCGGCGCGGCCGGGGCGCTGGCCCTGCCGCTGGCGGGCTGGATCTGGGTGCCGCTGATCCTGCTGGCCGCATGGGGCGCGCGCACGCACATGCACAACCTCTCGGACGCCACGGGGGACGTGGCCGGGTCGCTGGCCACGGTGAAGGAGCCGCACTTCTGGGTGATGTCCTTCCTCTACATCGGCACGTTCGGCTCCTTCATCGGCTTCTCCTCCGTGTTCCCGAAGCTGATCACGGACGTCTTCCCGGAGTTCTCGACGTTCACGGTCGGCACCGCGGCGCTCTCGCTCGCGTTCCTGGGCCCGCTCGTGGGCTCGGTGGCCCGGCCGTGGGGCGGGCGCCTGGCCGACCGCTTCGGCGGGGCCGCGATGACGACGGCGGTGTTCGCGGTCATGGCCCTGCTGGCCCTGGCCGTGGTGCTGACCCTGCCGCTGGCGAGCTTCTGGCTGTTCCTGGGCCTGTTCCTGCTGCTGTTCACCGCCGCGGGCATGGGCAACGGCACCACCTACCGGATGATCCCGACGATCTACCGGGTCCGCGGCGCCGGGGGAGCCGGCGGGGTCACGGCCGAGCGCAAGGCCTCGGCGGCGCTCGGGCTGATCGGGGCGGTCGGCGCCTACGGCGGCTTCGCGATCCCGCAGGTGCTCAGCCTCTCCAGCGGGGCGACCGGCGGCTACGGGGCGGCGTTCCTGGGCTTCGTCGGCTTCTACGTGCTGGCGCTGGCGGTGACCTGGGCCTGCTACCTGCGCCCGGGCTCCGCGATGGCCGCCCACCGGGTCTGAGCCCTCACGCACCGACGCGACCGACGACGACGCCCCGGCGAAGGAGACCCCTCGTGCCCACCGCGACCCACTGTCCCTACTGCGCCCTGCAGTGCGCGATGACGCTGGACCCGGCCGGTCCCGGAACCCCCGGGGTCGCCGGCCGCGACTTCCCGACCAACCGCGGCGGGCTGTGCCGGAAGGGCTGGACCTCCGCCGAGCTGCTGGGCCACCCGGAGCGGCTCACCGCCCCGCTGCTGCGCGGCCCGGACGGGGAGCTCGCGGAGGTCCCGTGGGCAACGGCCCTGGACCGGATGGCCCACGAGTTCCGGGCGGCGCGGGCGGCCCACGGCCCCGACGCCGTCGGGGTCTTCGGCGGCGGGTCGCTGACCAACGAGAAGGCCTACCAGCTGGGCAAGTTCGCCCGGGTCGCGCTGGGCACCTCCCGGATCGACTACAACGGCCGGTTCTGCATGTCCTCGGCGGCCGCCGCGGCCAACCGCTCCCTGGGCCTGGACCGGGGGCTGCCGTTCCCGGTCACCGACCTCGACGACGCCCGGACCGTGCTGCTGCTCGGGGCGAACCCGGCCGAGACGATGCCGCCGTTCGTGCGCCACCTGGAGCGGGCGCGGGCGGAGGGCGGGCTCGTCGTCGTCGACCCCCGCCGCACGGCGACCGCGCGGCTGACGGAGGAGGGCGGGGGCGTGCACCTGCAGCCGGTGCCCGGCACGGACCTCGTGCTGCTGCTGGGCCTGGCCCACGTGGTCGTCCACGACGGGCTGGCCGACCGCGGCTACCTGGCCCGCCGCACCCGCGGCCTCGAGGCGCTGCTGCCCGGGCTCGCCGCGTGGTGGCCCGAGCGGGTCGAGCAGGTCACCGGGGTGCCGGCGGAGCGGCTGCGCCGGGCCGCGCACCTGCTGGCCCGGCGCCGGGAGGGCACCTACGTGCTCACCGGCCGCGGGGTCGAGCAGCACGTCGACGGCACGGACACCGCGACGGCGGCGATCAACCTCGCCCTGCTGCTGGGCCTGCCCGGCCGCACCGGCTCCGGATGGGGGACGCTCACCGGGCAGGGCAACGGCCAGGGCGGGCGCGAGCACGGGCAGAAGGCCGACCAGCTGCCCGGCTACCGCTCGATCACCGACCCGGCCGCCCGCGCCCACGTCGCCGCGGTCTGGGGCGTGGCCCCGGAGGACCTGCCCGGACCCGGGGTGCCGGCCGTCGAGCTGCTGCGCGGGCTGGGCACCGAGGGCGGGGTGCGGTGCCTGTGGGTCAACGGCTCCAACCCGGTCGTCGGCGCCCCGGACGCCGGGGCCGTCGAGCGGGGGCTGCGGGCCCTCGACTTCCTCGTGGTCGCCGACTTCTTCCGCTCCGAGACCGCCGAGCACGCCGACCTCGTGCTGCCCGTGCTGCAGTGGGCCGAGGAGGAGGGCACCGTGACCAACCTCGAGGGCCGGGTGCTGCGCCGGCGCCGGGCCGTGGACCCGCCGCCGGGGGCCCGCGACGAGCTGTGGATCATGGCCGAGCTCGCCCGCCGGCTCGGCGCCCCCGGCACCTTCAGCCCCGATCCGGCGGCGGTGCGCGACGAGCTGCGCCGGGCCTCCGCCGGCGGGCGCGCCGACTACTCCGGGATCACCGACGAGCTGCTGGACTCCGGGGCGCCCTGCTACTGGCCGCACCCCGCCGGCGGCACCGGCACCCCGCGGGTCCTCCTCGACCGCTTCGGCCACGACGACGGGCGCGCCGTGCTCGTGCCCGTCCGCCCCCGCGCCGCCGGCCGTGCCGCGGACCCCGGCCCGCCCGCCCACCGGCGCCCGGCCCTCCACCGGCCGGGCACGCTGACCCTGACCACCGGCCGGTGGCTCGAGCACTACCAGTCCGGCACCCAGACCCGTCGCACGGCCTCGCTGCGGTCGGACCGCCCCGAGGCCCGCCTGCAGATCCACCCCGCCACCGCCGCCGGGCTCGGCATCGACGACGGCGCCCCGGTCGAGCTGACCGCCCCCGCCGGCACCGCCGTGGCCCGGGCGCAGCTGAGCACCGACGTCCGGCCAGACACCGTCTTCCTGCCCTTCCACTTCGCCGGGGGCCAGTGCGCCAACCGGCTCACCGGGGCCGCCGCCGTGGACCCCTCCTCGGCGATGCCCGAGTTCAAGGCCACCGCCGTGACCCTGCGCCCGCTCGCCCCCGACGACGACGCCGCCCGCCCCGCCGGCTCTCCCCGCCGCGGGCCCGCCGGCGCCGTCCCCGGTGAGCCGGTTCCCGCTCCCGTCCCCGACGCTCAGGAGGCCCGCCGATGACTGCCCCGACCCGTCACGGCACGCCGCCCCGCCCCCGTGCGCGGTCCACCGTGCCGGCTCCGCCCCCGCAGGGACCGCCCATGGTCCCCGCGCACCCCTCGCCCGTCGCGGCGGCCACGGGTCCGGTCGCCGGCGTCGCCCTCGTCCCCGACGCCCAGGAGGCCCGCCGATGATCCCCGTGCACCCCCCGACGGCCGCGGCGGCCCGCCCCCGCCGGGGAGCACGCTCGGCGGCGGCACCGCTGCGGGCGGGAGAGCACGTCGTCGTCGTCGGCTACGGGCCGGTGGCCGCGCGCTTCGTCGAGGACGCCGCCGGCCTCGTGGCCGAGGGCGCGCTGCGGCTCACCGTGGTCGGGGCCGAGGCCGAGCCCGCCTACAACCGGGTGCTCGTCGGCGAGCACGCCGTGGGCCGCACCGCGCGGGACGCGATGGCGCTCTCGGACCCGTCCGCCCTGGCGGCGGCGGGCGTGGAGGTGCTGCTGGGGACGACCGTGGTGCGCCTCGACCGCGCCCGACGCGTGCTGAGCCTGCGCGACGGAGCGGGCGCGGAGCGCGAGCTCGCCTGGGACCGGCTCGTGCTGGCGACCGGGGCCCGCCCCAACCTGCCCGTGCTGCGCGGGCTCAACCCGGACCCGGCCGCCTACGCCCACCTGCCCGCCGGCGTCACGGCGCTGCGCGACCTCGCCGACGCCGCTGCGGTGCGCGCCGTCGTGGCCCGCCGCGGGCGCGTGGTCGTGCTCGGCGGCGGGGTGCTCGGCCTCGAGGCGGCGCTCGCCGCGGCCGAGGCCGGCTGCCCCGTGCACGTGGTCCACCACGGGCCCTGGCCGATGACCCGCTCGCTCGACGCCGCCGGCGGCGCCCTGCTCGAGCGCGCCCTGGCCGGAGCGGGCGTCGAGGTCGTCTCCTCCGCCCAGGCCCGCGAGGTCCTGCTCGACGACGCCGGGGCCTTCACCGGCCTCTCCCTCGAGGACGGCCGGACCCTGCCGGGGGAGCTGCTGCTGCTGTCGGTCGGCGTGCGCGCCCGCACCGAGCTCGCCGAGGGCGCCGGGCTGCGCACCGCCCGCGGGGTGCTCGTCGACCACGAGCTGCAGGCCGACGTCGAGCAGCGGGTCTTCGCCCTCGGCGACTGCGCCGAGGTGCTGTGCCGCGACCCCTCCTGCACGGTGTGCCCCGACCGCGCCGGCGCCGGTCCCTCCGGGCTGATCGGTCCCGGCTGGCGGCAGGCGGAGTGGCTCGCCGCACGCTTCCGGGCCGAGCTGCAGGCCGTCACCGGGGGCGGCACCGCCGTGGTCGAGCCGCTCGTGCAGGGCCCGGAGCCGGCGGTGCGGCTGAAGGCCCGCGCCGTCGAGCTGGCCTGCGCCGGGACGGTGGCCGGCGAGCCCTGGCGGGCCCGCCCGGACGGCGGGTCGGTCGTGCAGTGGGCCGACGGCGGGGCCGGCAGCTACCTCAAGCTCGTGCTGCGCGTCGACCGGACCCTCGCCGGCTACGTCGCGCTCGGGCTGCCCCGCGCCGCCGCCGAGGCCGGGCTGCTGCACGAGCGCGGCACCCCCGTGCCCGCCGACCCGGGGGTGCTGCTGCGCCTCGACGGCGTCGACGCCCCGGCCCCCGCCGCGCCCGGCCCCGAGGCCACGGTGTGCTCGTGCGCCGGGGTCAGCGCCGCCTGCATCGTCCGGGCGGTCGAGGACGGCGCCGACTCCCTCGACGCCGTCCGCCGCACCACGCGCGCCTCGACCGGCTGCGGCGGCTGCACCGACAGGGTCCGCCGCCTGGTGGAGGAGCACGCGGCGCGCGTGCCGGCCTGACCCCGTCTGCCGGGTCCGGGCCCGCCGCGGCGCCCGGACCCGCACGCCCTGCGCACCGGCTCTCCGTCCGATCGCTCACCAACTCGCAGCGAGTCCCCAACCCCTCGCCGAGTCCCCAGCTCTTCGCCAAGTCCCCAACCCCTCGCCGAGTCCCCAGCTCTTCGCCAAGTCCCCAGCCCCTCGCCGAGTCCCCTCGGGGCCGTCGTTTCCCCCGTCGGGCAACGGGGGAGTCGCCGCTTCCGAGGGGACTCGGCGGCGGGGGTGCTGCTGGATGGGGGAGTCGACGGGCACTGGGGTGTGGGCGCCCGGTCCGCCGCACGTGCGACACGGACGGCTCGTAGCCACGGACTCACTCCGCCCCCGTTCGCCGCGAGTCCCCAACCCCTCGTCGAGTCCCCAACTCTTCGTCGAGTCCCCTCGGGGCCGTTGTCTCCCCTGTCGGGCAACGGGGGAGTCGCCGCTTCCGAGGGGACTCGCCGGGGGAGGTGCTGCGGAGTGGGGGAGTCGGCGCGCAGGGGTGTTGCGGGGTGGGGGAGTCGGCGCGCAGGGGTGTTGCGGGGTGGGGGAGTCGGCGCGCAGGGGTGTTGCGGGGTGGGGGACTCGGCGGCGGAGGTGTTGCGGGGTGAGGGAGTCGGCGCGGGAGTGGGGACTCGGCGGGGCCGGTCAGACCGCCAGGCGGTAGCCCCGCTTGATGACCGTCTCCACCAGGGGGACCGGCAGGGCCCGGCGCAGCCGCGAGACGGTCATCTCCAGCGCGTGGCCGCTCTCGGCGCCGGCCAGCAGCGTGCTGCGGGGGACCACGGTGCCGGGGGCGCAGGCCAGGGCGCGCAGCACGGCGACCTGGCCGTCGGGCAGGGCGAGGAACCGCCCGTCCAGCACCGCGCCGGTGCCGCGCACCTCGAGCGGGCCGTAGCGGGTGGGGGCCCGCAGCGTGCGCTCCTCGGCCACGTGGGTGCAGACCGAGCGGACGAGGGCGCCGAGCCGGTAGCGCTCCGGGACGACCGGCTCGACCCCGGCCTCGCGCAGCGGCCCGGCGCACACCGGGCCGACCGCCGCGGCGGCGACCCCGCTGCGCAGCGCGTCGACGAGCTCCTCGAGCCGGCCCAGCTCCTGCGCGGTGCTGAGCAGGGCGTCGACGGCCGGTGCCGCCGTGAACGTCAGCACGTCGAGCCGCCGCGCGCAGACCTCGCGGATCAGGGCCGGCAGGCGCTCGCCGTCGTCGGCGCTCAGCCACCGGTAGGGGGCCACCGTGTCCACGCGGGCGCCGGCGGCCACGAGCCGCTCCAGCTGCAGCGCGTCGGTGAGCCCGTGCAGCTGCACGGCGACCCGCCGCCCGGCCACGCCCTCGGCGAGCAGCCGGTCCACCACGGAGGAGGTCCGCTCGTCCTCGGCGACCTCGGCGTCGTCGAGCTCGAGGGAGAGCACCTGCCCGCGGGCCTTGGCGCCGCGGGCGAGCACGCGGGCCCGGCGGAACGCCTCGCGCAGGTCCTCGCCGAGCCCGGCGGCGTCGGCGGCCTCGAACCAGCGGCGCAGCCCGTAGGCGGTGGTCACCACGACCACCTCGGGGCGGTGGGCGAGCAGCGCCCGGGTGTCCTCGACCACGCGGGTGTCCTCCGCGACGGGCGAGATCCGCAGCGCGGGGGCGTGCAGCACCTGGGCGCCGCGGCGCTCGAGGGCGGCGATGAAGTCGGCGGCGCGGCGGTGGGCGGTGACGCCCACGCGGAAGCCGGTCAGCTCGCCGGGCTCGTGGGGGGCGCCGGGGCTCTGGGGGGAGGACATGCTCCGAGCGTAGGAACGGCCTGTGTCGGCAGTGTTTCCCTGCCGTGTCCGGCGGCTCACACCTCGGCGGGGCGGCGGGCGCCCTCCCGCACCGGCAGCACCGGCCCGGCCACGAGCACCGCGGGGCGCTCGCGCTCGGCGGCGGTGGCGGGGCGGCGCTGGCCGCGCTCGAGCACGTAGGCCTGGGAGTCGTCGGGGGCGGCGTCGTTGACGAAGGAGCGGAACCGGCGCAGCCGCTCGGGGTCCTTCAGCGTCGCGGCCCACTCGTCCTCGTAGCGCTCGACGTGGCGGGTCATCGCCTCCTCGAGCTCCGCGCCGATCCCCAGGGAGTCCTCGACGACGACGGCGCGCACGTGCTCGATGCCGCCGTCCAGCTCCTCCTGCCACCGGGCGGTGCGCTGGAGGCGGTCCGCGGTGCGGATGTAGTACATCAGGTAGCGGTCGACGTACCGGACCAGGGTCTCGTCGTCGAGGCCCTGGGCGAGCAGCTGGGCGTGGGCGGGGGTGGCCCCGCCGTTGCCGCCGGTGTAGAGGTTCCAGCCGTCGGTGGTGGAGATGATCCCGACGTCCTTGCCGCGGGCCTCGGCGCACTCGCGGGCGCACCCGGAGACGCCCATCTTGAACTTGTGCGGCGAGCGCAGCCCCCGGTAGCGCAGCTCCAGCCGCACGGCCATCCCGGTGGACTCCTGCACCCCGTACCGGCACCAGGTGGAGCCCACGCAGGACTTCACGTTGCGCAGCGCCTTGCCGTAGGCCTGACCGGACTCGAAGCCGGCGTCGACGAGCTCGCGCCAGATCTCGGGCAGCTGCTCGAGACGGGCGCCGAACAGGTCCACGCGCAGGGCGCCGGTGATCTTGGTGTAGAGCCCGTACCTCCGCGCGACCTCGCCCAGGACGATGAGCTTCTCCGGGGTGATCTCCCCGGCCGGCACACGGGGGACCACGGAGTAGGTGCCGTCCTTCTGCATGTTCGCCAGCGCCCGGTCGTTGGTGTCCTGCAGGGCCCCGCGCCCGGCGTCGAGCACGTACTCGTCGCGCTGGGAGGCCAGGACGGAGGCGACCACGGGCTTGCAGACGTCGCAGCCCAGGCCCGTGCCGAAGCGGGCGAGGACCTCGTCCCAGGAGCCGAGGTCGAGGGCGCGCACGGCCTCGAAGAGCTCGGGCCGGGAGAGCTCGAAGTGCTCGCACAGGGCGGTGGAGACCTCAACCCCGGCCCTGGCGAGCTCCAGGTCCAGGGCCTTCTTGAGCATCGGCACACAGGAACCGCACTGGGTGCCGGCGCGGGAGCAGGCCTTGAGCTCGCCGAGCTCGTGCACCCCGCAGGCGATCTGCTCGCGCACCGCCCCGGTCGTGACGTTGTTGCAGGAGCACAGGACGGCGTCGTCGGGGAGGTCGCCGGCCGGGGCCTCGACGCCGGAGGCGGAGAGGTAGGCGCCGGGCTCGCCGGGCAGCTCCCGGCCCAGCAGCGGGCGCAGCGCGTTGTACGGCTCGGCGTCCCCGACGAACACCCCGCCGAGCAGGGTCTTCGCGTCCCGGGTCACCACGACCTTCTGGTACATCCCCCGGGCCGGGTCCGCGTAGACGACCTCGAGGCAGTCCTCGGTCTGCCCGTAGGCGTCGCCGAAGGAGGCGACGTCCACCCCGGCGAGCTTGAGCTTTGTGGCGGTGTCGAAGCCGCCGATCTCGGCGCGCCCGCCGGCGAGGCGGTCGGCCACGATCTCGGCCATGGCGTTGGCCGGGGCCACGAGGCCCAGGCACTCCCCGTTCCAGGAGGCGACCTCGCCGATCGCCCAGACGTGCTCCGCGGAGGTCCGGCACGCCTCGTCGATCACCACGCCGCCGCGCGGGGCGGTCTCGATCCCGGCGTTGTAGGCCAGCCGGTCCCGGGCCCGGATGCCGGTGGCCACGATCACCAGGTCCGCCTCGAGGTCGGGGCCGTCGCGGAACTCGACGGCGCACACCTCGCCGTCGGACCGGCGCAGCCCGATCCCGGCGGGCCGCTGGCCCAGGCGCAGGTCCACCCCGCGCGCGGAGATCAGCGCGTTGAGGGCCCGACCGGCGCCCTCGTCGAGCTGGGCGTTCATCAGCCAGCGGCGGGAGTGCACCACGGTGGCCGCGGCACCGAGCTCCTGCAGCCCGCCGGCGGCCTCGAGACCGAGCAGCCCGCCGCCGATCACGGCCCCGCGCGGGGTCCGCCCGTGCAGGGCGCGCAGCCGCCCGACCTCGGCGCGGATCGCCGCGACGTCGTCGAGGGTGCGGAGGACGAACGCGTGCTGGGCGCCGGGGACGTCGAGGCGGGCGGCGGCGGAACCGGTCGCGAGCACGAGCTCGTCGTAGCCCAGCACCTCGCCGGCGGCGGTCGTGACCGTGCGGGCGGCCGGGTCCAGGGCCTCGGCGCGGGTGCCCAGGCGCAGGTCCACGCGCGGGTCCGCCCACACGGTGCCCCCGCCGAGGGTGAGGTCCACGGACCCCGCGGGCCCGGTCAGCGCCGCCGAGAGCTGCACGCGGTCGTAGGGCACCCACGGCTCGTCGGCGAGCACGGTCAGGCGCACGTGGTGGTCCTCGGCGGCCAGGGCCGCTTCCGCGAAGCGGTGGGCGGCGGGGCCACCGCCCACGACGACGACGTGCTGCGGGCTGCGGGCGGAGAAGGGGGAGCGGCTCACGGGGACCTCCGGGACGGGCGGGCTGGGTGCTCCCCCCGACCGTAGGAGCCCGGGATTGCCCCGCCGTTGCCCGGTGGTTCCGGCGGTTTTGCGGTCCGCTCACGGCCGGGGACGGCGGCCGTGAGCGGACCGGAACGCGGGAGCAACGGGCGCGGCGCACGGGCGAAACCCGCCGCGCCTAGCGTCGGGTCCGACGCCCCGACCCGCAGGAGGATCCCGTGACGCTGACCCACCCCGGCCCCGCCACCGCGCCCGGACACGCCACCGCGCCCGGACACGCCACCGCACCCGGACCCGCCACCGCGCACGGCCGCGGGACCACGACCGGACCCGCCACCGCGCACGGCCGCGGGACCACGACCGGACCCGCCACCGCGCCCGGCCGCGGGACCACGACCGGACCCGCCACCGCGCACGGCCGCGGGACCACGACCGGACCCGCCACCGCGCCCGGCCGCGGGACCACGACCGGACCCGCGTCCGGTCCCGCGCGTCCGCCCGCGGCCGAGCGCTCCTGGTACGACGTGTGCGCCCTCGCGGACCTCGAGCCCCTGTGGGGGGAGGCCGCCCGGGTGGGCGGCCGCCAGGTTGCGCTGTGGCGGCTCGACGCCACGACCGTGCTCGCCGCCGACCACCGCGACCCCCGCACGGGGGTGTGCGTGCTCGCCCGCGGCATCCTCGGCTCCCGCGGCGGGGCCGTGACCGTGGCCTCCCCGCTGCACAAGGAGGTCTACGACCTGGCCGACGGCCGGTGCCTGAGCGGCCCGGGCCCGGTGCTGCCGGTGCACCCGGTGCGCGTGGCCGACGGGCGCGTCCTGGTCGGCCTGCCGCCCGGGAACGGGGCCGCCGCTCACTAGGATGGGCGCGTGAGAGCCGACACCCCTCCCGCGCAGCGCCCGCCGCGCTCCCGCCCCGGCCGGCGCCTGCGCGCGGCCCCCCGCCGTCTGGCGGCCACCGCCCTCGGGCTCGTGCTGCTCCTGCTCGTCCTGACCGCCGTGGCCCTGCTCGTGGGCCGTCCCGGCGGGACGCCCGGGGCGGACGACGACGGGGCCGCCGAGACCGTCGCGTGCGGGACCTGGGGCCTGGAGGGGGTCGAGGCGCCGGTGCGCGGCCCGGACGCCCCGCACAGCGGCGGGCTGTTCGGGGTCGACCTGTTCGGCCCCGGCGAGCAGTGGCGCGACCGCTTCGGGCTGGAGTTCGAGCACGAGGGGATCGCCAGCGGCTACCACGTGCTCGCCGACGGCGTGGACCCGGAGCGGCCGGTCGGGGTGGTCTACCACTTCCACGGCGACGGCGGCTTCGAGTACGACCACCCCGAGTACGCCGTCTCCTGCATGGCCGAGGTCGCCCGCGAGCGCAACATGCTGCTCGTGGTCCTGCAGACCCCCGACCACGACGACCCCGAGGTCACGTGGTGGGAGGAGCGCGGGCGCAACGGCGAGTGGTTCCGCGCCCTGGTCGAGCAGCGCCTGCGCGCCGACTACCCCCTCGACCCGGAGCGGACGTGGTTCACCGGCTACTCCGGCGGGGCCCAGTTCATCAGCCAGGAGCTGCTGGCCGACCACGCCGACCTGCTCCCCGGCGGCGGGGCCGTGATGATGGGCGGCGGACAGCGCCCGAACTCCGATCCCGCCACGGAGCCCACGGCGGCGCAGCTCGAGGACCTGCGGCTGCACTGGGACGTGGGCCGTCTCGACGACGGCTCCGACCCGGCCGCGACGTTCGACGCCCTGTCGGCGGCGCGCGACGGCTACCGCTGGTACACCCGCTGGATCGGCTTCGAGGACACCAGCCTGGAGGTGCGCCGCGGCATCGACCACTTCGGCCTGCCCTACGCCGGGATCCTCGAGGACGTCCTCGACGGCGAGCTCTAGCCCCGGACCCGGACGCGGGAAGGCCCCGGCGACTCGGCGTCGCCGGGGCCTTGCCGCAGGGTTGCCGGTGGCGGATGGCCTGTGGCCGGACGACCGGAGACGGCAGTGCCGGGATCGGGCCCGCTGGCCGGCGGGCAGGGGACCGGGCCGGCGGGGCGGAGACCGCCGGCCCGGATCCGGTCAGGACGGCCGGCCGGCGGCGGCTTCCTCGGGCTCGACGCCGAGGCGGTAGAGCTTCCCGCTGCGGCGGTCGGCGAGGTACTCCTTCATCTCCCGCTTGATCACGGGCAGCAGCAGGTAGACGCCGAGCAGGTTGACGAAGGCGCAGACGAACAGTGCCGCGTCCGAGAACGCGATGACCTCGCTGAAGGTCAGCACGCAGCCGGCGACGGTGAAGAAGAGGTAGACGATCCGGAAGACCATCCCGCTGGTGCGGGAGCGGCCGAAGAGGTACTCCCAGGCCTTGAGCCCGTAGTAGAACCAGGTGACCAGGGTCGAGAACGCGAACAGGACCACGGCGATCGCGAGGATCACCGGGAACCACGGGATGACGGTGGCGAAGGCGTCGGAGGTGAGGATGACGCCGTCGGGGGTGCCCTCCCCGGCCTGGACCTGGGCCATGCCCGCCCCGAAGCTGGGGGCGCCGGCGATGATGATGGTCAGGGCGGTCATCGTGCAGATGACCACGGTGTCCACGAACGGCTCGAACAGCGCCACGAAGCCCTCGCTGACGGGCCGGCGGGTCTTCACCGCGGAGTGGGCGATGGGGGCCGAGCCGAGGCCGGCCTCGTTGGAGAACGCCGCGCGCTGGAACCCGACGATCATCACGCCGATGACGCCGCCGGCCACGCCCTCGGGCGAGAAGGCGCCGTCCACGATCGAGGCGAACGCCGCCGGGACGTGGTCGAGGTTGACGAGGATGACCACGAGGCAGGCGGTGACGTAGACGACGCCCATGGCCGGCACGAGCCGGCTGGTCGTCGCCCCGATCGAGCGGATCCCGCCGATGATCACCGCGCCCACGAGGGCCGCGAGGACCAGGCCGAACACGAAGGCCGCCGTGGCGCTGCCCAGGAAACCGTCCGCTCCGCCGGTGACGTTCTGCACCTGGGCGAAGGTCTGGTTGGCCTGGAACATGTTGCCGCCGGCGGAGCCGAAGAACAGGATGGCCACCGCGAAGATGCCCGTGAGGATCTTGGCGGGCCACCGGCCGAAGCGGCCGAAGGCGATGGGAAGGTACTTGAAGGGCCCGCCGCTGACCGTGCCGTCCTCGTGGACGTCGCGGTACTTCACGCCGAGGGTGCACTCGGCGAACTTCGTGGCCATGCCGAGCAGCCCGGCGCAGATCATCCAGAACGTGGCCCCAGGCCCGCCGAGGGCCATGGCGGCGCCGACGCCGGCGATGTTGCCCAGCCCCACGGTGCCCGACAGGGCGGAGGTGAGCGCCTGGAAGTGGGGGACCTCGCCGGGGTCGTCCTTGGCGGAGAAGCGACCGCGGACCACTTCGTAGCCGACCTTCAGCCCGCGGAACTGGATGAAGCCGAAGTAGACGGTGAAGACGACGCCGGCGGCGATCAGCCAGGCCACGACGGCGGGGAAGCTCAGGTCGCCGATGGTGATCGGGAAGAAGACGATGCTGGAGAAGACCTCGGTGACGGGGGCGAAGGCCGAGTTGACGGCCTCGTCCACCGCGGCGAGCCAGCCCACCTCCTCGGTGACGGTGGTCATGGGGAGTGTGTGCGCGATCTGCATTCCCCAACTACAGCGGGGAAATGTGACGCACGCAACACCGGAGGAGGTTTTGCCCCCACAATTTCCGGACGGGAACGCCCGGGTGTGCCCACGGGTGGAGCCGTGGCGCCCGAAGGGGGGCCTGGCCGCCCGCCGCCCCGGCTGTGATACTGATCGCACACGACCGGCAGGAAACGAGCGCGGGAGGTCCGGACCATGGCGAACGAGGCAGCGGCGAGCATCGTGGTGGGGGTCGACGGGTCCGAGGGCTCCGTCGAGGCCCTGCGCTGGGCGGCGCGGATGGCACCCGTCCTGGGTGCGCGGATCCGGGCGGTCGGGGCGTGGGAGTACCCGCCCGAGTACGCGGGCTACGTGCCGATCGGCAGCGACAACTTCGACGAGATCACCCGCAAGCGGGCCGAGGCGGCGGTGCGGGAGGCGTTCGGCGACGACCTCCCGGAGGGGCTCACGACCTCCGTCGTCTTCGGCCACCCGTCCCGGGTCCTCGTGGAGGAGAGCGAGGACGCGGCCATGCTCGTGGTGGGCCGGCGCGGCCACGGCGGCTTCCGCGGACTCCTGCTCGGCTCCGTGAGCGCCGCCTGTGTGTCGCACGCGCACTGCCCCGTGCTCGTGATCCACGAGGACGGCGGGACCCGCTCCGAAGGGGGCGAGAAGGCCCGGAAGCGGCGCTGACCTGGGATTTCACCCACCATTCAGATGCATGAGATTGATCACGGAATCGTGATCTTTTCGTGACCTGTTACGGCTGTCCCCTGTAGTGTGGTTGCCGCCCCCCAGCCGATGCGCCGATCCGTCGCGTCCTGCCCGCACGGGCGGGGGCCAACCGACGGCGTCGAACCGCAGGGGGACCTCGATGACCATGGCACCGCACATGGCCCAGCACGAAGCACCGCACACCGCAGCGCAGGGGAGCGCGCCGGCCCGCCCGGGCGAACCCCGCGACCGGTCCCGGGCACGCCGGGGCAAGCGCCTCGTCGGCGTCGACGCCGCGCGCGGTCTCGCGCTCGTGGGCATGGTCGCCGTGCACACCCTGCCCGTCTACGACGCCGAGGCCCAGCGCGCCACGCTGTCCTGGTCCCTGTTCAGCGGCCACGCCTCGGCCCTGTTCGCCCTGCTCGCCGGCGTCGGTCTCGCCTTCGGCTCGGGCGGCCCGGCACCGCGCACCGGCCGGGCGCTGACGGCCGCCCGGTGCGCCACCGCCGTGCGCGCCCTGCTGCTCGGGCTCGTGGGCCTGTCGCTGAGCCTGCTGCCCCTCCCTGTGGCCAACATCCTCCCGTACTACGCGACCCTGTTCCTGCTGGCCCTGCCCTTCCTGGGCCTGCGCATCCGCCACCTGCTCACGGCCGCGGCCGCCGCGATGCTGCTCACGCCCTTCCTCATGCAGCTCGCCCTCGACGTCCTGCCGCCCGACGTGCACGGCAACCCCAGCCTGCGCACCCTCGCCGCCCACCCCGAGGCCGTGCTCCCGCAGCTGCTGCTCACCGGCACGTACCCCGCGCTGCCCTGGCTGGCCTTCCTGCTCACGGGCCTCGCGATCGGGCGGATGGACCTGCGCGAGGTCGAGGTGCAGGTGCGCCTGATGCTCTCCGGGGCCGGGCTGGCCGTGCTCGGATGGGGCGCCTCCGCCCTGGCCCTCGGGCCCCTCGGCGGCTACGACGCCATCGCCGCGGCCACCCCGCAGTACGGGACCGACCGGATCGACGAGGTCATCGTCTACGGCCCGGACCCGGAGCTGCCGACCACGACCCTGTGGTGGCTCACCGTCCCGGGCCCGCACACCAACACGCCCTTCGCCATCGCGCTCAGCCTCGGCACCGCCGTCGCGGCCCTGGGCCTGTTCCTGCTGCTGACCCGCGCGCCCGCCCCGGCCGCCGTCCTGCGCCCGCTCACCGCGGCCGGGGCCATGACCTTCACGCTCTACACCGCGCACCTGGTGTTCATGGCCCAGCGCCTGCACACCGGCGCCCCGGTGGCCTGGTTCTGGGCCCAGATCGCCACGGCCCTGGTCCTCGCCCTGCTGTGGCGGCGCCTGCTCGGCCAGGGACCGCTCGAGCGGGCGGTCGCGACGGCCTCGCGCGCCGCGGGCCGCGCCGTGCTCGGCCGCGGGCCCGCCGCGGCGCGCGGCGACGGGACCTGAGCGCCGGCGGGCACACCGCCCCCGTCGCCGGCCGGTCACCGAGGCGAGCGACGACGACGGGCGCGGCGGCGCCCTCCCGCCCGCCGCGCCGGTGCCGCGGGGGAACCGCGGGTCCGTCCCGGCGGGCGGTGTCCTACAGGCCCAGCGCGGTGCCCAGCTCGGCGCGCACCGCGGCCAGCCGCCGCGCGGCCGCGGTGCGGGCGGCGGGCAGCTGCGCCCGCTCGTCCACGGGCAGGACGACCTCGAGGTAGCACTTGAGCTTCGGCTCGGTGCCCGAGGGGCGCACGACCACCCGCGTGCCGTCCTCGGTGAGCAGCCGCAGCCCCTCGGTGGGCGGCAGCCCGGTCGCGGGGTCGGCGAGGTCCTCGGTCCGCGCGACCGCCGAGCCGGCCAGCGCGACCGGCGGGTCCTCGCGCAGGGCCGCGAGCATGGCGGGGATGCGGGTCAGGTCGGCCACGCGGACGCTGAGCTGGTCGGTCGCGTGCAGGCCGTGGGCGAGCGCGAGGTCGTCCAGCACGTCCTGGAGGACGCGGCCCTGCCCGCGCAGCTCGTCGGCGAGCACGGCCACCGCCACCGCCGCGCCGATCCCGTCCTTGTCCCGCACGACCTCCGGCGAGACGCAGTAGCCCAGGGCCTCCTCGTAGCCGTAGACGAGCCCGGGCACGCGGGCGATCCACTTGAAGCCGGTGAGCGTCTCGCGGTGGCCCAGCCCGGCCGCCGCGGCGATCCGGCCGAGCAGGCGCGAGGAGACGATCGAGCAGGCCAGCACCGCGTCCTCGCCCCGGCCGGCGGCCGCCCGCGCGGCGGCGGCGCCCAGCAGCGCGCCGACCTCGTCGCCGCGCAGCACCCGCCACGCGCCCCCGGGGGACCCGGGCGCCGCGGCGTCGCCGGACCGGTCCGGCCCTCCGGCCGCGCCCGGGGAGGCCGCCGGGGCGGGGGCCCCGGCGGCTCCGGGTCCCGACGGCGCGTCCGGCCCGGCGGGGCGCACCGGCACGGCCACCGCCACGCGGTCGGCGTCGGGGTCGTTGGCCAGCACGAGATCGGCCCCGACCCGGCGGGCCTCGGCGAGGGCCAGGTCCAGCGCCCCGGGCTCCTCGGGGTTGGGGAAGGCGACCGTGGGGAAGTCCGGGTCCGGCTCGGCCTGGGCGGCGACGGGGTGGACGTCGGGGAACCCGGCCCGGTGCAGCGCCTCCGTCGTCGTCGCCCCGCCGACCCCGTGCAGGGCGGTGTGCACGATCCGCAGGCGGCGCGGCGCGGCCGGCGCGGCGGGGGCGACCGCGGGCAGGACGGCCTCGAGGTAGCGCCGGGCGGTGTCGGCCGGCAGCACGGTCCAGCCGCGCTCGGCGCGCGGGATCGAGGCGACCGGCCCCACGCCGTCGATCCGCGCGGCGATCTCGCGGTCGTGCGGGGCGACGATCTGGCAGCCGCGGGCGGCGGGCTCGACGGTCCGCCCCCCGAGGTAGACCTTGTAGCCGTTGTCCGCCGGGGGGTTGTGGCTCGCGGTGACCATCACGCCGGCCTCGGCGTCGTGGGCGCGCACGGCCCAGGCCAGCACGGGGGTGGGCAGGGGCGCGGGAAGGAGCAGGGTCTCGATCCCCGCGGCGGTGAGCACCGCGGCGGTGTCCCGGGCGAAGACCGCGGAGTTGTGCCGGGCGTCGTAGCCGACCACGGCCCGCGGCGGGCGCTCCGGGCCCGCGCCGGAGCCGCGGGTCCGGGCGAGGACGTGCCCGGCGAGCCCGGCCGCGGCCCGGAGCACGACGACCCGGTTCATCCGCATCGGCCCGGCGCCCAGGGCCGCGCGCAGCCCGGCCGTGCCGAAGGCCAGGGTGCCGGCGAAGCGGTCGGCGAGCTCGGCCCGGGCGGCGGCGTCCCCGTCCCCGGCGCGGTCCGTCAGCTCCTCGAGCTCGGCGCGGGTGGCGGGGTCCGGGTCCTCGGCGGCCCAGGAGCGGGCGGCGGCGAGCAGGTCCTCGCCGGTGCGGGGGGCGTCGGTCATGGCGGGTCCTCCTGGCGGGGTGCTCGTCGGGTGCGGCGCGGGCGGGCTCAGAGCGCGGCGACGATCCGGGCCAGCAGCGCCGAGATCCGGGGGCCGGCCGCCCGGCCGGCCTCGAGGACCTCCTCGTGGGAGAGCGCGGCGGGGGAGATGCCGGCGGCCTGGTTGGTCACCAGCGAGAGCCCGAGCACCTCCATCCCGGCGTGCCGGGCCGCGATCGCCTCCAGGGCGGTGGACATCCCCACGAGGTCCGCGCCGAGGATCCCGGCCATGCGGACCTCGGCGGGGGTCTCGTAGTGGGGGCCGGGGAACTGGGCGTAGACGCCCTCGTCCAGGGACGGGTCGATCCGGCGGGCCAGCGCGCGCAGGCGCGGGGAGTAGAGGTCGGTGAGATCCACGAAGGTCGCACCCTCCAGCGGGGAGCGGCCGGTGAGGTTGAGGTGGTCGGAGATCAGCACCGGGGTGCCCGGGCCCCACGCCGGGTCCAGCCCGCCGCAGCCGTTGGTGAGCACCATGGTGCGGGCCCCGGCGGCGGCCGCGGTGCGCACCCCGTGCACGACCGCGCGCACGCCGCGGCCCTCGTAGTAGTGGGTGCGCGCCCCGATCACGAGCGCGTGGGCGCCGCCGGGCGTGCGGATCGAGCGCAGGGTGCCGACGTGGCCCTCGAGGGCCGGCGGGCTGAACCCGGGGATCTCGGCGGCGGGGACCTCGGCCACCGTCTCGCCGATCAGGTCCGCGGCCCGCCCCCAGCCGGAGCCGAGGGTCAGGGCCAGCTCGTGGGTGTCCACGCCGGTGGCCCGGCGCAGCGCCTCGGCGGCCTCGCGGGCCAGGGCGGCGGGGTCGTCGGCGCGGTCGGGCCGGGGGTCCCGGTGCGGGTGCTCGCTGTGCTGGGTGTCCACCCGCCCGAGGCTACCGCACGGGCGCTGCGGGGCCGGGGCGGCGCGGTTGCCGGGCCGTGACGGGCACCTGCAAGAATGGCCGGGTGAGTGCACACAGCGAATTCTCCATCCAGAAGCTCGTCATCATCGGCGGCGGCCCCGGCGGCTACGAGGCCGCGCTGGTCGCCGCCAGCCTCGGCGCCGAGGTGACGATCATCGAGAAGCAGGGCCTCGGCGGCTCCGCCGTGCTCACGGACGTGGTGCCCTCGAAGACGCTGATCGCCTCGGCCGACGCGATGACCCGCTTCGCGGAGGCCGCCGACCTCGGGGTGCACGTGCGCGGCAGCAAGGACGGCAACGAGATCAACGACCTCGCGGTCGACCTCGACAAGGTCAACACCCGCCTGCTGCGCCTGGCCGCCACCCAGTCGCGCGACATCAAGCGCGGCCTCGAGCGGGTGGGGGTGCGGGTGATCGCCGGCACCGGGCGCCTGCTGAGCCCCACGGAGGTGCAGGTCACCACCGAGGACGGGCTCGAGTACACCCTCGAGGCGCAGGCCGTGCTGCTGGCCGTGGGCGCCTACCCGCGGGAGCTGCCCACGGCGAAGCCGGACGGGGAGCGGATCTTCACGTGGAAGCAGCTCTACCACCTCACCGAGGTCCCCGAGCACATGATCGTGGTCGGCTCGGGCGTCACCGGCGCCGAGTTCGCCTCCGCCTACCGGGGCCTGGGCGCGGAGGTCACCCTGATCTCCTCCCGCGACCGGGTGCTGCCCGGAGAGGACGAGGACGCCGCCGTGGTGCTCGAGAACGTCTTCGAGCGCCGCGGCATGAACGTCGTCTCCCGCTCCCGCGCCCAGGCGGTCGAGCGCTCCGGGGACGGGGTGGTCGTCACGCTGGCCGACGGCCGCAAGATCGCCGGCTCCCACTGCCTCGTGGCCGTCGGCGGGATACCCGCGACCCAGGACCTCGGCCTCGAGGAGGTCGGGGTGGCCGTGGCCGACTCCGGGCACATCAAGGTCGACGGCGTCTCCCGCACCACGGTGCCGGGGATCTACGCGGTCGGCGACTGCACGGGCGTGCTGCCCCTGGCCTCGGTCGCCGCGATGCAGGGCCGGATCGCCGTGGCCCACCTGATGGGCGACACCGTCAAGCCGCTGCGCACCCACCTGGTGGCCTCCAACATCTTCACCTCCCCGGAGATCGCCTCCGTGGGCGTGAGCGAGAAGGCCATCGAGGAGGGCACCTACCAGGCCGACACCATCATGCTGAAGCTCTCGACCAACCCGCGGGCCAAGATGATGGCGGTCGAGGACGGCTTCGTGAAGATCTTCTCCCGCAAGGGCTCCGGCACCGTGATCGGCGGCGTCGTCGTCGGCCCCCGCGCCTCCGAGCTGATCTTCCCCATCTCGATGGCGGTCACGCACAAGCTGCACGTGGACGACCTCGCGGACACCTTCACGATCTACCCCTCGCTGTCCGGGTCGATCTCGGAGGCCGCCCGCCGCCTGCACGTCCACCTCTGAGCCGCCCGGCCCACGAGGAAGGCCCCCGCCGCCGGTGCTCACCGGCGGCGGGGGCCTTCGCCCGTGGGGAGGGGGCGCGTCAGCGGCGGGCCCCCACGCTGGTCATGTCCACGTCCTTGGTCTCCGGGGAGAACCACAGCGCCACGAGCGTGAGCACCGCGCCGAAGGCGAGGTAGAGGCCCACCGCGCCCACGCCGTGCTCGGCGTTGAGGTAGACCGCGACGTAGGGGGTGATCGCCGCGCCGAGGATCGAGGAGACGTTGTAGGCCACGCCCGAGCCGGTGTAGCGCACGTTGGTCGGGAACAGCTCCGGCAGGATCGCCGACATCGACCCGAAGGTCAGGCCCATGAGGGTCATGCCCACGGCCAGGAAGACCAGCACGCGCACGAGGCTGACGTCCTCGCCGGTGCCCACGGCGGCCGGGTTCATCAGGGTGCCGAAGAGCAGCCCGAAGCCGAGGATCGCGGCGGTGATCACGAGCTGGGAGCTGCGCCGGCCGTACTTGTCGGCCAGACGCCCGGAGACGGGGACCATGGCGGCGAACAGCAGCACGGCCAGCAGCTGGAGCACGAGGAACTCGCGGTAGGGGATGCCCAGCCCGCCGTTCTCGGGCTTGCCGATGCCGTAGGACAGGATCCAGGCGGTCATCAGGTAGAAGAGCACGTAGGTGGCGAGCATGATGAACGTGCCCTGGACGATCTGCAGCCACGAGGTGCGGAAGACCTCGGTCAGCGGGGTCTTCACCTTCTGGCCCTGCTCGAGCGCCTGGCGGAAGACCGGGGTCTCCTCGAGGCGGAAGCGCACCCACAGGCCCAGCACGACCATCACCACGGAGGCGAGGAACGGGATGCGCCAGCCCCAGGTGAGGAAGGGGTGGTCGGCGCCCTGCTCGGCCACGGAGACGAAGCCCATCACGAGGGTGAGCACGAGGAAGAAGCCGTTGGCGAGGATGAAGCCGAACGGCGCGCCCAGCTGCGGCCACATGGCGGCGCGGGCCCGCTTGCCCTCCTCGGCGTACTCGGTGGCCAGCAGCGCGGCCCCCGACCACTCGCCGCCCAGGCCCAGGCCCTGGCAGAAGCGCAGGACCGTGAGGATCAGCGGGGCCCACAGGCCGATGGAGTAGTAGGTGGGCAGCAGGCCGATGAGGAAGGTCGCGACGCCCATGGTCAGCAGCGCGCCGATCAGGGTCGCCTTGCGGCCGATGCGGTCGCCGTAGTGGCCGAAGATCACGGAGCCGATGGGGCGGGCCACGAACGCGGCGGCGAAGGTGGCCATGGAGGCCAGCAGCTTCGCGGTCTCGTCCTGGCCCGTGAAGAACAGGGCGGGGAAGACGGCCACGGCCGCGGTCGCGTAGACGTAGAAGTCGTAGAACTCGATCGTGGTGCCCACGAGGGACGCCATGATCACGCGGCGGCGGGGAACGGCGGTGGCGGAGGACAGCGAGGGGGCGGACGCGGCGTCCGCCCCGGTCACCGATGAGGACATGGGGATACCTCGGAACAGTTCGCGGTGGGTGGGGAACAACCCCCACATGCTACGCGGGCCGTCCGCATGCTGAGTCGTTCGTCCCACATCGTGGACACATAGGGGGCCGCCCACGGACCGCTCGCCGGTCCGGCCCCGGGGAGGGGCCGGCGCGCGGCGCGCCCGGTCGCTGCCCGTGGCTCAGCAGGCGCGCACCGTCAGCGCCGCCCGGACGGTGCGCGGCAGCCCCTCCAGGTCGAGGGTCCGCCAGCCGGGCACGGGCCGGGCGGGCTCGGGGCCGGCGCCGACGAGGTCGAGGGCCGGGTCCCGCGACAGGCCGGTGCCCATCGCCTTGAGCAGCGACTCCTTGCGCACCCACACGACGGTGGTCGCCCGCGCCCGCCGGCCGCGGCGCACCCGGGCGAGCGCGCGCTGCTCCTCGGGGTGGAGGACGGCGGCCATCTGCCGGGCCGCCGCGAGGGAGGGGACGGTCTCGAGGTCGGCCCCGAGCTCGCGCGGGCCGGTGGCGAGCAGGACGTGCTCGCCGCTGGAGCTCAGCGAGAAGTGCACGCCGGGCACCCCGGGCTTGCCGTGGCGCCCGGCGGGGCCGGGCAGCGGCGCGATCGGCACCGCGGCGGGGTCCGTGCCGAGCCGGGCGGCGAGCACGGCGCGCAGCAGGCACCGGCGGGCCTCGAAGGCGTCCCGGTCGGCGGCGCGCCGGAGCCGGTCCCGGCGGGCGCGCTCGGCGGCGTCCAGCCAGGCGGGGGCCACGGTGCGCGCCCAGGGCACGAGCCGGGCCAGGCGGGCGTGCACGAGGGCGGTGCCCTCCGCGCCCGGGGGCACGGGCAGCCGGGCGCCCGGGACCCCGGACGCCCCGGGGCCGCTCACCGGAGCGGGTCCGAGGGCGGGGCCGACGACGACGGGCCCGCGCACGCGGCGAGGTCGGCGAGCAGCTCGTCCCGGTGCTCGGCCAGCGGGTGGTGGCCGCCCTCGTACTCGCGCACGTTCACCGGCCCGGTGGCGGCCGCCCGCCAGCCGGCCATGGCCGCCGCGCCCACCGTGGCGTCGCGGGTGCCGCGCAGCAGCAGCAGCGGGGCGGCCACCGGGGCGGGCAGCCGGTCGTGGGCCAGGGACAGGCGCAGGTCGGCGCGCAGCACCGGCAGCGCCAGGGCCAGCAGCTCCGGGTCGGCCAGCACCGCCTCCGGTGTCCCCCCGAGCCCGCGCAGCCAGCGCACGAGGGCCTCGTCCGAGTCCAGCTCGTCGGCGCGCAGCCCGGCCGGGCCGTCCCCGTCCGCGGGCTCACCGGGGCCGGGCCCGTCGGTTCCGGGGGCGGCCTTGGCGGAGAGCGCCAGCAGCGCGGGGCGCAGCCCGTGGCGGTGCTGGAGGGCCGAGGCGAGCTCCGCGGCCACGGCCGCGCCCATGCTGTGGCCCAGGACCACGAGCGGGACCCCGTCCCCGGCCCACGGCGCGGCGGCGGCCGCGGCGGCGGCCTCCTCGGCGAGGACGGTCAGGGACGGGGCGGCCGGGTCCCGGAAGCGGGACTCGCGGCCGGGGTACTGCACGCCGAGCACGTGGACGTCCTCGCGCACGAGGAAGCGCCAGTACCCGGCGGCGGCCCCGGAGGGCGGGCAGCACAGCACCCGCAGCCGCGGGGCGGCCGCCGGGGCGCCGGTGCGCAGCCGGGCCTGCGCCGAGAGGTCGACGAGGCTGCGGGGCTCGCTCACGGCCGGTCTCAGGAGATCGTGGCCAGGACCGTGCCCGCGGAGACGGTGTCCCCGGGGGTCACCGAGAGCCCGGAGACCGTCCCGGCCTTGTGGGCGGTCAGCGGCTGCTCCATCTTCATGGCCTCGAGCACGAGCACGAGGTCGCCCTCGGCGACCTCGTCGCCGTTGTCGACCGCGATCTTCACGATCGTGCCCTGCATGGGCGAGGTCAGCCCGTCCCCGCCGGCCGCGGCCGCGGTGCCGCCGCGGCTCGCGCGGGACCGGCGCGGCTTGGGCGCGGACCCGGCCGGCTTGGCGACCCCGGCGGCCGCGGCCGCCGGCAGGACGACCTCGAGGCGCTTGCCCGAGACCTCCACGACGATCGCGTGGCGCTCCTCGGCCTCGGGGCCCGCCTCGGGGGTGCCCTCGAACGGCGGGACCGTGTTGTCGAACTCGGTCTCGATCCAGCGGGTGTGCACCCGGAAGGGCTCCCCGCCGGCCGGGGCGAACGCGGGGTCCTCGACCACGGCCCGGTGGAAGGGCACCACGGTGGGCAGCCCCTCCACGCGCAGCTCCCGCAGCGCCCGGCGCGAGCGCTCGAGGGCCTGCTCCCGGGTCGCCCCGGTGACGACGAGCTTCGCGAGCATGGAGTCGAAGTTCCCGCCCACGGTCTCCCCGGCCTCCACGCCCGAGTCCACGCGCACGCCGGGGCCGCTGGGCAGGGACAGGGCGGTGATGGTGCCGGGGGAGGGCATGAAGTTGCGGCCGGGGTCCTCGCCGTTGATCCGGAACTCGATCGAGTGCCCGCGCACCGCGGGGTCGTCGTAGCCGAGGGCCTCGCCGCGGGCCAGCCGGAACTGCTCGCGCACCAGATCCAGGCCCGTGACCTCCTCGGAGACCGGGTGCTCGACCTGCAGACGGGTGTTGACCTCGAGGAAGGAGATCGTGCCGTCGGCGGCCACGAGGAACTCGCACGTGCCCGCGCCCTGGTAGCCGGCCTCCTTGAGGATCGCCTTGGAGGACTCGTAGAGCCGGCGGTTCTGCTCCTCGGTCAGGAACGGGGCCGGGGCCTCCTCGACGAGCTTCTGGTTGCGCCGCTGCAGCGAGCAGTCGCGCGTGGAGACGACCACCACGGTGCCGTGGGCATCGGCCAGGCACTGGGTCTCGACGTGGCGGGGGGCGTCGAGGAAGCGCTCCACGAAGCACTCCCCGCGCCCGAAGGCGGCGGTGGCCTCGCGCACGGCCGACTCGTAGAGCTCGGCGACGGCCTCGCGCTCGCGGGCGACCTTGATCCCGCGCCCGCCGCCGCCGAAGGCGGCCTTGATGGCGATCGGCAGCCCGTGCTCGTCGGCGAAGGCGAGCACCTCCTCGGCGGAGGAGACGGGGTCGGTGGTGCCCGGCACCTGCGGGGCCCGGACCTTCTCGGCGATGTGCCGGGCGGCGACCTTGTCCCCGAGCTTGGCGATCGCCGCCGGGGGCGGGCCGATCCAGGTCAGCCCGGCCTCGAGCACGGCCAGCGCGAAGTCGGCGTTCTCGGAGAGGAACCCGTAGCCCGGGTGCACGGCGTCGGCCCCGGAGCGGGCGGCGACCTCCAGGAGCTTGTCGGCCACCAGGTAGGACTCCGCGGCGGTGGCCCCGCCCAGCGCGTAGGCCTCGTCGGCCATCCGCACGTGCAGCGCGTCCCGGTCCGGCTCCGCGTAGACCGCCACGGAGGCGATCCCCTCGTCCCGGGCGGCGCGGATCACGCGCACGGCGATCTCGCCGCGGTTGGCCACGAGGACCTTGGTGATGGGGCGGATGGCGCCGTCCGCAGGGCTGTGGTGGGTCACGTTGCACTCCTTGTCGAAATCCTCGGATGCACTGTATTCCCCGGCGCGCTCGATCGCCCAACCACCGGCCGGGCCGCCCGAAATGCGCCCCGGTTTCTGTAGGACTCCTACAAAGGAGCGGCCGGGGTGCTCAGGGGCGCGGGGTCCACAGCTCGGGCACGCCCACCCCGGCCTCCGCCAGCAGGCGGCGCAGCACCGCCAGGCTCAGGCCGACGACGGCGTGCACGTCCCCCTCCACGCGCTCGACGAACGAGGCCCCGAGGGAGTCGATGGTGAAGGAGCCCGCCACGTGCAGGGGCTCGCCGGTGGCGACGTAGGCGGCGACCTCGTCGTCGGACATCGGCGCGAAGAAGACCTCGGCGCTCGCCGGGGCGCCCCCGGCGAAGCCCGTGCCGCCGACGGCGGGCTCGCGGGTGTCCACGAGCCAGTGCCCGGTGTGCAGCACGCCCGAGCGACCGCGCATCGCCCGGATGCGGGCGGTGGCCACGGCCGGGTCCAGCGGCTTGCCGTGGACCTCGCCGTCGAGGGCGAAGACCGAGTCGCAGCCCAGCACGAGGGCCCCGGCGGCCTCGGGCAGCTGCGCGACGGCCTCGGCCTTGGCGCGGGCCAGGACCATCGCGGTCTGCTCGGGGCCGGTCACCCCGCGCTCGGCGACGACCGCGTCCTCGTCGACGTCGGAGACCAGCCGGTCGTGGGCGATGCCGGCGTCGGCCAGCAGCTTGGTGCGGGCGGGGGAGCGGGAGGCGAGCACGAGGCGGGGAGTCACGGCCCCAGGATACGCACCCGCCCGCCCCGCGTCCGGGGTCCCCGGGCACGCCGAGGGGCGGCGTCCGGCGGCTCCGACCCGGTCGGAACCGCCGGACGCCGCCCCTCGGCGCACGCGCGGGCGGGCGGACGGCCTAGAAGAAGCCCTGGGCGTCCTCGGAGTAGGAGACCAGCAGGTTCTTGGTCTGCTGGTAGTGCTCGAGCATCATCAGGTGGTTCTCCCGCCCGATGCCCGAGGACTTGTAGCCGCCGAACGCCGAGTGCGCGGGGTAGTTGTGATACTGGTTCACCCACACGCGCCCGGCCTCGATGTCCCGCCCGGCCCGGTAGGCGAGGTTGCCGTTGCGGGCCCACACCCCCGCACCCAGGCCGTAGAGCGTGTCGTTGGCGGTGGCGATCGCGTCGGCGTAGTCGGTGAAGCGGGTCACCGACAGCACCGGCCCGAAGATCTCCTCCTGGAAGATCCGCATCGAGTTCCGCCCCTCGAACACGGTGGGGGTGACGTAGTAGCCCTCGGCGAGGTCGCCGTCCAGGACGTTGCGCTCGCCGCCGATCAGCACCTTCGCGCCCTCCTGCTTGCCGATGTCGATGTAGGAGAGGATCTTCTGCAGCTGGTCGTTGGAGGCCTGCGCGCCGACCTGGGTGTTGAGGTCCAGCGGATTGCCCTGGACCATGCCGCGCACCCGCTCGAGGCCGTCGGCGAGCAGCCGGTCGTAGATGCCCTCCTGGATCAGGGCGCGCGAGGGGCAGGTGCAGACCTCGCCCTGGTTGAGGGCGAAGAACGCGAAGCCCTCCAGGGCCTTGTCGTAGAAGGAGTCCTGCGCCGCGGCGACGTCCTCGAAGAAGATGTTCGGGGACTTCCCGCCCAGCTCCAGGGTGACCGGGATGATGTTCTGGGACGCGTACTGCATGATCAGCCGGCCCGTGGTGGTCTCGCCGGTGAAGGCGATCTTGCGGATCCGGGGGTTCGAGGCCAGGGGCTTGCCGGCCTCCGCGCCGAAGCCGTTGACCACGTTGACCACGCCCGGGGGCAGCAGGTCGGCGAGCAGCTCGACGAGCACGAGGATCGAGGCCGGGGTCTGCTCGGCGGGCTTGAGGACGACGGCGTTGCCCGCCGCGAGGGCCGGTGCGAGCTTCCACACCGCCATGAGGATGGGGAAGTTCCAGGGGATGATCTGCCCGACCACGCCCAGCGGCTCGTGGAAGTGGTAGGAGGTCGTGTTGTCGTCGAGCTGGGAGAGCGTGCCCTCCTGGGCGCGGATGGCCCCGGCGAAGTAGCGGAAGTGGTCGACGGCCAGGGCCAGGTCCGCGTTGATGGTCTCGCGCACCGGCTTGCCGTTGTCCCAGGTCTCGGCCACGGCGAGCATCTCGAGGTTCTGCTCGATGCGGTCGGCGATCCGGTGCAGCACCAGCGCGCGCTCGGCCGCCGGGGTCCTCCCCCACGCGGGGGCGGCGGCCCAGGCGGCGTCGATGGCGGCCTCGACGTCCTCGGCGGTGCCGCGGGCGATCTCGGTGAAGGGCTTGCCGTTGACCGGGGAGATGTCCTCGAAGTACTGGCCCTTCACGGGCGGGACCCACTGCCCGCCGATCCAGTGCTCGTAGCGGGGCTTGAAGGAGACCTTCGAGCCCTCGGTGCCGGGCTGGGCGTAGGTGGTGGTGGCCTCGACGTCGACGGTCATGGGATCGCGCTCCTCGTGCGTGCGGGGGCGGCCTGCGGCGGCCCCGTGCGGCGGGTTCGGCGCGGACGGTGCGCCGGACCCCGGTGTGATGCGGCTCACGCTACGGGCCGCCGCGTTGCACGCGCGTTGCACGCCGTGTCGCCCGAGGTGGGGCGCGGGTCAGGCGCCGAGGCGCTCGAGCTCCAGGACCGCGCGGGCGCGGGCGGGGGAGCGGGCCGGCAGCAGGCGCAGCAGCAGGGCCCAGGCCTCGGCGTCGTCGGCGGCCTCGGGCAGGGCCAGGTACTGGCGCACCGCCTCGGCGGAGCCGTCGGTGAGCACGGCCTCCCGCAGCAGCCCGGCGAGGCGGTGGCGCAGGGCCACGACCCAGGGCGCCTCGGAGCGGGGCAGCAGCGGGCCGGGGTAGGCGCGCAGCGCGCGGCGGTGGGCGCCGCGCTCGAGCAGCCCGAGCACCTGTCCGGCGTCGGAGTCCAGCGGGGCGGTGAGCCGGTAGGGCCGCGAGGCGATGCCGAGCCCGAGCGGGGCGAGCAGCCGGCGCAGCCGCAGGACCTCGGCGCGCACCGTGGCCTCCTGGGCCCGCCCGTCCCACAGCCGCTCCGAGAGCTCCGCGGTGCTCAGTCCTCCCGGCGTCCGGGCGAGCGCGAGGAGGATCTCGGCGTGGCGCTCGGTGAGCTCGTGCTCCTGCTCCCCGGCCACCAGGGCGGGAGGGTGCCCGCCCAGCACGCGCAGCGCCGTCACCGTGGCGCGCGTCCCGGCGGACGGGGCCCGGTCCCCGGGGTCCTGCCCGGGACCGGCCGCGCCCGCCGGGGTCCGCCCGCTCGTCGTGGGCGGCGCCGTCGCCCGCGTCCCGGTGCGCCGGCCCGTCGCGACCGGGGCCGGCTCCGCGGGCGCCCGGCCGCTCCCCCCGGACGGGACCGGCCCGGGCGTGGCTGCCGGGCGGGTCCCGGGCGGGAGCTCGGGGCTCCGGACGGTGTCCGCGGCCGGGCGGGGGGCGGGCGTGCCGGGGGCGGCCGGGCCGGCGGGGTCGGCGCGCAGGGCGAGGGCGAGCTCGGCGCGGGCCGCGCGCACCGCGGCGCCGATGAGGGCCCGGGCCGCCGGGGCCGCCGCGGCGTCCCCGCCGGTGAGGTCGACCGCGCCGAGCAGCTCCCCCGTGACGGGGTGCAGCAGCGGGGCGGCGGTGCAGGACCACGGGTGGGCCTCGGGGTAGAAGTGCTGCTCGCGGTGGACGGTCACCGTGCGGCGCAGCACGAGGGCGGTGCCGGGGGCGTTGGTGCCCACGGCCTCCTCGGACCAGTCGGCCCCGGCCACGAAGCCCATGTCCTCGGCCCGGCGCCGGGTCGCGGCCGCCCCGCGCACGTGCAGCAGCACCCCGTCCGGGTCGGTGACGGCCACGACGAGCCCGGTGTCCTCGGCCAGGGGGGTCAGCAGCTCGTCGAGCACCGGCAGCAGCAGGCGCAGCGGGGCCCGGCCCTCGCGCAGGGCCTCGTGCAGGCCCGCGCGGTCGAGCACGAGCCGGGGTGCGCAGCGCTCCGGGGCGGCCAGCCGCCGCAGCGACCGGTCCCACGACAGCCGCAGCTGGGGGTCCGTCGTCGTGCCCCCGCCTGGTCCGCCCATGCCTCGCCCTCCGCCTCCGCGGTGTGATCCGGATCTCGTTCCCGCCCAGGGTAGCGGCGACGGCCCGGGACACGCGCGAGGGGCGGGGAACTGCCGGAATGCGTCGGGCATTCCCACAGATCCCCGCCCCTCGCGGCGCAGTAGTGCGGCGGCGCGGCGGTGCGGCGGCGCGGTCTAGCGGGTGCCGGCGGTCTCCGCCGGTTCCGGGGCGGCGCCGGCGGACGTCGCGGACTCGGCGGGCTCCGGGGCGAACGGGTCCCCGGCGCGCGGGGCGTCGTAGAGCTCCCGGTCGAGGATGCCCTCGCGGCGGGCGACGAGCGTGGGCACGAGCGCCTGGCCGGCGACGTTGAGCGCGGTGCGGCCCATGTCGATGATCGGGTCCACGGCCAGCAGCAGCCCCACGCCGTCCAGCGGCAGGCCCAGGGTGGACAGGGTCAGGGTGAGCATCACGGTCGCCCCGGTGGTGCCCGCGGTCGCGGCCGAGCCCAGCACGGAGACCAGGGCGATGAGCACGTAGGAGGTGACGTCGAGGTCGATGCCGTAGAACTGCGCGACGAACAGGGCGGCGACCGCCGGGTAGACGGCGGCGCAGCCGTCCATCTTCGTGGTGGCGCCCAGGGGTACCGCGAAGGAGGCGTAGGCGCGGGGCACGCCGAGGTTGCGCTCGGTCACCCGCTGGGTCAGCGGCATCGTGCCCACGGAGGAGCGCGAGACGAAGCCCAGCTGCACGGCCGGCCACACGCCGGAGACGAACTGCTTCACGGACAGCCCGTGCAGGCGCACGAGCACGGGGTAGACCACGAGGGCCACGACGAGCAGGCCGGCGTAGACGGTGGCGACGAAGGCCAGCAGCCCGCCCATGGAGGTCCAGCCGTACTCGAAGACGGCCCTGCCGATCAGCCCGAGGGTGCCCAGCGGGGCGAGGCGGATGATCCACCACACGACCTTCTGGACCACGGCCAGCGCCGAGCGGACCACGGCCAGGAACGGCTCGGCGGGTTCGCCGACCTTCAGGGCGGCGATGCCCACGGCGGCCGAGACGACGAGCACCTGCAGGACGTTGAAGCTCGTGGTGGTGGCCACCGCCCCGGCCCCGGTCACGGTGGAGGAGGCCTGCAGGCCCAGGAAGTTGCCCGGGACCAGGCCGGTGAGGAACGCGAGCCAGGACCCCTGGGTCCCCTCGTAGGACTCCGCGGGGGCGCTCGCCCCGGTGCCGGCCCCGGGCTGGACCACGAGCCCGAGCACGAGGCCCACGACCACGGCGATCAGCGCGGTGATGCCGAACCACAGCAGCGTCTTCCAGGCCAGCCGGGCCGCGTCGGAGACCTCCCGGAGGTTGGCGATCGAGGAGATGACGGCGGTGACCACGAGCGGGATGACCGCGGCCTTCAGCAGGGTGACGTAGCTGGTGCCGATCGTGTCGAGGGCGGTCATCAGCCCGTTCGGGTCGGTGTCGGGATCACCGCCCAGCGCGTCGGCGGCGAGGCCGAGGGCGACGCCCAGGACGAGGGCGAGGACGATCTGCGGCCCGAAGGCGGTGGCCCAGCGGGGCAGACGCGGAGTGCTTGAAGCGGAAACCATGGGCGCCACAGTACGGCGGCGCACAATAGCGTGTCGAGCTCGTGTGACGCGTTTGTGACGTCGGGCAGATCACAGGTTCAGGGCGAACTCCAAGGTGTCGAGGCCCACGGATCCCAGCCGCAGCGCCCGCGTGTGGAAGTCCCGGAGCCGGAACCGCGCCCCGGCGGCCGCGCGCGCGTGCTCCCGGGACCGCTCCCACAGCCGCTGGCCCGCCTTGTAGGAGGGCGCCTGGCCCGGCCAGCCGCGATAGCGCAGCCACTCGAAGCGCAGCATCGGCTCGGCCATCACGATGTTCGCGCGCAGGAACCGCCAGCCGTCCTCGGCGCTCCACACCGCCCCGGGGCGGGCCCCGCCCAGGGCGTCCCCGAGCTCGCCCGGGACGGTGAACCCGCAGTGGAAGCCGATGTCGAAGACCACCCGGGCGGCGCGCAGACGCTGGGAGTCGAGCATGCCCATCCGGTCCCCGGGGTCCTCCAGGAAGCCGAGCTCGTCCATGAGCCGCTCGGCGTACAGGGCCCACCCCTCGCCGTGGCCGGAGACCCACAGTCCCGCCCGGCGCCACAGGTTCAGCTCGGCGGCGTTGGCCAGGGCGGTCGCGAACTGCAGGTGGTGGCCCGGCACGCCCTCGTGGTAGACCGTCGTCGTCTGCTCCCAGGTCGTGAAGTGCTCCGTGCCCTCGGGCACCGACCACCACATCCGGCCCGGCCGGGAGAAGTCCGCGCTGGGGCCGGTGTACCAGATCCCGCCGTCGTGGGTCGGGGCGATCCGGCACTCGAGCCGGCGCATGGGCGCCGTGATCTCGAAGTGGGTCCCGGCCAGCGCGTCGACGGCCGCGTCGGAGAGCTCCTGCATCCACGCCTGCAGGGCCCCGGTGCCGTGCAGCCGGCGGGCGGGGTCGGCGTCGAGGAACGCCACGGCCTCCGCCACGGAGGCGCCCGGGACGATCCGGCGGGCCAGCCGGCGCTGCTCGTCGACGATGTCGGCGAGGTGGTCCACGCCCCAGGCGTAGAGCTCGGCCGGGTCCACGGTGGCGCCGAGGAACTCCCGCAGCCGCAGGGCGTACTCCTCGGGCCCGACCGCGTCGGTTCCCCGGGCCCGCACGGTCAGCTCACCGGACAGGGCGTCGGCCAGTCCGGAGTAGGCCTCCCGGGCGGCGGCCGCGGCGGCGGCGACCTCCTCGCGCAGCGCCTCCGGGACGCGCCGGTGGCGGGCGAGCCGGTCGAAGAACCCGCCGGGCGCCGCGTAGCCGCGGGCCTGGCCGGCGGCTGTGCGCATCTGGTCGGCGGAGGCCGACCGGCCACGCGCCTGGGCCTGGTGCAGCGCCCGCAGATAGCCGGCCACGGCCCCGGGCACCGCGCGCAGACGCTGCGCGAGGGCCCGCCAGTCCTCGGCACCGCCGCGCGGCAGCCCGTCGAAGACCTCCCGGATCTCCTGGACGGGGGAGGCGATGTTGTTGACCTCCCAGCCGGTCAGCCCGGCCTCGTGCAGGTCCAGGCCCACGCCCAGCCGCTCGCGCAGGGCGTGGGCGGTGACCCGGTCGGTGTCGTCGGCCGGGGTGGTGCGGGCCAGTTCGGCGAGGGTGTCCCGGGCGGCCTCGGCCCACGCCCGCGGACCGTCCGGGCCGTAGTCCCGGTAGCCGGTCTCGTGCGGGCGGATCCCGTGCAGCGCGGCCTGCGCCGGGTCCAGCTCGAGGGTGCGGGCGTACCAGCGCTCGGCGACGGCGTCGACCGCGGTGGCGTGGCGGGTCCCGGCGGGCACCGGGTCCCCGGAGGGCGTGGTGGCAGACAGGTGGGCGGTCATGCGGGCCACCCTAGCGCCGCGGCCCCCGCGGTGCGCCCGGGCAGCACCTGGCCTCGGCCGGGCGGGTCACTCCTCGGCCCGGGAGCGCCGCCACGCGCCGCGGCCGGGGCGCAGCCGCAGGCCCAGGCGCATCCGGCGGAACTGGGCGCGCGGACCGGTGGCCGCCCGCTCGTCCTGCTCGGCCGGGGGCCGGCGGGCGAGCAGGACCGCGGTGACCGCCGCGACCTCCTCGGGGGTCGGGCTGCCGGCGACGAAGCGCAGCGCCGGCGCCTGCTGCTCGGGGGCGCTCACAGCGGGATGTTCCCGTGCTTCTTGGCCGGCTGCGTGGCGCGCTTCTCCCGCAGAGCCCGCAGCGCCCGGACCACCTGCAGCCGGGTCTCCGAGGGGGCGATCACGGCGTCCACGTAGCCCAGCTCCGCGGCCTGGTAGGGGTTCAGCAGCTCCTCCTCGTACTTCTGCACGAGCTCGGCGCGCAGCGCGTCGACGTCCTCGCCGCGCTCGGCGGCGGCCGCGAGGTCGCGGCGGTAGAGGATCTCGACGGCGCCCTGTGCGCCCATCACCCCGATCTGGGCGGTGGGCCAGGCGAGGTTGACGTCGGCGCCGAGCTTCTTGGAGCCCATCACGATGTAGGCCCCGCCGTAGGCCTTCCGGGTGATCAGGGTGACCAGGGGCACGGTGGCCTCGGCGTAGGCGTAGAGCAGCTTGGCCCCGCGGCGGATGATGCCGTTGAACTCCTGGTCGGTGCCGGGCAGGAACCCGGGCACGTCCACGAGGGTGAGCACGGGGACGTTGAACGCGTCGCAGTGGCGCACGAACCGGGCGGCCTTCTCCGAGGCGGCGATGTCCAGGGTCCCGGCGAACTGCAGCGGCTGGTTGGCGACGATCCCCACGGTGTGGCCCTCGACCCGGGCGTAGCCGATGAGCACGTTGGGCGCGTAGAGGGACTGCATCTCGAGGAAGTGGCCGTCGTCGACGACCGCCTCGATCACGGCGCGCATGTCGTAGGGCTGGTTCGCGGAGTCGGGCACGAGCCCGTCGAGGGCGAGGTCGGCCTCGGTGGTCTCCTCCTCCTGGTCGTGCTCGAGCAGCGGGGCCTCGTGGAGGTTGTTGGCCGGGAGGAACTCCAGCAGCTCGTGGACGAACTCGAAGGCGTCCTGCTCGTCCTCGGCCAGGTAGGTCGCGGTGCCGGTCGTCGTGTTGTGCTGCCGGGCCCCGCCGAGGGTCTCCATGTCCACGGTCTCGCCCGTGACGGTCTTGATCACGTCCGGGCCGGTGATGAACATGTGCGAGGTCTTGTCGACCATCACGATGTAGTCGGTCAGTGCGGGGGAGTAGGCCGCCCCGCCCGCGCACGGTCCCATGATCAGCGAGATCTGGGGGACCACCCCGGAGGAGCGGACGTTCATGTTGAAGATGTCGGCGAACATCGCCAGGGAGGCCACGCCCTCCTGGATGCGGGCCCCGCCGCCGTCGTTGATGCCGATCACCGGGCAGCCGTTGCGCAGCGCGAACTTCTGCACCTTGACGATCTTCTCCCCGTTGACCTGGGACAGGGACCCGCCGAAGACCGCGAAGTCCTGCGAGTAGACGGCCACGAGCCGGCCGTCGACCGTGCCGTAGCCGCTGACCACGCCGTCGCCCAGCAGCTTCTTCGACTCCATGCCGAAGGCCGTGGAGCGGTGGGTCGCCAGGGCGTCGAACTCCACGAACGAGTCCTCGTCCAGCAGCATCTCCACGCGCTCGCGCGCGGTGTTGCGCCCCCGGGCGTGCTGCTTGTCGATCGCCGCCCGGCCCGCGGGCGCCTCGGAGCGGGCGCGCCGGTCGTGGAAGTCGGCGATCTTGCCGGCGGTGGTGGTCAGGTCGTGGCTCATGGCACCTCGTGGTCTGCTGCGCGGCCGGCCCGGTCGGGGCAGGTCGGGGACCCGACCACTCTATGCCTCGCCCCGGGCGGGCCCGGTTGTAGGAGTCCTACAATTTCCGCCGCCCCGGCTTCGGCCCCGTCCGGCCCGCCCCGGAACCCGCCCCGGTCCCGGCGCGGAGCCGGCCGCGGGGCGGGCCGCGGCGCGGCGAGCGCAGGCGGCTCAGCCCACGCGGCCCAGCACGACGTTCCACGGGCGCACGGTGCGCTCGGTGACCACGCCGTGGCGCACCAGGGGGTCCTCGTCGGTGAGCCGCTCCACCTCGGCGGGCTCCGCGGCGAAGACCAGCAGCGCACCGGCGGGCCCGTCGTCGTCGTAGGGGCCGGAGGCCAGCAGCAGGCCCTGCTCCACGAGCCCGCGCAGGTACTCGCGGTGCTCGGGCCGGCGGGCGGCGAGGACGTCGGCGGGGCCGCCGTAGACGTAGGTGACGGCGACGACGGGGGGCTGCTCGGGGCTCACGGTGGCTCCTCGGGCTCGGGCCGGTGCCGGGTGCCCGTCCGGGCGCCTCCCGGTCAGCGCGGCTACTGTTGTGGACACCACGAAACCCTACGCGGGGCCGCCGTTCCCCGCCCGCACCGAGGAGCACCGTGCCCGATCCCCGCGCCCCCGGCGCCGACCTGCGGGACCCCGCCGCGCTGGCCGCCCTCGAGGCCGTGGGCCTGCGGCGGGTCGAGGTGCTCGACGAGGTCGGCTCCACCAACGACCACCTCGCCGCCGCCGCCCGCCCGGCCGGCGGGACGGATCCGGCCGCCGCCTGGCCGGACCTCTCGCTCGTGGCCGCGGGCCACCAGAGCGCCGGGCGCGGGCGGCTCGACCGGGTCTGGACCACCGAGCCCGGCACCGCCCTGACCTTCAGCCTCCTGCTGCGCCCGGCCGGGGCCGTCCCGCTGCCGGACTACCCCTGGCTGACGCTGCTCATGGCGGTCTCGGTCGCCGAGGCGCTGGCGGCCGAGGGCGTGGACGCGGCCGTGAAGTGGCCCAACGACGTGCTCGTGGACGGGCGCAAGATCGCCGGGCTGCTGGCCGTGCTCGTGCCCGGGGACCCGCCGGCGGTGGTGCTCGGCGCCGGCGTCAACGTCGGCCAGGACGCGCTGCCCGTGCCCACCGCGACCTCGCTGCGCCGGCTCACCGGCCGCGCGAGCCCCCGCCCCCAGCTGCTCGTGCGCGTGCTCGAGGCCTTCCTGCCGCGCTACCGCCGGCTGTGCGCCGAGCCGGGCGCCGCTGCCCCGGGCGGGGCGCTGCACGCGCAGGTCGCGGGGCGGATGGAGACCCTGGGGCGGGCCGTGCGCGCCGAGCTGCCGGGCGGGCGCCCGCCGCTGGTGGGCACGGCCGAGGGGCTGGGGGCCTCCGGGGCCCTGCTGGTGCGCGACGCGGCGGGGACCGTGCACGAGGTCACCGCGGGCGACGTCGTCCACCTGCGCCCGGCCGCGCCCGCCGCGGCGGCCCCCGGGGCGTCCGACGGCGGGGCGGGGGGCCGGCCGTGAGCGCCCGCCCGCCCCTGGGCGCGGGGGAGCGGGTGCTCGTGGCCACCCGCCCGCACGGGGTGCACCTGCTGCGCCCGTTCCTGGTGCTGCTGCTCGTCGTCTTCGCGCTCTCCCTGGCCCAGCGGGCCCTGGGGCTGGTGTGGCGGCCCACGGGCGAGCCGTGGCAGAGCCTGCACGCCGGCGCGGAGCTGCTGCTGCTCGCCGCGGCGGCCTGGGCCGTGCTGCGCCGGGTGCTGCTGCCCCTGCTGCGCTGGTGGCGCACCCGCTACGTGCTCACCACCCGCCACCTCGTGCTGCTGCGGGGCCGGCACGAGCCGGTGCGGCTGCCCCTGGCCGGGCTGCGGCACGTGGCCGTGGACGGCCCGCGCGCCCCGGCGCTCGGGCGCCGGGACGGGCGGGTCGTGGCCGACTTCGGCCCCTGGGGCGGGCTGCGCCTCGAGCACGCCCCGGAGGCCCGGCGCCTCGCCGACCTGCTGCGGCGGGCCGCCGACGAGGAGCTCGCCCGCTCCGCCGGGCCCGGTCCGGGCGCCGCCGGGGGAGCGAGCACTACAGTGGGACCCGACGCGGTCCCCGCGCCGCACCCCCGTCCGTCCGCCCGACCGCACCGCCTCTGGGGCGGGCGGGCCGCCCACCAGCAACAGGAGTGACGCGTGGCCAGTGAGGACCCGGAGCACGAGGGCGGGCCGTCGGTCGGCCCCCAGACGCAGCAGCTGAACCTGAACCTGCACAACCCCGTCCAGGCCAACCTCTACCGCTCGGCCGAGGCCAAGGCGGCCGTGCGGGCGCTCGAGCGGACCCTGCTGGGCTCCGAGCGCGCCCTGCGCCGGCGCGAGGCCGCCCGCCGCGGCGGGCTCTCGCTGCTGTCGGCGCGCAAGGTCTGGCGCGCCCTGGGCTTCCCGAACGTCAGCGACGACGACGTCTGGTTCACGGAGCAGGACTCCGAGGCGCTGCGGGTGCTCTCGACCATGGTCCTCGAGGAGAAGATCACCGAGGAGGCCGCGCTGTCCCTGGTGCGCTCGATCGGGCAGATGACCGACCGCATGGTGGTGTGGCAGGTCGAGGCGCTCGTGGAGGACATGGTCATCAACGACGGGATGACCGACGCCGCCGCCCGCCGCGAGCTGCTGCACCTGCTGCCCGACCTCATCGACGCCGTCGAGCAGCTGCTCGTCTACTCGTGGCGGCGGCAGATGAACGCCGCCGTGCAGCGCCTGGCGATGCGCGTGGAGCGCCCCGACGGGTCCACGGCCACCGGGCCCGTGGCCGACGAGAGCGGCGCGGCGATCCTTCCGCTGGCACGCGGGGTGGGCTTCGCCGACCTCGTCTCCTACACCGCCCTGTCCCGGCAGATGAACGAGCGGACCCTGGCCCACCTCGTCCAGCGCTTCGAGAACCTGTGCGCCGAGGTGATCTCGGTGGGCGGGGGCCGGCTGATCAAGACCATCGGGGACGAGGTGATGTTCCTCGCCGAGAGCCCCGAGGGGGGTGCTCTGATCTCCCTCGCCCTGGCCCACGCCATCCGCGAGGACCCCGACCTGCCCCAGGCGCGCGTGGCCTTCGTGTGGGGCCGGGTGCTGCCGCGCCTGGGCGACATCTACGGGCCCACCGTCAACCTCGCCTCCCGGCTCGTCTCCCTCACCGATCCGGGCTCCGTGCTCGTCGACGCCTCGACGGCGGCGGTGCTCGCCGGCGACGACCGCTTCATCCTCCTGCCCCAGCCCACGCGCAACGTGCGGGGCTTCGGGGACGTCCAGCCGGTCCTGCTCTCCCAGGGCTCCGGACCCGGGCTGGAGGTCGACCTCGAGTGAGCGCGCCGCTCGTCATCCGCGCCGGCGCCGCCACCGACCGCGGCCTGCGCCGGGAGACCAACGAGGACGCCCTCGTCGTCACCGCCTCCATGTGCGCGGTGGCCGACGGCATGGGCGGGCACGAGGCCGGGGAGATCGCCGCGGCGCTGTGCGTGCGCACGCTCGGGTCCTCGCCGCTGTTCACCCTCGCCGACCCGCTCGGCTTCCCGGTCGAGGAGCCCCCGCCGCCGCTCGACGTCGCCCGCTTCCGCGCGACCGTGGAGCGGGAGCTGCGCCTGGACCCGGACGTGCCCGAGGGCGCGATCGAGGCCGTGCGCCGGGTGCGCTCCGTGCTGTGGCAGGCCGACCAGCACATCCAGCACGCCTGCGCCGGGCGGGCCGGGACCACGGTCACGGGCGTGTGGCTGACCCGGATCGAGGACCGGGACCTGTGGATCGTGTTCAACACCGGCGACTCCCGCACCTACCGGCTGCACCCGCCGGAGGGCGCCGCCGCGGACGGCACCCCCGAGCTCGAGCAGCTCACCGTGGACCACTCCGAGGTCCAGTACCTCGTCTCCATCGGGCAGATCACCGCCGCCCAGGCGCTCGTGCACCCGCGGCGCAACGTCATCACCCGCGCCCTGGGCACCGGGCAGGTCTGGGAGCCCGACGTCCGCGTGCTGCCGGCCCGGCCGGGGGAGCGGCTGCTGCTGTGCTCCGACGGGCTGACCAACGAGCTCAGCCCCGCCCACATGGCCCGGGTCCTCGGGCGCACGGCCCACCCCAAGGAGGCCGCCGACGTCCTGCTCGAGGCCGCCCTGCGCACCGGCGGGCGGGACAACGTCACCGTGATCGTCGCCGACGCCGCCCGGGCGGGGGAGGCGACCGGGCCGCTGCCCGCCCAGCCCCCGGCCTGACGCCCGGCCGGACCGGGAGCCCGCTCGAACGGGGGCGGCCGACGGGCCGGGCCGCGGCACGGACCGGCCCGTGGGCCGCCCGGCCCACGGGCCCGTCGGGTGTCCCCCCAAGTGGGGAGCGTGCGAAAGCGTCACACGGGCCCGCCGGGCCGCCGCGCTCTTTACCTTCGAGAACATGTTGCTCTCCCGCCGCTCCCTCCTGCGCTCCGGGGCGCTGCTGGCCGCCGCGGGCTCCGTGGGCGGGGCCCTGGCGCCGCTCGGCTCCCGGCCCGGGCCCGCGCGCGAGTTCGTGCTGTGGGGCTCGTCCTCGGCCGCCAGCGCGCTCGCCCGGGACCGCCCGCCGGGGTTCCCCGAGGTGCGCATCGACGTCCTGCTCTCCCGCCTGCTGGAGGTCCCCGGGACCTCGCGGGCCGTCAGCGGCGACGTCTCCTCGCAGACTTTGGCCCTGCGCAGCCGGGAGCACCCGTACAGGGTCCTGCTGGGGCGGGGCGGGCTGCCCGCCCACGGGACGGTGGTGGTCCCCACCGCCGACGGCCGGGCGCCCAGCGCGCTGGTCGCCGAGCCGGGCACGGTCGCCGGGGTCGGGTGCACGATCCGCGGGGTGCGCGGGCGCGAGGGCGTGGTGGCGCTGCACCGGGTCGTCCCCGGGGCGGCGCTCGCGCCCGGGACCGGTCCGCAGAGCTGGTGGCGCACCGCCCTGCAGGAGGCCCACCGCGGTCAGGTGCACCTGGTGTGGACCGGGAAGAACAACATCGCCGAGCACTGGCAGGTGCTGGCCGACACCCGAGCCATCTGGGCCGTGGAGCCCGAGCGCACCGTGGTGATGGGCCACTGGCACACGTGGCGGGACCGCCGCGGCACCGCGCGCTGGGAGCAGGTGCGGGCGGTCAACGCCGCCTACCGCCACGAGTACGGGCAGCGCTTCTACGACACGATGGCCGACCTGCGGGACCCGCGGCTGTGGGCGCTGCCCGCGCTGCGGCCCCACCGGATCGGGTCCTCGGCCGAGGACCGCCGGTGGCTCGCCCAGGGGCTGCCCCCGCGCTCGGTGGTCGCGGCCGACCGCGCCCACCTCAACGCCCTGGGCAACACGGTCCTCGCCCACGGCCTGGCCCGCTTCCTCACGGGCCCCGCCGAGCTGTACTGAGCACCGGCCCCCGGGGCGCCCGCGGCCACGGGCACCCCGGGGGCCGGCTCAGGCACCGGCAGTCCGCGCCTCCTCCGGGGCCGGCTCAGGCGCCGGCCGTCCGCGCCTCCTCCGGGGCGGACCCGGCGGCGTCCCCGGCCCGCGCGGGCTCCCGCTCCTCCGGCCGGTCGTCCCCGGCCCGCGCCGGAACCTGCTGCGCGGCGGCGTCCTCCGCGGCGGCCCGGCGTCGCGTCTTCTTCAGGCCCCGCAGCTCCAGCCGGCGCGCGCGGCGGCGGTCGTGCCGGCGCTCGCCGCGCCGTCCGCCCGTGCCCGCTCCGCCGGCCGGCTCCGCCGCGGACTCCCCGGGGGCCGGGGCCCCGGTGCCGCCGGTCCGTGCGTCGTCGTCCGCGGTGTCCTTCCCGGCGTCCTTGGCGGCGCGGCGGCGGCCCTCGGCGGCCTCGCGCGGGGGAGCGGTCTCCTTGACCGGGGCGTCGCCGGAGGCCCGCAGCCTGCGGTAGTGGGCGGCGGCCTCCTCCTGCCGCTGCGCCTCGACGCCCGTGGCGATCTCGGCGCGCAGGTGCCCCTGCTCGAGGCCGAAGGCGGCCACGAGGTCGAGGGCGTGCGGGCGCAGGCGGGCCAGCAGCCGGTCGACGTACTCGTCGAGGCTGCGGCCGCGGCGCATCGAGACGCGCCCGTAGGAGAGGTACCAGGCGAGGTTCTTCTCGATCAGCCGCAGCCCGAAGACGTCCCGCAGCCACGTGAGCACGGTGCGGGTACCGGGGTCCTCGACCCGCCGCAGGGCCCGGGTGAAGGCCTCCCACTGCAGCAGCTCGGCGTGGGCGCGGGCCGCCGCGATGAGCTTGTGCTGGTTCTCGTTGAACAGCGCCGCCGCCTCCTCACGGGGCAGGCGGGCGGTGGGCCGCAGGTTCTCGGCGACCTCGGCGACCATCGTCTGCACCCGGTCGGCCAGCAGGGCGTGCTGGGCGGACTCCTCGCGCAGGGCGTTGACCGAGCGGCGCACGTCCCCGGTGTCGCGGAAGGCCTGGCCCAGCTTGCGCAGCCCGGAGCGGTGGTAGGTCGCCTCGGTGGCCCGCCCGGCGACGTAGCGGGCCATCACGCCCACGTCCACGTGCTTGAGCTCGTCGGCCCAGTCGGCGAGCAGGCGCTTGGCCACGAGCTGCAGCAGCACGGTGTTGTCCCCCTCGAAGGTCGCGTAGACGTCGAGGTCGTGGCGCAGGGAGGTCAGCCGGTTCTTCGTCATGAACCCGGCGCCGCCGCAGGCCTCCCGGCAGGTCTGCAGCGTGTCCAGAGCGCTCCAGGTGGACAGCGCCTTGAGGGCCGCGGCGAGCGTCTCGAGGTCCTGACGGTCCTCGTCGGTGTCCTGGCGCCCGGAGAAGACGTCGTCGTACTTGGCCAGCAGCTCCTGGTGGGCGAAGTCCATCGCGTAGGTCTCGGCCAGCAGCGGCAGCAGCCGGCGCTGGTGCTCCTGGTAGTCCAGCAGCACCTCCTCGCGCACGTCGGAGGAGGCGTTGAACTGCCGGCGCTCGCTGCCGTAGCGGATCGCGATGGTCAGCGCCGCCTTGTTGGCGACCACGGCCGCGCCGTCGAGGGAGACCCGCCCCTGGACCAGGGTGCCGATCATGGTGAAGAACCGCCGGCCCGGGCTGGCGATCGGCGAGCTGTAGGTGCCGTCCGGGGCCACGTCGCCGTACTTGTTGAGCAGGTGCGTGCGCGGGACCCGCACCCGGTCGAAGCGCAGCCGGCCGTTGTCCACGCCGTTGAGCCCGCCCTTGCGGCCGTCGTCCTCGCCGGAGACGCCGGGCAGGAACGCGCCGTCGTCGTCGCGGATCGCCACGTAGAAGGCGTGCACCCCGTGGTCGACCCCGCGGGTGAGCAGCCGGGCGAAGACCACGGCGGCGCGCCCGTGCCGGGCGGCGTTGCCGAGGTAGTCCTTGGTCGCCGCGGTGAACGGGGTGTGGATCTCGAACTCCTCCGCGGCCGGGTCGTAGGTCGCGGTCGTGCCGATCGAGGAGACGTCGGAGCCGTGGCCGATCTCGGTCATCGCGAACACCCCGGGCACCCGCAGGTCGCGGATGGCGGGCAGCCAGCGGCGGTGGTGCTCCTCGGTGCCGAGGTTGAGCACGGCCGAGCCGAACAGGCCCCACTGCACCCCGGCCTTGATCTGCAGCGACGGGTCGCCCAGCAGCAGCTCCTCGAAGCCGGCCACGTTGCCGCCGGGGTCGCCCTGGCCGCCGTAGGCCTCGGGCAGGCCCCGGCTCATCGCCCCGTGCTCCACGAGCAGGTGCAGCTGGCCCAGGACCCGCTCCCGGTTCTCCTGGTAGCTCAGGTTCTCCTGCGTGTGCAGCCGCTCGTCGAGCAGCATCGCCCGGGTCTGCCGGCGGACCTCGGCCCAGCGCCCGAGCAGCAGCTCGCCGAGGGCGGCGACGTCCACGGCGGCCGGGGCGGTCGCCTCCTGCGCGGTGCCGGTGGGACGGTCGACGGTGGTGGTCATGTCCTCGCTCCTTCTGCGAGGCCCCGGTCTCGGCGGTCGCCGGGACGGGGCCGGTGGATCGGCGGGGTCCGGGCGGGAGGGTCCCGCCGGCCCCGGGGAGGGGCTCCGGCGCTCAGCCGCCGGGGCCCCGGTGGTCCGGGTCGGGGGCCGCGGGGGCGCCGGGGTCCCCGGCGGGGCGCAGCCCGTGGACGGCCCAGCCCAGGATCAGCTCGGTCATCCGCTGCCGGGAGGGGCGCTCCGTGCCGGCCGGGGTGCCCATCCAGGCCTCCCCGGCGCCGCGGACCATGCCGATGGTCGAGGCGGCCCAGTAGCTGAGCATCGGCTCGGGCAGGCAGTGCTCGGCGGGGGAGTGGCGCACGTGCGCCTCCGCGAGCAGGGCCGCGACCGCGTCCGTGAACTCCTGGATGAGGTAGCGCTGCGCCCCGCCCGTGGCCCCGCCCTCCCCGTCGGGGCGCTCGCCGGCCTCCTCCTGGCGGCCGGTGCGGGTGCGCCGGTCGTGGCGGTGGCGCTCGCCCCGCCCCGGTTCGGGAACGGCGCCGACGACGAAGCGGTACACCGCCGGCGAGCGCTCGATGCTCAGCAGGTACTCGGCGACCATCGCCTCGACCGTGCCCTCGAAGGTGCCGGCGGCGCGGGCGGCGTCCCGGAGGCGGTCGCGCATCCGGGTGACGGTGTACTCGCCCACGGCCCGCTGCAGCCCGGCCTTGTCCCCGAAGTACCGGTAGTACACGGACTTGGACGTGCTGCACGCGGAGGCGATCTCCTCCATGGACGCCTGCGGGCCGAGCTCGTCGACGGCCGCGCGGGCCGTGCGGATCAGCTCGAGCCGGCGCTGCGCGCGGTGCCGGGCCCAGCGGGAGGAGCGGCCGTCCTCGACGGCCGGGGCGGTCGCGGCCTCGTCGGATTGCTGTTTCACGATACCCAGGGTATCAGGTAACATCGGCGAGGACGTGACCCGCATCACCTCACTTCGGCCCACGGGCCGGGCCGCAGGACCCGGCGGGCCGCGAGGCCACCGACCGACGAGACCCCAGGAGCACCTCCGTGACCGAGACCCCCCGCCCCGCCGAGCAGGCCGGGACCACCGCCGAGCACACCGTTCCCGCCGCGGCCGAGCGCACCGGCGTGGCCCGCCGCGCGGTCGTCGTCGGCGGCAACCGCATCCCGTTCGCCCGCGCCCACGGGGCCTACGCCTCCGCGAGCAACCTGGAGATGCTCACCGCCGCCCTCGACGGGCTCGCCGCCCGCTGCGGTCTGGCCGGTGAGCGCATCGGCGAGGTCGCCGCCGGGGCCGTGCTCAAGCACCCCAAGGACTTCAACCTCACCCGCGAGGCCGTGCTCGGCTCCGTCCTGGACCCGCGCACCCCGGCCTTCGACGTCCAGCAGGCCTGCGCGACCGGCATGGAGGCCGTCTCGACGCTCGTGAACAAGATCCGGCTGGGCCAGATCGACTCCGGCATCGCCGGCGGCGTCGACTCCGCCTCGGACGCCCCGATCGTGGTGGGCGAGGGGCTGCGCCAGGTGCTGCTCGAGCTCAACCGGGCCCGCAGCACCGGCCAGAAGCTCAAGGCGCTCTCCCGGCTGCGCCCGGGCGACCTCAAGCCCGCGGCCCCCGGCACCGGCGAGCCCCGCACGGGGCTGTCCATGGGCGAGCACCAGGCCCTGACCACCGCCCGGTGGGAGATCTCCCGGCAGGCCCAGGACGAGCTCGCCGCCGCGAGCCACCGCAACCTGGCCGCCGCCTGGGACCGCGGCTTCTTCGACGACCTGGCCACCCCGTTCCGCGGGCTCGCCCGCGACAACAACCTGCGCCCCGACAGCACCGTGGACAAGCTCGCCGGGCTCAAGCCGGTCTTCGGCCGCTCCCTGGACGCCGAGGCCACGATGACCGCCGGCAACTCCACCGCCCTGACCGACGGCGCCTCCGCCGTCCTGCTGTCCTCGGTCGAGTGGGCCGAGGAGCACCGGCTGCCCGTGCTCGCCGACGTCGTGGACGTCGAGGCCGCCGCCGTCGACTTCGTCCACGGCGACGAGGGCCTGCTGATGGCCGGGGCCTACGCCGTGCCCCGGCTGCTGGCCCGCCAGGGCCTGTCCCTCGAGGACTTCGACCTGGTCGAGATCCACGAGGCCTTCGCCTCGACCGTGCTCTCGACCCTTGCCGCCTGGGAGGACGAGCGCTTCGGGCGCGAGCGCCTGGGCCTCGACGGCGCCTTCGGGACGGTCGACCGCTCCCGGCTCAACGTCGCCGGGTCCTCGCTCGCGGCCGGGCACCCCTTCGCCGCGACCGGCGGGCGCATCGTGGCGACCCTCGCCAAGCTGCTGCGCGAGCGCGCCGAGCAGACCGGCCGGCCCGCCCGCGGGCTGATCTCGGTGTGCGCCGCCGGCGGGCTGGGCGTCACCGCCGTGCTCGAGGCCCGCTGAGACCGCCGACGACCCCGAGGAGACCCCCTGTGACGGACACCTATCTCGACCTCGTCAGCACCGGCCCCGGCGCCGCTCTCGCCGGCCGGCTCGGGCTGCCCCGCCCCGTGCGGCTGCGCCGCCACGACCCCGCGGCCCCGCTCGTGCCCGGCCCGGTGCTCGTCCTGGGCCGCGGCCCGGACGCGGACCGGATCGCCGAGGCGCTGCTGGACTGGGACCTCGACGTCCGCCGCCGCGCCGAGGGCGCCGGGCGCCTGGGCGCCGTGCTGCTCGTGCTCGCCGATCTCGAGGCCCCCGGCGGGCTGCAGGAGCCGGCCCTCGCCCTCGGCGCGGTGCTGCGCCAGCTGGCCCCCGGCGGGCGCGTGGTCACCGTCTCCCGGCCCGCCCCGGGCATCGGCGCGGGCGCGGCCTCGGCGACCCCCGCGGCCGCCGACCCGCTCCCGCCCGCCGTCGCCGCCGCCCGCCAGGCCGTCGTGGGCCTGCTGCGCTCGGTGGCCCAGGAGGTGCGCGGCGGGGCCACCGCCAACGGGGTCCTGCTCGCCGACGGCGTCGGCCCCACGGCCCCCGGCGTGCTCGGGGCGCTGCGCTTCCTGCTCTCCGGGCGCAGCGCGTTCGTCTCCGGGCAGTTCGTGACGGTCGGCGGGACCACCGGGACCCTGCCGGCCGACTGGGAGGCCCCGCTCGCCGGCCGGGTCGCCGCCGTCACCGGCGCCGCCCGGGGCATCGGCGCGCAGATCGCGCGCACGCTCGCCGCCGCCGGCGCCCGCGTCGTCGTCGTCGACGTCCCGGCCGCCGGCGAGCCGCTGGCCGCCCTGGCCAACGAGCTGCACGCGGTGGCCCTCCAGCTCGACGTCACGGACGAGCACGCCGGGCGGCGGGTCCTCGCCGCGGCCCGCGAGCGCTTCGGGCACCTCGACGTGGTGGTGCACAACGCCGGGATCACCCGGGACAAGCTGCTGGCCAACATGGACGGGGCCCGCTGGGCCTCCGTGCTCGCCGTCAACCTCGAGGCGCAGCTGCGGATGAACGAGCAGCTGCTCGCGGGCGAGGGCCTGGGCGAGGCCCCGCGCATCGTCTGCCTCGCCTCCACGAGCGGGATCGCCGGCAACCGGGGGCAGACGAACTACGCCGCCTCCAAGGCCGGGGTGATCGGGATGGTCGCCGCCGCCGCGCCCCTCCTCGCGGCGCGCGGGGGCGCGATCAACGCCGTGGCCCCGGGCTTCGTCGAGACGGAGATGACCGCGCGGATCCCCGCGGCCCGCCGCCAGGTCGCGCGCCGGCTGAACGCGCTGCAGCAGGGCGGGCTGCCGGTGGACGTCGCCGAGGCCGTGCTCTACCTCGCCTCCGGTGCCGCCGCCGGGGTCAACGGCCAGACCCTGCGGGTCTGCGGGCAGAACCTGGTGGGCGCGTGACGGGCCCGCGGCCGGGGGAGCGCCGGCAGGTGGTGCTCGAGGAGGCCCCCTCCCTGGCCGGGCTCTACGTCCGTGCCGCGGCCGGGGCCGCCGGCGGGGCCCTCGCCCGCCGGCTCCCGGCCTCCCTGGGCGGGGGCCGGCGGGGCGGGGAGCCCGTGCTGCCCGCCGTCGAGCACGTCGTCGAGGGCGTGCGCGTCGACCCGGCCCGGCACGAGGCGTTCTGCCGCACCGTCGGCGCCCCGCGGCGGGAGGGCCCGCGCGGGCCGGAGGCGTTCTCGGGGCACCTGCACGCCCTCGCCTTCCCCGTGGCCATGGGCGTGCTCACCCGCCCGGACTTCCCGCTGCCCGTGCTCGGCATGGTCCACCTGGCCAACGAGGTCGAGCACCGCGGCGCCGTCGTCGTCGGGGAGGAGCTCACGGTCACGGCCCGCGCCGAGCGGCTGCGCCCGCACCGGTCCGGGGCGCAGGTCGACGTCGTCGCCCGCCTGGCGCGGGAGGACGGCGGAACCGTGTGGACGGGCCGCTCCACCTACCTCGCGAAGGGGGTGCGCGTGCCGGGCGCGGCCGAGGACGGCCCGCGCCGGGAGTTCGTCCCGCCGGCCCCGACCGGCACCTGGCGGCTGGCCGCCGGCACGGGACGGGACTACGCCGCCGTGAGCGGGGACTGGAACCCCATCCACCTCTCCGGCCCCTCCGCGCGGGCCCTGGGGATGCCGGGGGCGATCGCCCACGGCATGTACTGCGCCTCCCGCGCCCTCGCCGGCGTCGCCGTCCCCGCCGGGACGGCCTTCCGGTGGACCGTCGAGTTCGCCGCCCCCGTCCCGCTGCCGGGCACGGTGGCCGTGGCGGTCGCCGACGACGGGCGCGGTCCGGGCTGGCGGCGCTCCGACTACGCCGGCTGGGACCCCCGCCGCCGGCGCCCGCACTTCACCGGGACGGTCGAGCGGCTCGGACCGTGAGCCCCCGCCCGCCCCGGCCGCTGGACCCGCAGGGCCCGCCGCTGCCCACGCGCCGGGTCGCGGAGCAGCAGTGGCGGGACGCGTGCTTCGTGCACTGGCGGACCGACCCCGCGCTGGTGGCCCCGCTGCTGCCGCGCGGGGTCCGGCCCGACGTCCACGACGGCTCCGCCTGGGTGGGCCTGGTCCCGTTCCGCATGGTGGGCGCGGGCCCGCCCGGACGGGGCGGGGTGCCGTGGCTGGGCAGCTTCCTCGAGCTCAACGTCCGCACCTACTCCGTGGACGGGCAGGGCCGGCGCGGCGTGGTCTTCCGCACCCTCGAGGCCGAGCGCGCCGCCGTCGTGCTGGGGGCCAGGACCCTGCTGGCGGTGCCCTACCGGTGGGCCCGGATGCGCCTGGACCGTGAGCAGGACGGGGCCGGGCGCACCGTCCTCGACCACCGCAGCCGGCGCCGGGCCGGGCCCACCCGCCCGGGCAGCCGGGTGCGCGTGGCCGTGGGGGAGCGCCTCGCGCGGCCCGGGCCCCTCGAGGTGTTCCTCACCGCCCGCTTCGGCCTGCACACCCGGGCGTGGGGCAGGTCCCTGTGGGTGCCGAACACCCACGCGCCGTGGCCGCTGCACCGGGGCGAGCTGCTGGCCCTCGAGGACGACCTCCTCCGCGCCACCGGGTTCGGGGACCTCGCGGACCGGCCCCCGGACAGCGTCCTGTGCTCGCCCGGGGTGCGCACCGCCTTCGGGCTGCCGCTGGGCCTCGACGACCCGCGCTGAGCCCCGGGCCGGCGGCTCCCGTGCCGCACCGGGCCCCCGGCGGGCCCCGCCCCGGCCCGCGGGGCGGGATGCCGCGGTGCCGGGGTGCCGCGCCCGCGGCGTCCGGGCCGTGGGACACAATGGTCCGGTGAGCCCACAGCAGACCAGCACCGCGCAGCCCGTCGACGCCTCCGGCCAGGACCTCAACCCGGCCGAGCCCGACGACGCGCTCAAGGAGGAGTACGCCGAGCTCGTCGACCGGGTCCGCGCCGCCCGCACGGCCTACTACGTCGAGGACGCCCCGCGGATCTCCGACGCCGAGTACGACGCCCTGTACCGCCGGCTCGAGGAGCTCGAGGCGCTGCACCCGCAGATCGTCGCCAACGACTCGCCCACCCAGGAGGTCGGCGGCGAGGTCTCGGCCGCGTTCGCCCCGGTCGAGCACCTGGCCCGCATGTACTCCCTCGAGGACGTGTTCTCCACCGACGAGCTCGTCGCCTGGATGGACAAGACCGCCGCCGCGGTCGCCGAGCTGCCCGGCGCACCGGCCCCCGCGTGGCTGACCGAGCTGAAGATCGACGGCCTCGCCGTGAACCTGCTCTACCGCGGGGGCGAGCTCGTGCGCGCCGCGACCCGCGGGGACGGCACCACCGGCGAGGACGTCACCCACAACGTGCGCACCATCGGCTCGATCCCGACCGTGCTCGAGGGGGAGGGGATCCCCGAGGAGGTCGAGGTCCGCGGCGAGGTCTTCATCTCCGCGAAGGACTTCCGCGCCCTCAACGAGGCCATCGTCGCGGAGGGCCGGGCGCCGTTCGCGAACCCGCGCAACGCCGCGGCCGGGTCGCTGCGGCAGAAGGACCCGGAGGTCACCGCCCGGCGCCGGCTGTCGATGTACGTCCACGGCGTGGGCGCCGCCACGGGCCTGGAGGCCGCGACCCAGTCCGAGGTCTACGGCCTGCTCGAGGGCTGGGGCCTGCCCGTGAGCCCCTACACGAAGGTGCTGGCCTCCACCGGGGAAGTGCTCGAGCTCATCGAGGAGTACGGCCGGCGCCGCCACGACCTCATCCACGAGATCGACGGCATCGTGGTGAAGATCGACGACCGCCGCACCCAGTTCCGCCTCGGCCACACCTCCCGGGTGCCCCGCTGGTCGGTGGCCTACAAGTACCCGCCGGAGGAGGTCAACACGACGCTGCTCGACATCCTCGTCAACGTCGGGCGCACCGGCCGCGTCACCCCCTTCGGGCTCATGGAGCCCGTGCGCGTGGCCGGGTCCACCGTGGAGATGGCCACCCTGCACAACCAGGACGTGGTGCGGGCCAAGGGCGTGCTCATCGGGGACACGGTCGTGCTGCGCAAGGCCGGTGACGTGATCCCCGAGATCGTCGGGCCCGTGGTCGCCCTGCGCGACGGCAGCGAGCGGGAGTTCGTGATGCCCACGCACTGCCCCTCCTGCGGCACCGAGCTGCGCCCCGCCAAGGAGGGGGACGTGGACATCCGCTGCCCCAACGCCCGCAGCTGCCCGGCCCAGCTGCGCGAGCGCGTCTTCCACGCCGCCGGGCGCGGGGCCTTCGACATCGAGGCCCTCGGCTACGAGGCCGCCCTCGCCCTGACCGCCCCGGACGAGCCCGCGACGCCCCCGCTGACCAGCGAGGCCCAGCTGTTCGACCTCACCCCGGAGGACCTGCGCGAGGTGCGGATCCGCCGGGAGAAGCGCCGGAAGGGCGAGCCCACGGGCGAGAGCGAGCTCGTGCCCTACTTCTGGACCAAGGGCACCGCGAAGAAGCCCCCCGAGCCGACGGCCACCACCCGCAAGCTCTTCGAGGAGCTCGAGAAGGCCAAGTCCCAGCCCCTGTGGCGCGTGCTCGTGGCCCTGTCCGTCCGGCACGTGGGCCCCACCGCCGCCCGTTCCCTGGCCACCGCCTTCGGGTCGATGCAGGCCATCCGCGACGCCGACGAGCAGACCCTCGCCGGGGTGGACGGGGTGGGCCCGACCATCGCCGCCGCGGTGACCGAGTGGTTCGCCGAGCCCTGGCGCTGCGAGATCGTGGAGCGCTGGGCCGCCGCCGGGGTCCGGATGGAGGACGAGGTCGACGCGTCCCTCCCGCGCACGCTCGAGGGCGTCACGGTCGTGGTGACCGGCTCGCTCGAGCGCTACAGCCGCGACTCCGCCAAGGAGGCCGTGCTGCAGCGCGGCGGGAAGGCCTCCGGGTCGGTCTCGCGGAAGACCCACTTCCTGGTGGCCGGGGAGAACGCGGGCACCAAGCTGGACAAGGCCGAGCAGCTCGGCGTGCCCGTCCTCGACGAGGCCGGCTTCGAGCTGCTCCTCGCCCGGGGCCCGGAGGCCTTCGCCGGCGACGGGGACGACGACGACACCCCGCCGCCGCCCGGCGCCGGGGAGGACGCGGCCGCGGACGCGGCGGCCGGCGCGGACACGACGGACGACGAGGACGGGAAGTGAGCATGGGACGCCACGACGACGTGCTGGAGGGCCTGGGCCCGAGCGGCCACGAGCTCGAGGAGCTGCTGGACACGGCGCTGGCCGCCGCCGCGGCGGGGGCCGAGGTGCTGCGCGGGCGCGACGGCGCGCACCTGGACGTCAGCGGCAAGGCCGAGGAGGGCGACTGGGTCACCCGCTTCGACGTCGCCGCCGAGCAGGCCGTGCTCCGCGCGATCCTGGACCGGCGCCCGCACGACACCGTCACCGGCGAGGAGTCCGGCACCCACCGGCCCGATGCGCCCTCGGGCATCCGCTGGTCCGTGGACCCGCTGGACGGGACCACCAACTTCATCCGCGACATCGTCTACTACTGCACCTCCGTGGCCGCCTCCGACGCCGAGGGCAACTGGCTCGTGGGCGTCGTGGACGCCCCCGCCCTGGGGCGGACGTACTACGCCGTGCGCGGAGCCGGGGCCTGGGTCGAGCGCGACGGCGCGTCCCGCCGCCTCTCCGGGCCGGTGCCGGGCCGCCCGGGCCGCCTCTACGGAACGGGCTTCGCCTACGACCCCGAGCGGCGGGAACGCCAGATCGATACTTTTTTGCGATCGATGCGGCAGTACACAGACATGCGGCGTCTGGGTTCGGCGGCCCTCGACCTGTGCATGGTCGCCGAGGGCACCCTCGACGGCTACGCCGAGCAGGGGCTGCACGAGCACGACTGGGCCGCCGGCGCGCTCATCGCCGAGGAGGCCGGCGCCCTCGTGGAGCGCCCCGACCTCCCTGCCGCCGCCGACGGCCCGGTGCCCGTCGCGGCCCGCCTGGCCGAGTGGATCACCGCACGTGAGCGGGGGATCCCGGGCTGAGCCCGGACGCCCGGGGAGCCCGCCGGGGTCGCCGCCCGGGGGTGTGAGCTCCCTCCCAGTCATCGGTCGTGACTTGACCGTGACCTTTTCGTGCCCGTAGCGTGATTCGCGGTGTTCGGCGGTGGGCTCGTCCCCCGACCGGCACCGGGACCTCGGTCCCGCCGGCCCGGCCCTGCCGAGCCGGCCACGCTTCCGGCCGCGGTGTGGTCTACACCACGTCGGCCGGAAAAGGGTGGTGCAACGGAAATCGTTACGCTACTGTTATCAACAGCTTCCCCGGGATTCCCCCAGGGGATCCCCGTGCGTCCGGGCGCCTCTGCCCTGACGTCACCCCACGAAGAACACAACTCCATGCCGGGTGCTGCCGTACCACCGCACGTCGTCCAAAGGGCAGCAACCTGTAAGCACACACCCAACACACTTCTGTCGGGTGGACGGCGGCGCGAAGACATCCGGGGACGGAAACGAGCGCAGGTGGCCCCAGGGAGCATCATGAAGAACACCACTGCTGTTCGTCGCAACGTCCGTCGCGGTGCCGCCGCCCTCCTGCTCGGCGGGACCGCCGCCGGCGCCATGGCCCTGCCGGCCAACGCCGCCCCGACCTCCACCTGGGACGCCCTGGCGCAGTGCGAGTCCGGTGGCAACTGGAGCACCAGCACCGGCAACGGCTTCTCCGGTGGCCTGCAGTTCACCCCGTCCACCTGGGCCGCCTTCGGCGGCACCGGTGCGCCCGAGAACGCCTCCAAGGCCCAGCAGATCGCCGTGGCCGAGAACGTCCTCGAGGGCCAGGGCTGGGGCGCGTGGCCCGCCTGCTCCGCCAAGCTCGGCCTGAGCGGTGCGGCCAACCCCTCCGAGAACCCGATGGGCACCGCCTCCACCGTGGCCCCGCAGTCCGTGCAGGCCCCGGCCCCGATCGAGGCGCCCGCCCCGGCTCCCGCCGCCGTGCAGGCTCCCGCCCCCGTCGAGGCCCCGGCGCCCGCCCCGGCCCCCGCCGCCGTCGAGTACGTGGCTCCGGCCGCGACCGCCGCCCCGGCCGCCTCGGGCGAGACCTACACCGTGGTCGCCGGCGACACCCTGTCGATCATCGCCCAGAAGCTCGGCCTCGAGAGCTGGGAGGCCCTGCACGCCGCCAACGCGGACGTCGTGGCCGACCCCAACCTGATCTTCCCGGGCCAGACCCTGCAGCTGCCGGCCTGATCCTCCCGGATCCGGTCCGCACGACGAGGGCCCCCACCGCACGGTGGGGGCCCTCGTCGCATGCCCGGCCCCGCCGGACCGGGGCGCCCGGCCCGGCGCCCCGGGGTCAGGGCGCCGGGGGAGCGGGGCGCGGGCCGCTCAGGCCCACAGCCACCGCCCGGCGGGCTCGGCGACCGCGTCGCCGAAGCCCACCGTGCGCTCCGCGCCCTTGACCCGGTAGGGCTGGACCACCGTCAGCGCGGCGCCCTCCCGGTGCTCGGTCTCGACCACCACGGCCTCCTGCGCCTGCCGGTCGGGCAGCGTCGCGGGGAAGGCCACGCCCGCGCACACGAGCTCGTCGCGCCGCTCCACGGCCAGGGCCCGCAGCGCCGCGAGCACCGCCTCGGGGGCGAGTTCGGCCGTCTCCCCGGGATCCAGGGTGTCCAGCTCGTACTCGCCGTCCTTGCGCGCGGTGACGAGGAACGCCGGGAACGCCCCGTGCCGGCCCAGCTGCTCCTCGGCCACGGCCTGCACGTGGGCCATCAGGGTGTCGATCGTGGCGGCCGCGTCCCGGCTCACCCGCTGGCGCCAGGCGTTGGCGGCGTCGGCGGCGGAGCGCCCCGCCGAGGGGGCGCTGCGGGCCCGTCCGCGGGGGCGCTCCTGGCGGTCGCGGCCCGCGCCGCGGGCCTTCTTCGTGCGGGCGGGCTTCTTCTCGGCCATTCGGTGCAGCTCCTTCGCGGTTGCCCGCGCTCGTCGGTCGGTTCCTCCCAGGGTAGGCCCGCGCGGGCGCCCCGTCCGCCCGCAGCCGCTCCCGGGCCCGCCGGGGCCCGGCCGGGGCGCGGCTAGACTGGTCCGGACACCGAAACCGATCCCCGAGCAGGAGTCTGCATGTCCGCGATCACCCGCGAGCAGGTCGCCCACCTGGCGAAGCTCGCGCACATCGAGATGACCGAGGAGGAGCTGGCGGCCATGGCCGGGGAGCTCGACCTCGTCGTCGACTCGGTGGCGTCCGTCAGCGAGGCCGCCGGGCCCGACGTCCCGGCCACGAGCCACCCGATCCCGCTGCACAACGTCTTCCGCGAGGACGTGGTGGGCCCGACCCTCACGGCCGAGGAGGCGCTCGGCGGCGCCCCCGACCGCGCCGAGGGCAAGTTCAAGGTTCCCGCCATCCTGGACGAGGAGTAGTCGCATGCCGAACACCGGAACGCCCCAGGGCGTCGTCGGCCTCACGGCCGCCGAGCTCGCCGACCGCCTCGCCGCCGGGGAGACCACCTCGGTCGAGGCCGTCGAGGCCCACCTGGCCCGCATCGAGGCCACCGACGGCGCGCCCGTCGACCCGTCCGACCGCTCGCGCGGGAAGGCCGGTCTCAACGCCTTCCTGCACGTCAACGCCGAGGAGGCCCTCGAGGTCGCCGCGGAGGTCGACGCCGCCCGCGCCCGCGGGGAGCAGCTGCCGGCGCTGGCCGGCGTGCCGATCGCCGTCAAGGACCTGATCGTCACGACGGGCCAGCCGACCACCGCCGCCTCGCGGATGCTCGAGGACTGGCGCAGCCCCTACGACGCCACGGTCGTCGAGCGGCTGCGCGCGGCCCGGATGCCGATCCTGGGCAAGACGAACCTCGACGAGTTCGCGATGGGCTCCTCCAACGAGCACTCGGCCTTCGGCCCCGCCCGCAACCCGTGGGACCTCGCCCGCATCCCGGGCGGCTCCGGCGGCGGCTCCGCCGCGGCCGTGACGGCCTTCCAGGCGCCCCTGGCCCTGGGCACCGACACCGGCGGGTCCATCCGCCAGCCCGCCGCCGTGACCGGCTCGGTGGGCGTGAAGCCGACCTACGGCGGGGTCTCCCGCTACGGCGTGATCGCCATGGCCTCTTCCCTCGACCAGGTGGGCCCCGTCTCCCGCACGGTCCTCGACGCCGCCCTGCTGCACGAGGTCGTCGGCGGGCACGACCCGCGCGACTCCACCTCCCTGCCCGAGCCCGTGGGCGGGCTCGCCGCCGCGGCGCGGGCCGGGGCCGCCGAGGGCGGTCTGGCCGGGCTGCGGGTGGGCGTGGTCAAGGAGCTCACCGGCGAGGGCTTCCAGCCCGGCGTCGAGCAGCGCTTCCGGGAGGCCGTCGAGGCCCTGCGCGAGGCCGGGGCCGAGATCGTCGAGATCGAGACCCCGCACTTCCGCTACGCCCTGGGCGCCTACTACCTGATCATGTCCTCGGAGGTCTCCTCCAACCTCGCCAAGTACGACGGCGTGCGCTTCGGCCACCGCGTGCTGCCCGAGGAGGGGCCGCTGACGATCGAGCGCGTCATGGGCGCGACCCGCGCCGCGGGCTTCGGCGCGGAGGTCAAGCGCCGGATCATCCTCGGCACCTACGCCCTGTCCGCCGGCTACTACGACGCCTACTACGGCTCCGCGCAGAAGGTCCGCACCCTCGTCCAGCGCGACTTCGCCGCCGCGTTCGAGCAGGTCGACGTCCTCGTCTCCCCGACGGCCCCGACCACCGCGTTCGAGCTGGGCGCGGTGGACGAGTCCGCCGACCCGATGCAGATGTACCTCAACGACATCGCGACGATCCCCACGAACCTCGCCGGCATCCCGGCGATCTCCGTGCCCGGCGGCCTCGCCCCCGAGGACGGGCTGCCCGTGGGCATCCAGTTCATGGCCCCGGCCCGTGAGGACGCCCGGCTCTACCGCGCCGGCGCCGGCCTCGAGGCCCTGCTCGCCGACCGGTGGGGCGGGCCGCTGTGGCGGGACCTGCCGGAGACCACCGAGCTCGTCCGGGACCTGGCCGAGTCCACCCTGTCCGCCCCGGCCCGCGGAGGAGCACGCTGATGACGCAGACGACCGCTGAGATCCTGTCCTTCGACGAGGCGATGGCCGCGTTCGACCCCGTGCTCGGCTTCGAGGTGCACGTGGAGCTGAACACGCGGACCAAGATGTTCGACGCCGCCCCGAACACCTTCGGCGACGAGCCCAACACGAACACCACGCCGGTCTCCCTGGGCCTGCCCGGGGTGCTGCCCGTGGTCAACCGCGCGGCCGTGGAGTCCGCCATCAAGCTCGGCCTCGCGCTGGGCTGCGAGATCCGCCCGGTCTCCCACTTCGCCCGGAAGAACTACTTCTACCCGGACACCCCGAAGAACTTCCAGACCTCCCAGTACGACGAGCCGATCGCCGAGAACGGCTCGATCGACATCGAGCTGGAGGACGGGACGGTCTTCACCGTCGAGATCGAGCGCGCCCACATGGAGGAGGACGCCGGCAAGCTCACCCACATGGGCGGGGCGGCCGGCCGCATCCAGGGCGCCGACTTCTCCCTGGTCGACTACAACCGCGCCGGGGTGCCGCTGATCGAGATCGTCACCCGGCCCATCGTCGGGGCCGGGGAGCGCGCGCCGGAGCTGGCGCGCGCCTACGTGGCCGCGATCCGCGAGATCGTGAAGAACCTCGGGATCTCCGACGCCCGCATGGAGCGCGGCAACGTCCGCTGCGACGCCAACGTCTCCCTCATGCCCAAGGGCGCCACCACCTTCGGCACCCGGTCGGAGACGAAGAACGTCAACTCCCTGCGGGCCGTCGAGCGCGCCGTGCGCTACGAGATCCAGCGCCACGCGGCCGTGCTGCAGGCCGGGGGCACGATCGTGCAGGAGACCCGGCACTGGCACGAGGACACCCGCTCGACCACGAGCGGGCGGCCGAAGTCCGACGCCGACGACTACCGCTACTTCCCCGAGCCCGACCTCGTGCCGGTCGTCACGGACGAGGCGTGGATCGAGCGGCTGCGCGCCGAGCTGCCCGAGCCCCCGGCCGAGCGCCGCCGCCGGCTCAAGGCCGACTGGGGCTACGCCGACCAGGAGTTCCGCGACGTCGTCAACGCCGGGGTGCTCGACGAGATCGAGCAGACCGTCGCCGCCGGGGCCACCCCGGCCGCGGCCCGCAAGTGGTGGATGGGCGAGATCGCCCGCCTGGCCAAGCAGCGGGAGACCGAGATCGCCGAGCTCGGCGTCACCCCGGCCACCGTCGTCGAGCTCGACGGGCTGATCGCCGAGGGCCGGATCAACGACAAGCTCGCCAAGAAGGTCCTGGGCCACGTCCTGGACGGCGAGGGGAGCCCGGCCGAGGTCGTCGAGGCCCGCGGCCTGGCCGTGGTCTCCGACGACTCCGTGCTCACGGCCGCGATCGACGACGCCATGGCCGCGATGCCCGAGGTCGTCGAGAAGGTCAGGGGCGGGAAGGTCCAGGCCGTCGGCGCCCTCATCGGCCCGGTCATGAAGGCCACCCGCGGCCAGGCCGACGCCGCCCGCGTGCGCGAGCTGATCCTGGAGCGCCTCGGCGTGCAGGGCTGAGCCCGGCGCCGAGGGGCCGCGCCCCGCCGGCCCGTCCTGCGGGCCGGGCGGGGCGCGGCCCCTTCCGCGTGCGAGCATGGGGGCATGGACCTCGACTGCGACGTGCTGGTGATCGGCGGCGGCATCACCGGGCTCTCCCTGGCCTCGGAGCTGGCGCGGCGGCGCGGCACCGGGGCCGGCGTGGTGCTGGCCGAGGCCGAGCCCCGGCCGGCCCACCACACCTCCGGGCGCTCGGCCGAGCAGCTCATCCCCAGCTACGGGCCCGCGCCCGTGCGCGAGCTCACGGAGCTGACCGTCGCCGCGCTGCTGGGACCCGACCCGGATGCGGAGCGGCCCGTGGCCTGGCCCTCGACCGTGGTCGTCGTCGGCGCGGGGGAGGCCCTGCGCGCCGAGGCCGTCCCGGGCACGACCGCGCTGGACCGGGAGGCCGTGCTCGGGCTGTGCCCGGAGCTGGCGTGCGCCCCGGCGGCGGAGATCGAGGGCGGGCTGCTCGACACGACCTCGGTGCGCACCGACGCCGCCGCCCTGGTCGGGCGCCACCGGCGGGTCGCGGAGGCCGCCGGCACCCGGATCCTGCTGCGGGCCCCCGTCACCGCCGCCGCCCGGGACGACGGGGCCTGGATCGTGCGCGCCGGGACCCACCGGGTGCGCGCCCGGCAGGTCGTGGTCGCGGCCGGGGCCTGGGCGGACGCGGTCGCCGGGCTCTTCGGGGCCGCCCCGCTGGGCCTGGTCCCGCTGCGGCGCACCGCGGCCCTCGTGCGCCTGGCCCGGCCCCTGGCCGAGGACCACCCCATGGTCGTCGCCGCCGGGGACGCCTGGTACTACCGCCGTGCCGGGGCGGGGGCGCTGGTCTCCCCGGCCGAGGCGGTGCCCAGCGAGCCGTGCGACGCCCGCCCCGTCGCCGCGGACGTCGACGCGCTCGTGGCCCGCCTCGACGAGCTCACGTGCCTGGGGATCACGGGGGTCGAGCGGGCCTGGACCGGGCTGCGCACCGAGGCCGCCGACGGGGTGCCCGTGTGCGGGCCCGACCCGGAGGTGCCCGGGCTGCTGTGGCTGGCCGGACAGTCCGGCTACGGCTTCCAGACGAGCACGGCGATGGCCCGCGCGGCGGCCGACCTGCTCCTCGAGGGCGCGGTCGGCCCGTGGTGCACCCCCGCCACGGCCGCCGCCCTGGATCCGGTCCGCCTGCGCGGCTGAGCCCGGACCGCGGCCCGGGCCCCGTCCGGACCCCGCCCCGCCCGCGCGGGAGGAGCGCCGCCCGCGCGGGGCGGTCCCGGCACCCGGCCCGGGACGCACCGCCGCGCCCGGGGGCTCAGGTGCCGGCCAGGCCCATCCGGTCGAGCACCCACGCGTACTCCCAGGCGGTGTCGCGCCACTGCGCGTACCGGCCCGAGGCCCCGCCGTGGCCGCCGGCCATCTCGCAGCGCAGCAGCACCGGGTGCCCCGAGGTCGAGCGCTCGCGCAGGGCCGCGACCCACTTGGCCGGCTCGACGTAGAGCACCCGGGTGTCGTGCAGGCTCGTGACCGCGAGCACCGGGGGATAGGGCCGGGCCCCGACGTTCTCGTAGGGGGAGTACTCGCGCATGTACCGGTAGACGTGCGGGTCCTCGATGGGGTTGCCCCACTCCTCCCACTCCAGGGCCGTCAGCGGCAGCGACGGGTCCAGGATCGAGGTCAGCGGGTCCACGAACGGCACCGCCGCGAGGGCCCCGCAGTACTTCTCCGGGGCGAGGTTGAGCACCGCGCCCACGAGCAGGCCCCCGGCCGAGCCGCCCATCACGAGGATCCGGCGCTCGTCCACGTCCGGGCGGGCGGCCAGGTGGTCGGTGACGGCCACGAAGTCCGTGAACGTGTTGGCCTTGTGCAGCTTCTTCCCGTGCTCGTACCACGACCGGCCCAGCTCCCCGCCGCCGCGCACGTGCGCGACCGCCCACACCACGCCGCGGTCCAGCAGGGACAGCCGCGAGACCGAGAAGGCCGGGTCCGTGCTGTGCTCGTAGGAGCCGTAGGCGTACTGCAGCACCGGCGCGGGCACCGAGGGGTCGAGGTCGGCGCGCCGGACCAGCGAGACGGGGATGCGCGTGCCGTCGGCGGCGGTGGCCCAGTCGCGCTCCACGGTGTAGTCGGCCGGGTCGTAGCCGCCGAGCACCGTCGCCTCGCGGCGCAGCAGCGGCTCGGCCGGCAGGGCGTCGTCGTCGCCGGTGGCCCCGGCCGCGAAGACGTCGTAGACGCGCGGCGGGGTGGTGAAGGAGGTGTAGGACAGCCGCACCACGGGGGCGTCGAACTCCGCGGCCGCGACGGTCGCGGTGTAGAGCTCCTCCCCGAAGGCCGGCTCGACGGCGGCCGCGGCCGGGTCCGCCGCGAGCGCGGCCAGCGGCACGAGCCGGACCCGCAGCGTGGTCCCCGCGCGCACGGAGACCACCAGGTGCCCGGCGGTGACGGCGCAGCCGTGCACGCGCTCACCGGGCACGGCGGGCACGACGTCGCGCAGCGCCACCTGCGCCACCGGCCGGCCGAGGTCGGCCGGGTCCATCAGCGAGACCCGGGAGTCGGGGGCCTCGTGGTCGTGGGTGAGCAGGATCTGCTCGCGCCCCCCGAGCAGGAACGGCTCGGCCTCGTAGAGCACCCGGTCGGTGCGCGGGAGCACGACCCGCGGCTCGGCGCCGGGGTCGTCGGCGGGCAGCAGGCGCACCTCGGAGTACTCCGAGCAGGCGGCCTCGAGCAGGATCCACCGCCGGTCGGCGGAGAGCCCGGCGCCCAGCCACAGGCCGGGGTCGTCCTCCTGCGCCACCACGACGTCCTCGGCCACCGGGGTGCCCAGCTCGTGGCGGCGCACCTGGTGGGGCCGCCACGCGTCGTCGACCACCGTGTAGTAGACGCTGCGGGCGTCGGGGGAGAGGAACGCCCCGTAGAAGACGCCCGGGATCTCGTCCGCGAGCACGGCGCCGGTGACGAGGTCCCTCACGCGCAGCACGAAGCGCTCGTCGCCGGTGGTGTCCTCGGCCCACGCGAGCAGGCTCCCGTCCTCGGCGACGTCGAAGGAGCCCAGGGCGTAGAAGGAGTGCTTCGCGGCCTCGGCGTCGGCGTCCAGGAGCACCTGCTCACCGGGCATCGGGGTGCCGGGCTCGACCACGGGCGGGGTCCAGTCGGCGAGAAGATCCCCGGTCGTGGCGGCGGGCACCCGGCAGAAGGACTGGTGGGCCCCGCCCTCCACGGTGCGGGCGAAGTACCACCAGTCCCCGCGCCGCTCGGGCACGGAGAGGTCGGTCTCCTGGGTGCGGGCGCGGATCTCCTCGTAGACCGTCTCCCGCAGCGGCCCCAGGTGGGCCGTGGAGGCCTCCGCGTAGTCGTTCTCCGCCCCGAGGTGGGCCAGCACCTCGGGGGACTCCTTCTCGCGCAGCCACTCGTAGGGGTCCTCGAAGAGGTGGCCGTGGAAGGCGCGCTGGGCGGGGCGGCGGTCGATCCGTGGGGGCTGGACAGTCATGGGGCCATCCTAGGGATCCCCGGACCACGGGCGGGACACCCCGTGGGGCGGGGGAGCCGGGGCGGGAGGCCTCCGCGGGGCGGCGGCACCGGGACGGCGACAGGACGGCGGCGGGCCGGAGGGCAGCCGGAGCGGGGGCGTCCCGCGGGGCACCGGGGATCCGGGGCGGGGGAGCGGCGGGGCCGATAATGGGCCGATGAGCACCCCCGCCGTCCCCGACCCGCCCGCGACCCCCGACCGCGCCGCCCCCGTGCTGGGCTCGGCCCGCGCCGACCTGTGGACCCAGGTCCTGCTCGTGCTCGGCGTCTCCCTGGGGGCCTCCGCCGTCTACGCCGTGCTCTCCCTGGCCGAGCACCTCGCCCGCGGGCCCCTGGCCGAGGCGCAGGCGACCCTCAACCCGGCGCTGAGCCCCCTGCCGCTGCTGGACCTCGCCCGCCAGCTCGCCGGCATCGGCCTGGACCTCGTGCCGGTGCTGCTCGCGCTGTACCTGCTCGCCGGCTCCGCCGCGGCCCTGCCGGCCGTGCTGCGCCGGATCGGCCTCGACGCCCGCATGCCCTGGCCGGACCTGGGCCTGGGCGCGGTGCTCTTCCTGCTCATGGGCCTGGGCACCCTGGCCCTGTACGCGGCCGGGCGGGCCCTGGGCCTGACCGCCGCGGTCAGCACCTCGGGGCTGGGGGAGCACTGGTGGACGGTGCCGGTGCTGCTGGCCTCGGCGCTGCGCCACGCGCTGGTCGAGGAGGTCGTCGTCGTCGCCTTCCTCGCCGACCGGCTCACCCGGCTGGGCTGGCGCTGGCCCGCGGTGCTCGCCGCGACCGCCGTGTTCCGCGGGCTCTACCACGTCTACCAGGGCGTCGGCCCGTTCCTGGGCAACGTGGTCATGGGCGTGGTCTTCGCCGAGCTCTACCGGCGCACGGGCCGGGTCATGCCGCTCGTGGTGGCGCACTTCCTGCTCGACGCCGTCGGCTTCCTCGGCAGCGCCTGGCTGCTGGGCTGAGGCCCCGGGCCCGGCGGAACGCGGTACGGCGGCCCGCAGGACGGCGCGAGGGGCGGCGTCCGGCGGCTCCCGGGAGGGGAGAACCACCGGACGCCGCCCCTCGTGGTCCGGGCGGGCGGGGCCTCAGATGGTCACGGCCCCGTCGGGGGTCGTGAACGTCACCGCGAGCAGCCCCGGCGTGCCCTCCGGGTAGCGCCACTCGACCTCGAGGTCCTCGAGCACCTCCTCGACCGGCGCGCCCAGCCAGTCGGTGACCCGCTCCGGGGAGCCCGCGATGGACATCCCGTGCAGGCCCACGTCCGTGATCCGCGCCTGCGAGGGGTGCATCTCGGGCGCGGAGTCGAAGTGCACCATGAACGGCAGCTGCGGGTCCGCGATGAGACCCTTGACGCCGATCTGGTGCCACTGCAGGCACCGGCCGTCCGGGAACACCCGGTGGCCCGGCACCGCCTCGCGCCCCAGGCGCCGCTCGAACGGGGCCAGGTCCTCGACCTCCACGACCCAGCCCAGCCAGCCGCCGCCGGCGGCGGAGCGGGCCCGCACGGCCTGCCCGTAGGGCGCCTTCTCGGCCGCGGGGTGCTGGAGCACCTCGACGACCTCCACGTACTGGTGGTTGGTCAGCGGCAGGATCATGTTGCGGGTGCCGAAGCGCGGGTGCACCCCGCCCTTGACCGGCTCGATGCCCAGCCGGTCGGCGATGCGCTCCGTGGTGGCCTCGAGGCCCTCGGGGCGGCAGGCGTAGGACACGTGGTCGACTCTCATGGGCACATCGTGGCACCCTGTGAGATTCGTCTCCAAATCGGCTCGTCCCGCACCGACACGGGCCCGCCCGGGCCGCACCGCGCACCGGCGCAGCACCGCCTCCCGGGCCGGTGCACGATCCTGCCCGGCCCGGTGCGCGCAGCGTCCGGGGCCGCCGCGCGGGCCCCGTCGGGCGGACCCGGCTTGACGCCGCGTTCCCGGACTCAAGAGAATGAGCCGCAGGTCATGAGCGCCAGCACCGAGCCCCAGCTAGCTGGCCGGCAACCCTCCACCGCGGTGGGGTGCCCTGGGTGAAGACCAGGCTCCTCGCGCCCGGCGAGCGAGCAAGCGCGGGTCCTCGGTGCCCGGCCGCAGCCGGCCGCACCGCTCCGGCCGGACACCGGACCCCTGACCATCCGCAAGGAGCTCACGGCATGTCCGAGTCCCCCCGCACCACCACCGACGAGCGGCCCACGCCCGAGAACCCGGGCGGCTGGTCCTTCGAGACCCGGCAGATCCACGCCGGCCAGAGCCCCGACCCGGTCACCGGCTCGCGCGCCCTGCCGATCCACCAGACCACCTCGTTCGTCTTCCCGGACGCGCAGGCCGCCGCGGACCGCTTCGCGCTCGCCGAGCTCGGCCCCATCTACACCCGGATCGGCAACCCGACCACCGAGGTCGTCGAGAACCGGATCACCGCCCTCGAGGGCGGGGTGGGCGCGCTGATGCTCAGTGCCGGCCAGTCCGCCACGAGCTTCGCGGTGCTCAACCTCGCCGGGGCCGGCGACCACGTCGTGGCCAGCCCGAGCCTCTACGGCGGGACGTTCAACCTCTTCAAGTACACCCTGCCGAAGCTGGGCATCGAGACCACGTTCGTCGAGGACCCGGACGACCCCGAGGCGTGGCGGCGGGCCGTGCGGCCCAACACCAAGGCCTTCTTCGCCGAGTCGATCCCCAACCCGCGCAACGACGTGCTCGACATCGAGACGGTCGCGGGCCTCGCCCACGACGCCGGGGTCCCGCTGATCGTGGACAACACCGTGGCCACCCCCTACCTGGTGCGGCCCTTCGAGTGGGGCGCCGACGTCGTCGTGCACTCCGCGACCAAGTTCCTCGGCGGCCACGGCACCGCGATCGGCGGGGTGATCGTCGACGCAGGGCGCTTCGACTACGGCCGCGACCCCGAGCGCTTCCCCGGGTTCAACCAGCCGGACGAGTCCTACGGCGGGCTCGTCTACGCGGAGACCCTCGGCGCGGACGGCCCGTTCGGCGTCAACCTCTCCTACATCCTCAAGGCCCGGGTGCAGCTGCTGCGCGACCTCGGCTCCTCGATCTCCCCGTTCAACGCGTTCCTCATCGAGCAGGGCATCGAGACGCTGTCCCTGCGCATGGAGCGCCACGTGGCCAACGCCGAGGCGGTCGCCCGGTGGCTCGAGGCCCGCGACGACGTCCGCTCCGTCTCCTACGCCGGGCTGGCCTCCTCCCCGTGGCACGCCCGTGCCCGCAAGTACGCCCCGCGCGGGGCCGGGTCGATCGTGGGCTTCGTGCTCGACGGCGGGCGGGAGGCCGGCGCCGCGTTCGTCGACGGGCTCACGCTGCACTCCAACGTCGCCAACATCGGCGACGTCCGCTCGCTGGTGATCCACCCCGCCTCGACCACCCACAGCCAGCTGCTGCCCGAGGAGCAGCTGGCCGCCGGGGTCGAGCCCGGCTTCGTGCGCCTGTCCGTGGGCCTGGAGCACGTCGAGGACATCCTCGCCGACCTCGAGCAGGGCTTCGCCGCCGCCGCGGCCCGCGGGGGCGCGGCATGACGGTGGTCCTGCCGCGCGGCGCGGCCGCCCCCGGACCGGTCCGCGAGGACGGGGTGCTGCGCCACGCCGAGATCGGCACGCTGGAGCTCGAGTCCGGGTTCCGGCTGCCCGGGGTGCGCCTGGCCTACGAGACGTGGGGCACCCTGGCCCCGGACGGCTCCAACGCCGTGCTGGTCGAGCACGCCCTCACCGGCGACACCCACGTGGCCTCCGGCCGCGCCCGTCCCGGCGCCCCCGCGGACGAGCAGCGCGCCGCCGAGGCCGGCGGCTGGTGGGAGGGCCTCGTCGGCCCCGGTGCGGCCATCGACACCGACCGGTGGTTCGTGGTCTGCGCCAACATCGTCGGCGGCTGCTACGGCTCCACCGGCCCCGCCAGCCCGGCCCCGCCCGAGGTGGACCCCGAGGGGCGGCCCTGGGGCTCGCGCTTCCCCATGATCACGATCCGCGACGCCGTGCGCGCCGAGGAGGCCCTCGCCGACGCCCTGGGCGTCGGCGCGTGGCGGCTGGTGATCGGCGGGTCGATGGGCGGGGCCCGGGCCCTGGAGTGGGCCGTCACCGTCCCCGACCGGGTGCGCGCCTGCGCCGTGGTCGCCGCGTGCGCCCAGTCCAGCGCCGAGCAGATCGCCTGGGGTCAGGCGCAGAACCTGGCCATCCGCCAGGACCCGGACTTCCGCGGCGGCGACTACTACGACGGCCCCGCGCCCGTGGCCGGCCTCGGCCTGGCCCGGCGGATCGCCCACGTCACCTACCGCTCCGCCGCGGAGCTGCACCACCGCTTCGGGCGCACCCCGCAGGGGGAGCGGGACGTGATCGGCGCCCGCCCGGCCGAGCGGGGCCGCTACCAGGTGGAGAGCTACCTCGACCACCAGGCCTCCAAGCTCGCCGGGCGCTTCGACGCCAACTCCTACCTCGTGGTCAACGAGGCCCTGATGTCCCACGACGTCGCCCGCGGCCGCGGCACCCTCGAGGAGGCGCTGGCCCGCGCCTCGTGCGAGTGGCTCGTGGCCGCGGTGGACTCCGACCGGCTCTACCTGCCGCACGAGTCCGACGTCCTGGCCGCGGCCCTGCCGGGTGAGGTGCGCCGGCGCACCCTCACCTCGCCCTCCGGTCACGACGGGTTCCTCATCGAGGGCCCCCAGCTCGGGAAGCTGCTCGTGGAGACGGTGCTGCGGGAGGACTGAGCCGGCCGGGGCGGGTGGCACACTGGGGACCATGACCGACGCCTCCGCCGATCCCACGACCGCCCGCCCCGGAGCGGCCCCCGCGCCGTTCGCCGTGTGGAGCAACGACGCCGACGCCCGCCCCGGGACCCCGCTGCTCGTGCTGCTGCACGGCTACGGCTCCCACGAGCAGGACCTCATGGGGCTGCTGCCCGCGCTGCCGCCCGAGTTCAGCGTGGTCTCCCTGCGGGCCCCGCAGCCGGTGCAGGCGGGCTACCAGTGGTTCCCGCTCTCCGGGGAGCTCGGCTTCTCCGCCGAGGCGGTCGTGGACGCGGTGCTCCCGGTGGCCGCCTGGCTGCGCGAGCGCGCCGCCGAGCACCCGAGCACCACCCTGCTGGGCTTCTCCCAGGGCATGGCGATGGCCACCTCGCTGGCCCGCCACATGCCCGGGGAGATCGCCGCGGTCGTGGGGCTGTCCGGGTTCGTGGTCCCGGGGGAGCACCCCGCCTTCGACGACGCCCGGCTGCGGGAGCGGCCGCTGCCGCTGTTCTGGGGCCGGGACCCGCAGGACCCGGTCATCCCGCCGGCGCTCGTGGACGCCACGGCCGAGTGGGCGCTCGAGCACGCCGACGCCATGAAGGTCCAGTACACCGGGATCGGCCACGGCGTCGGCCCCCAGGAGCTCGGCCACGTCGGGGAGTACCTGCGCCACGTGGTCCTGGGCGCCCGCGCCTCCTGAGGGCTGCGCCCTCCCGAGAACCCCGTCCCTCCCGGGGGCGGGACCGGAACGGCTCAGTCCGCGGCGGTGATCCGCACGGCGGCGCCGCCGGCGGCGACCACGTCCCCCGGGTGCAGCTGGCGGCCGCGGCGGGTCTCGACCTCGCCGTTGACCCGCACCTGCCCATCCTCCACGAGGGCCCGGGCCTGGGCCCCGTCCTCGGCGAGGTTCGCGAGCTTCAGCGCCTGGCCGAGGCGGATCATCCCGTCGCGGATCGGCAGGTCGTCGGCGGGTCCGGGGTGCTGGGAGGTCGTCATGGGCCCATTCTCCCGCACCCGCCCCGCCACGCCCGCATCCCCGGGCACGCTCGCGCTCCCGGGCACGCTCCTGCCCCGCGCCCGGACAGCACCCCGGCCGGCCACGGACCGGCGGCGGCGCGGCGCGGCGCGGCGCGGGAGCGTGCCCGGTCCGGCCCGGGCGGCGGGCCCGTCGACAATTGGCTACCCTGGGGCGAGGACGTCGCACGCGGCGTCCTCGTTCGTGACGGCCGCAGGCCGTCCGCCCCGCGGCGGGCACGCCGGGGGCGCCCCATCCCACGCGCGTCCGCAGCCGGCGGTCGGGCGAGACCCCGGAGGAAACCCCTATGGCCCCCAAGACCACGCTGGACAACGTCATCTCGCTGGCCAAGCGCCGCGGATTCGTCTTCCAGGCGGGTGAGATCTACGGCGGCTCCCGCTCCGCCTGGGACTACGGGCCCCTGGGCGCGGAGCTGAAGGAGAACATCAAGCACGAGTGGTGGCAGACCTTCGTGCGCGGGCGCGAGGACATGGTGGGCCTGGACTCCTCGATCATCCTGCCCAAGGCCGTGTGGGAGGCCTCCGGGCACGTGGCGACCTTCACCGACCCGCTCGTCGAGTGCCTCTCCTGCCACAAGCGCGCCCGCCAGGACCACCTGCTGGAAGCCTTCGAGGAGAAGAAGGGCCGGGCCCCCGAGAACGGCATGGCCGAGATCCCCTGCCCCAACTGCGGCACCAAGGGGCAGTGGACGGACCCGCAGCAGTTCTCCGGGCTGATGAAGACCTTCCTGGGCCCCGTGGACAACGAGGAGGGCCTGCACTACCTGCGGCCCGAGACCGCCCAGGGCATCTTCGTGAACTTCAACAACGTGGTGACCGCGGCCCGCAAGAAGCCGCCGTTCGGCATCGGCCAGATCGGCAAGGCCTTCCGCAACGAGATCACCCCGGGCAACTTCATCTTCCGCACCCGCGAGTTCGAGCAGATGGAGATCGAGTACTTCACCCACCCGGACGAGGCCGCCCGCTGGTTCGACGAGTGGGTCGAGGCCTGCTGGAGCTGGTTCACCGACCTGGGCATCGACCCGGAGAACATGCGCCGCTTCGACGTCCCGGCCGAGGAGCGGGCCCACTACTCGGCGGGCACGATCGACATCGAGTACCGCTTCGGCTTCCAGGGCAACCCGTGGGGGGAGCTGATGGGCGTGGCCAACCGCACCGACTACGACCTCGGCGTGCACAACGAGCACTCCAACGCGGAGCTGAGCTTCTTCGACCAGCAGACCGAGGAGCGCTACGTCCCCTACGTGATCGAGCCCTCCTTCGGGCTGACCCGGTCGATGATGGCCTTCCTCGTCGACGCCTACACCGAGGACGAGGCGCCCAACTCCAAGGGCGGGGTGGACAAGCGCACCGTGCTCAAGCTCGACCCGCGCCTGGCCCCGGTCAAGGCCGCCGTGCTGCCGCTCTCGCGCAACGAGCAGCTCTCGCCCAAGGCCCGCGACCTCGCAGCGGAGCTGCGCCGGAAGTGGAACATCGACTTCGACGACGCCGGGGCGATCGGGCGCCGCTACCGCCGCCAGGACGAGATCGGCACCCCGTACTGCATCACCGTGGACTTCGACACCCTCGAGGACCAGGCCGTGACCGTGCGCGAGCGCGACGCCATGACCCAGGAGCGGGTCTCCCTCGACCGCGTCCGCTCCTACCTCGCCGAGAAGCTCGACTGCTGATGCGCACCCCCGCCGGCCTGAGCATCCGTCCCTGGCGGGACGGCGACGACCTGCGGCTGCTCGAGGTCTGGCCCGACCCCGAGACCCCGCAGTCCCAGCAGTTCCGGGCCCTTCTGCGCCCCGACGACGACGCCCCGTGGTCGCGCACGCTGGTGGCCGAGGACTCCGGCGTGCCCGTGGCCGCCGGCACGGTCCACGAGTCGCCCCTGCACCCGCTGCGGCTGTGGGCCTGGGTCGAGGTCGCCCCCGACCGCCGCGGCGAGGGCATCGGCACCGCGCTGCTGGCCCGGCTGCGCGCGGAGGCCGCCTCCGCGCCGTCGGGCACCACGGCCCTGCGCACCCGGGTGGCCCCCGGCTCGGCGGGGGAGCGCTTCGCCCGCGCCGCGGGCCTGGACCCGGTGCGCACCTCGCGCGTGGTGCGGGTCGGGGCCGGCGCGCTGCCGGTGCGCCCGCTCGACGCCGGCCCGGACGGCTCGCCCGCCCAGACGGTCGAGGACCTGGCCACCGGCTCGGTCGAGCTCACCCGGGCCCTGTGGGAGTTCTACCGGGCCGAGCACGGCTGGGACCCGCCGGCCGACCTGCCCGTGGGCCGGGTGAACACGCTCTTCCTCTCGGACGCCGCCCACGCCTTCGGGGCCGTCGTGCTGCGCAACGGCGCGGGCCCGGGGGAGCGGGGCCGGATCTCCGCCTTCGCGGTCAGCTACCGCCCCGTGGAGCTCGACGCCGCCCCGGGGGCCGCGCCCCAGGAGCCGGCGGAGGCCGCGGCCAACGTCCTGCTGGGCTGGGCCCCGGGTGATCCCGCGGCCGGGCGGGCCCTCGAGCAACTGCTCGCGCTGCTGGTGCACGACCGTCCGGTGCAGCTGCAGGTGGACGGGACCACCTCCCCGCTGGCGGTCGTGATCGAGAACCTGCTGGCCGCGGGCGCGGCCGCCGTCGTCGAGGAGTCCGTGGTCCTCGCCGAGCCCGTCCGGTAGGCCCGCCGGTCCGGGCGCCCGGACCGGCGGCGCCCGGACCGCTCAGGCCCCGGGGCGGGGGACCGGCACGCCACCGGCCGCCGGGCTGTCCCGGGGCTCCCGTCCGGGTGCGCCGGCCCCCGGCGGGGCGCCGCCGCCGTCCTCCCCGGAGTCGTCCTCGCCGGGAGCCAGGGCCAGCACCACGAGGGCGGTCCCCAGCACGCCCAGGCCTGCCCAGCCCACCGGCGGCAGCCGCTCGCCGACCACGGCCACCGCCAGCAGGGCGGCCACGGCCGGCTCGGCGAGGGTCAGGGTCGTCGCGGTGCTCGGGCGCAGCCGGGTCAGCCCGAGGCCGAAGAGCCAGTAGCCGAGGAACATCGGCACCAGCGCCATGTAGACGGCCACGGCGAACGAGCTCCCCGAGGCCAGCAGGGGCGCCCCCGTGAGCAGCAGCACGGGCAGCAGCAGCGCGCCGCCGGCGCCGAAGACCGCCCCCATCGACGCCGCCCGACCCACCCCGTGGCCCATCAGGCGGTGGACCGTCCAGGAGTAGAGGGCGTAGGCGGCCCCGGCGACCAGCCCCAGCCCCACCCCCGCGGCGCTCGCCCCGGCGGAGCCCGCCGTGCGCCCGGTCCCGGACAGGCACAGCAGGGTGCTCCCGGTGGTGCCCAGGGCGGCGGCGAGCAGCCACCACCGGCCCAGCGGCCGCCGCTCGAGCACCCGCTCGAGCACGCCGGAGGCGAGCGGGGCCGAGGCCAGGGAGACCACCGTGCCGATCGCGACCCCGGCCAGGTGCATCGAGGAGTAGAAGGCCAGCGGGTAGACGGCCACCGCCGCCGCCCCCGCCGCGACGAGGGGCCGGTGGGACCGCAGACCGGCGCGCGCCCGGCGCAGGGCGGGCAGGGCGATCGCCGCCTGCAGCAGCCCGCCGATCCCGAGGGCCGCGGCCCCGATCGCCAGGGGGCCGGCACCCGGGGCGAAGGTCGCCGCCGTGCCCGTGGTGCCCCACAGGACCGCGGTGGTCAGCACGGCCGCGACCCCGGCGGGGGTGCCCGGCGCCGCGCGGGGGCCCCCGGCCCTCACGGCGCCGCCGTTCCCGCAGGCTCCGCTGCGCGGGACCCGGGCGGGACCCGGGTGCTCGTCGTCATCGCCGTCCCTTCGTCGACCGGCCGCGAGTCTACCCGGCGCCCGCCCGGCGGCCGGTCCGCCGGGCGGGACACGGCCCGGGACACCGGCCGGCGCCGGGACCCCTGCTGCCCGCGCGCAGGGGCCGGTCCCCGCCCGTGACGGGGGCGAGGCCCCCGGCTCCTGCGGCGTCGGCCGTCCGTGAGAGAATTCCCCGGTGATGGACACGACCACGACGCAGCGCCCGACGCACGACCCGGCACCGCCGGCACGCCTCGACCTGCCGCCCCTGCAGCTGGGCAGGCTCACGGTCGACGTGCCGGTCGTGCTCGCCCCGATGGCGGGTGTGACCAACAAGGCGTTCCGCCGCCTGTGCCGCGAGTACGGCGGCGGGCTCTACGTCACGGAGATGGTCACCGCCCGCGCACTCGTGGAGCGCCGGCCCGAGTCGATGCGGATCATCGACCACGACCCGGACGAGACACCCCGCTCCATCCAGATCTACGGGGTGGACGCGGTCAACGTCGGCCGGGCCGTGCGCATGGTCGTCGAGGAGGACCGCGCCGACCACGTCGACCTCAACTTCGGCTGCCCCGTGCCCAAGGTCACCAAGCGCGGGGGCGGCTCCGCCCTGCCGTGGAAGACCGACCTGTTCACCGCGATCGTGCGCACCGCCGTCGAGGAGGCCTCCCGCGGGGACGTGCCCGTGACCGTGAAGATGCGCAAGGGCATCGACGACGAGCACCTGACCTACCTCGAGGCCGGCCGGATCGCGCGCGACCACGGCGTCGCCGCGGTCGCCCTGCACGGGCGCACCCTCGAGCAGCACTACTCCGGGACCGCCGACTGGGACGCGATCGCCCGGCTGCGCGAGGCCCTGCCGGACGTCCCGGTGCTGGGCAACGGGGACGTCTGGAGCGCCGAGGACGCCGTGCGGATGGTCGAGCGCACCGGCGTGGACGGCGTGGTGGTCGGGCGCGGCTGCCAGGGCCGCCCCTGGCTGTTCGGCGACCTCCAGGCCGCCTTCGAGGGCCGCACCGAGCGCTTCCGCCCCGACCTCGCGACCGTCGCCGGCATCCTGCGCCGCCACGCCCAGCTGCTCGTGGAGACCTTCGGGGACGAGGGCAAGGGCGTGCGCGAGATCCGCAAGCACGTCGCCTGGTACTTCAAGGGCTATCCGGTGGGCGGGGAGCTGCGCGCCCGGCTGGCCCAGGTCCCCGACCTCGCGACCCTCGAGGCGCTGCTGGCCGAGCTCGACCCGGACGTCGGCTACCCGGGGGCGGCGGTCGAGGGCCCCCGCGGCCGCGCCGGCTCCCCGCGCCGGGCCCACCTGCCCGACGGCTGGCTGGCCTCCCGGGAGCTCGGCGACGCCGAGCGCCTCGGGCTGACCGCCGCCGAGCTCGACGTCTCCGGCGGCTGAGCACCGCCCCCACCCGAGAGGACCGGCATGCACCACATCTCCGTCGAGGCCGACCGCCCGGCCGTGCCCGCCCCGGGCTACGAGCCCCGGGACGCCGAGCGGCGGGTGGCCGAGGAGCACCACAACCGCCACCGCTCGGACTTCGAGCGCGACCGGGCGCGGATCCTGCACTCCGCCGCGCTGCGGCGGCTGGCCTCGAAGACGCAGGTGGTCTCCCCGGACACCGACGACTTCGTGCGCAACCGGCTCACGCACTCCCTCGAGGTCGCCCAGATCGGCCGGGAGCTGGGCCGGATGCTCGGCTGCGACCCCGACGTCGTCGACGCCGCCTGCCTCTCCCACGACCTCGGCCACCCGCCGTTCGGGCACAACGGCGAGGCCGCCCTCGACGAGCTGGCCCGGTCGGTCGGCGGCTTCGAGGGCAACGCCCAGACCCTGCGCCTGCTCGCGCGCCTCGAGCCCAAGGTCCTCGACGACGACGGGCGTCCCGCCGGGCTCAACCTCACCCGCGCCGCCCTCGACGCCGCGTGCAAGTACCCCTGGCGCGCCGAGGACGCCCCGCTGCGCGCCGACGGCACCCGCTCCCGCAAGTTCGGCGTCTACGAGGACGACCTGCCCGTGTTCGCGTGGATGCGGGAGGGTGCGCCCGCGGGCACCACGTGCCTGGAGAGCCAGGTGATGGACCTCGCCGACGACATCTCCTACTCCGTGCACGACGTCGAGGACGCCATCGCCTCCGGGCTCGTGCAGCTGGGCTGGCTCGCCGACACCGCCCAGCGGGAGAAGGTCGTGGAGTGGACCCGCCGCTGGTACCTGCCGCACACCGACCCCGCCGTGCTCGACGCCGCCCTCACCCGCCTCGAGGACACCCCGCTGTGGCTGCGGGAGATGGACGGCTCCCACCGCGCCCTGGCCCGGCTGAAGAACATGACCAGCCAGCTCATCGGCCGCTTCGCGATGTCCGCCGAGCACGCCACCCGGGCCATCTACGGCGACGAGCCCCTGACCCGCTACGCCGCCCGGCTCGTGGTCCCCGAGGACACCGCCACCGAGATCGCCGTGCTCAAGGGCATCGCCACCGCCTACGTGATGACCGTCCGGGACGCGCAGCCGATCTACGAGAACCAGCGCGAGGTGCTCTCGATCCTCGTCACCGCGCTGATGGACACCGACGGCCGGCACCTCTCGGCCGCCTTCGCCGAGGACTGGCACGCCATCGGGGACGGCCCCGGTGCCGAGGCGGCGCGGCTGCGGCTCGTCGTGGACCAGGTCGCGTCCCTCACCGACCTCTCCGCCGTCGCCCTCCACGACCGCATCCGCGGCACGCACTGGCGGGTGGGGGACAAGCCCCTCTGGTGAGCCCGGGCGGCCCCCGGAGGTTCCCCGGCCCGCCGTCCCGTTCAACGGGTGTGAGCTGTGCCTCACGGGTGAGCCTCCCTACACTCGTCGAGTCCGCGCCCGTCTGCCCCTAGGAAGACCACCCATGTCCTCTGCCTCCGCCAACACCCCCGCGGCGTCCCGGCGCCCCGGGGGTGCGCCGATCCTGCGCTCCCGCGCCTGGGTCGCCCCCCTGTGCTGGACCGCCGTGCTCCTCGACGGCTTCGACGCCGTGGTCCTCGGCGCCGTCCTGCCCTCGATGCTCGAGGGCGGCGCCCTCGGCATGACCACCGCCGACGGCACGGCCGTGGCCACCGCCGGCCTCGTCGGCATGATGATCGGCGCCCTCGCCATGGGCTACCTCACCGACCGGCTCGGCCGCCGGCGGATGCTCATCGGCGCCGTCGTGCTGTTCTCGCTGCTCACCTTCGCCGCCGCGTTCTCCCCGAACGTCCTCGTCTTCGGCCTGCTGCGCTTCCTCGCCGGCCTCGGTCTCGGCGGCTGCCTGCCGACGGCCATCGCCATGGTCACCGAGTTCGCCCGCCGCGGCCGGGGCTCCAACGCCACGACCGTCATGATGACCGGCTACCACGTGGGCGCGGTGCTCACCGCCGCCATCGCGATCGTGGTCGTGCGCCAGCTCGGCTGGCAGGAGATGTTCGTCCTCGGCTCCCTGCCCGCCCTCGTGCTCGTGCCCCTGATGCTGCGCTACCTGCCCGAGTCCCCGTCCTACCTCGCCTCCGCCGGGCGCACCACCGAGGCCCGGGCCGTCGCCGAGCACTACGGCCTCGAGCTCGAGCACCACGCCCCGGGCGAGGACGCCGCAGAGAAGGTCGGCGCCTCGCTGCTGCTCTCCAGCGGGTGGCGGCGGAACTCGATCGCCATCTGGATCGCGTCCTTCATGGGCCTGCTGCTGGTCTACGGCCTCAACACCTGGCTGCCGCAGATCATGCGCGCCGCCGAGTACGACCTCGGCAACTCCCTGGGCTTCCTGCTGATCCTCAACGTCGGGGCGGTCGCCGGCCTGTGGGTCTCCGGGCGCGTGGCCGACCGGATCACCCCGCGGGTCGCCGGGATCGCCTGGTTCCTCGGCTCGGCGGTGCTGCTCGCGGCGCTCGCGATCAAGCTGCCGCTGGCCGGGATCTACGTCATGGTCTTCCTCACCGGCTGCTTCGTCTTCTCCTCCCAGGTGCTCGTCTACGCGTTCACCGCGGCCAACCACCCGCCCCGCGTGCGGGCCACGGCCCTGGGGATGTCCGCCGGCGTGGGCCGGCTCGGGGCGATCTCCGGGCCGATCGTGGGCGGCACCCTGCTCGGCGCCGGCCTGGCCTACCCGTGGGGCTTCTTCGCCTTCGCGGCCGTCGGCGCCCTGGGCGGGCTCGCCCTGACCGGCACGCGCACCCGCCAGGAGCTGCGCGAGACCGCCCGCTGAGGCGCGCCGACCGCACCCGGCACCGGGGGCGGGGTGCGGCGGCCCGTCCGCCGTGCCCCGCCCCCGCCGCACCTCCGGGGCGCGGGCGGGCGCGTCCGCCCGCACGCCTACACTGAAGCCCGTGGCAGGACTGATCAGGCGCGAGGACATCGACGAGGTCCGCTCTCGCACGGACATCAAGGAGATCGTCGACGGCTACGTCACGCTCAAGAGCGCCGGCATCGGCTCGTGGAAGGGCCTGTGCCCCTTCCACGACGAGCGGACCCCCTCCTTCCACGTGCGCCCGCAGATGGGCACCTACCACTGTTTCGGCTGCGACGAGTCCGGGGACGTCATCGCGTTCCTGATGAACATCGACCACACCACCTTCACCGAGACCGTCGAGAAGCTCGCCGCGCGGATCGGCTACGAGCTGCGCTACGAGCAGGGCTCCGGGCCCAAGAAGGAGGAGGTCGGCCGGCGCCAGCGGCTGCTGGACGCGCACAAGGTCGCCGCCGAGTACTTCCAGCGCAACCTCTACACCCGCCAGGCCGGCCCCGCCCAGCAGTTCCTGGGCGAGCGCGGCTTCGACGGCGACGCCGCCCGCCGCTACGGCGTCGGCTACGCCCCCCGCGGCTGGGACCACCTGCTCAAGCACCTGCGCGGGCGCGGGTTCACCGACCAGGAGCTCAAGCTCACGGGCATGTTCTCGGAGGGCAACCGCGGGCTCTACGACCGCTTCCGCGGCCGGCTCGTGTGGCCGATCCGCGCGGTGGCCGGGGAGGTCATCGGCTTCGGCGCCCGCAAGCTCTTCGACGACGACCAGGGCCCGAAGTACCTCAACACCCCCGAGACGCCCCTGTACAAGAAGTCCCAGGTGCTCTACGGGATCGACCTCGCCAAGCGGGAGATCGCCAAGCAGCGGCGCGTCGTCGTCGTCGAGGGCTACACCGACGTCATGGCCTGCCACCTCGCGGGCGTGACCACCGCGGTCGCGACCTGCGGCACCGCCTTCGGGCCCGAGCACATCAAGATCGTCCGCCGCTTCCTCTCCGACAGCGGCGGCGGGGGAGAGGTCGTGTTCACCTTCGACGGCGACGCCGCCGGGCAGAAGGCCGCCCTGCGCGCCTTCGAGGAGGACCAGAAGTTCGTCGCCCAGACCTACGTGGCCGTCGAGCCCCACGGCATGGACCCCTGCGACCTACGCCTGGCCCGCGGGGACGCCGCCGTCGTCGAGCTCGTCGGGACCCGCCGGCCCCTGTTCGAGTTCGCGATCCGGGCGACCCTGAAGAACTTCGACCTCGACACCATCGAGGGCCGGATCCGGGCGATGCGCGCGTGCGCGCCGATCGTCGCCCGCATCCGCGACCGCTCGCTGCGCCCCGCCTACGCCCGGCAGCTGGCCGGGTGGCTCGGCCTGGACCCCTCCGAGGTCCAGCGCGCGGTCGACGCCGCCGGGCGCGCGCCCCGCGAGGACCGGGCCCCGGCCCGCACGCCCGAGGCGGAGCCCGCCGCCGAGCCCGGCGTGCAGCTGCCCGACCCCCGGGAGCCGGTGGCCCGGATGGAGCGGGAGGCCCTCGAGACCGTCATCCAGTGCGCCCACCTGCTCCAGGACCGGCACTGGGAGGAGTTCGGGCTCAGCGTCTTCCGCTACCCCGTCCACGGGGCGGTGCACGACGCCGTGCTCGCCGCCCGCTCCGGGCTGCCCGCCGGCACCGCCCCCGCCGGGCAGCCGTGGGTCGACGCCGTGCGCGGGCACCTGCCCGAGCCCCTGCACGGCTACCTCGCCGAGCTGGCCGTGACCCCGCTGCCCGCGACCACCGAGTCCCAGCTCGAGCGCTACACCGCCGACATCCTCAACCGGCTCTTCGAGCTGCAGATCAACCGGCGCAAGTCCGACCGGCTCGCCGAGCTGCAGCGCACCGACCCCACCGCCCAGCGCGAGCGCTACCAGCAGCTGCAGCGGGAGCTGCTCGAGCTCGAGATGCAGCGCCGCAGCCTGCGCCCGGACTGAGCGCCGCGCCCGCCGCCCCGGGGACCGGGACAATTTGGCGTTCGCGCGGCGGGGACGGTACAGTGATGGCTCGTTGCACGCGTGCGTGCACGGTCCCCCGTAGCTCAATTGGCAGAGCATTCGACTGTTAATCGAAGGGTTACTGGTTCGAGTCCAGTCGGGGGAGCAGCACAGGAGGCCCTCGCCGGCGGAACAGCCGGTGGGGGCCTTTTCCGTGCCCGCCGGTGGCCGGGGCGCGGGACACCAGGAGTCCGTCACGAGGTCCTGCGCGGCGATACCGGCACCGTGGAGCACGTCACCGGGGAGTGCGCCGGAGGCTGACCGGTGCAGCCCTGCACCTCCGGACGCTGACCACCGTGCCCGGCCCCCGCGGCGGGTCACGCCGGGCCCGGACCTCGGCCCGCCCTGCGAGGAGCACGAGCCGGCCGCGGAGTCGACGCCCTGCGTCATGACCGGCATGTGCACGGCCCGCCCCGTCCGTGGACGGAGCGGGCCGGTGTGCGCCGCCGCGGCGCCGACGACCACGGTGCGCTCACCGGCCGGTCGGACCGGCGCACCGGCGAGCGGCCCGTCGTGCGGCTGCTCGGGGCCCGGTGCGGTGGCGCACAGAGCCGGGGCACGTCAGCGGCGGCTCACCGGCGCGGGCGGCGTTCCCGGAGGATGCGCGCCAGGGAGTGCAGTCGCCGACGGGCCGGATGGCGGGCCTCCGAGAGCCGGGGCGGGCGCGTGAGGTGGGACCAGGAGCTGTACATCGCGCTGCCCTCGGTGACCGCCATGCGGTTGAGCAGCGAGGGCTGGCCTCCGGGACCGATGACCCGGCAGGAGACCTTGTCGTAGGTGTATCCGTCGTCGAGGGTGAACGTCGTCGCCGTCTGCCGCACCACGTTCCGTGCCACGGCGTGCTCAGCAGCGAGCATCCCGGGGTGCACGATGGCGCGCGCTCCCGGATGGGTGGCGCCGCCGTAGTTGACGGACAGGGGGTCTGTCATGACAGGAGGCTCCAGGTGGAGGTGGGGGATCGGCGGGAGCTCGGGAGGAGCACGCCGGGGTCCCCACCAGCGTACGTCGGGTCCTTGACGGGTCAACCACGCAGGAAGGGCCGGCGTCGCAGCCCGGGTCGTCGGCCGGGTGGCCCGAAGCCCCCGGCCGCTCACAGCGATGCAGAGCGGTCAGGGGCTTCGGGCCGCCCGCCCCCGGTGACGCGGGGAGCTAGCGGGAGGAGCCGCGGTCCCGCGGTTCGCCCCGGTCCCTCGGGGAGGGCGCTTCGGGCTGCCCGGTCAGCGGGCCGGAGTCCTCGTCGGCCACCCGGTCGTCGTCCTCGTCCGTGTTCGCCGTCAGGGCGTCCTCGTCGAGGACGCTCAGGTGCTCCTGCTGCTGCTCGGCCCAGGCCTGGTCGCGGTCGTCGGGCTGGTGGGTCATCGTCGCGCTCCTCGCTCGATCGGCGGTGGTGGCCCGATCCTACGCGCCGGCCGGGGCCCCGCCCGGTTCAGGCGGGGACGTCCGCGCCGGCGAGGCGGTCCTCGAGGACCAGGTCCCAGCCGCGGGCTCCCTGCACCACCGTGGCGCACCGCGCGGTGCCGTCCCGGTCGAACCAGCGCAGGGCCCCCTCGCGGAGGTCGACCCGGTAGCCCGACTGCGCGGCCACCCACGCGGCCTCCGCCAGGGCGTCGTCGCGGCTCTGCGGCCAGGAGAACCAGCCGACCGCGGCCGCGGCGGCGTAGCCGAGGACGAGCGCGAGGGCGAGCACGCCCAGCAGGGGTGGGACGAACGGGATCCAGGTGAGGGACACGGACAGGGGCATCCCCACGACCGCGACCGCGGCCGGGTTGTTCCAGCCGCGAGGTGCGGGGGTGCGCGGGGTGCGGGCCACGTCGGCGAAGACGCGCACCGGGGCGCCGGTGGCGGTCGGGCGGGATCCGTCGAAGTGCTGCTGCAGGCTCACGGTGGTCTCCAGGGGCAGGCGGGAGCAGCCGCCTGCTGCGGTCGGTGGGGCACGGGATCGGGGAGCCGGCGTGACGACGACGCGCGGGCCCTCCTACCGGTCTACCACCGACCGCCCCCGGAAACCGCTTCGGGGGACCGTTCGCTTGCTCACACGGTGTGCGCGGTCACGGGCACGGGCGCTTGGCCAGCTCCGCGGCCAGCGCCTGGGCCGAGGAGCTGGAGGAGTTGATCCGCCAGTCGGTCTCCTTGTTCATGTGGAACCACACCAGGCCGGTGACGTCCGGCTGCTGGGCGAGGTAGTAGACCAGGTGGGCGTTCCACTCCGCCTTGGAGCCGCCGGCCTCGGCCGAGGCCGTCTCCGCGACGACGATCTCCTTGCCCGGCGCGATCCGGCGCAGCTCGGCGAGCCCGTGGGCGAACAGGTCCCAGGGCTGCTGCCAGGAGGACCAGGACTGGGAGGTGCCCCAGTTGTAGCCGTCCAGGGCCACGACGTCGACCTGATCGTGTCCCGGGTACAGCCCCTCGAGCGGCGCGGACCCGTAGTAGGGCACGTTCGGGTTCCAGACCCACCGGACGTTGTCGGCCCCGGCCTCCGTGAAGATGTCGTGGACGTGGCGCCAGGCGGCGACGTAGTCCCCGGAGCGGTTGCCGTTGACCAGCTCCGCCCACGGGTACCAGTCGCCGTTCATCTCGTGGGCGAAGCGCAGCATCACCGGGTGACCCCAGGCGGCCAGCTGCTCGGCCCAGGACCGGATGTGGTCGTCGTGGGCTCCGGCGGCGATCCGCTCGAGGGCGAACTCCTGCTGCTGGACGCCGTTGCCCCACAGCCACGGCTCCCAGGTCAGCAGGGTGGTCGCGCCGGCGGACCGGGCCTGCTCGAGCTCGTGGAGCGGGACGGGCTGACCGAAGTCCTTGTAGGACAGGATCAGCGACGGCTTCTCCCCGGTCAGGGAGGCCACCTCGGCCAGCTCGCCCGCCGCGGCCGGGCCGCCGGGAGTGCCCACGCCGAAGCGCAGCGGGCACGTGCGCACCTGCGGCGCCGTCGTGACCGTCGTCGACGTGGTTGCGGTGCCCTTCTTCGCGGCGGCGGAGTTCTGGTGCGGGGCTGCGGAGGCCGCGCCGCCGGTGGCCAGGGCCAGGGCCGAGGCGAGGACGACGGCGGGGACCAGGGGGGAACGGGACACGGGGGTGCTCCTTGCTCGCGGTGCGCCCGGCGGCGCACCCACAACGGTGTTTGCGAAAGCATAGAGCGGAGGGCGGCGTTCGGGAACGCCGTGCTGCGCACTGTGGGCGTCCGTCAGTCCGGGACCGGGCGGGCGGGCTCCTCGTCCCCGGTGAAGCCGTCGTAGCGCACGGCACGGAACACGACGCTCAGCACGATCAGGTCGAAGACGACCCACGCGACGTTCACCAGCGTGCCCAGCGGCTCGTTGAGCCCCACGGCCAGACGCGACAGGCCGATCACGGCCGCGGCGGCGAGCAGGGACATGGCGACCAGCTGCGGGCGGACCAGGTGCCAGTCCCGGCTGCTGCCCTGCTTGACCTTGGGGGTGACGGCGAAGCCCAGGGGCCGGCCGAACCAGACGTTGCGGGCGGCCGTGGTGCAGGCCGTGATCCACGTGGGGAACAGGGCGAGGCTGTACTGCTGGCCGCGCCAGGTCTTCGCCCCGCGCCCGGCCACCGCGAACAGCAGCTGGTTGACCACCATGAAGGGGATGAACCGGAGGAAGAAGTCGGCGCTGAGGCTCGTGACCGGGAGGATGCCCAGGAGCAGGTAGACGATCGGGGCGGTGATGTAGACGACGGCGGCGAAGCCGGAGAGGTAGCTCCACATGGTCGCGAAGTACATCAGCCGCTGCGGCCACCGCAGGCCGCGCTTGAGGAGGGGGTTCTCCCGCAGCAGGACCTGGACGGTGCCCTGCGCCCAGCGCAGCCGCTGGGTCAGCATGGTCTTGAGGTCCTCGGGGGCCAGACCCACCGCGAGCACCTCGTGGTGGTAGACGCTGCGCCAGCCCAGGGCGTGCAGCCGCATGGAGGTGGCCATGTCCTCGGTCACGGAGATCGTGGCCAGGGGCATGACCGGCTGCGCCTCCTCCGAGCGCTCCACGGAGATGGCCTCGAGGACCGTGTGCACCGACTCCAGCGCGCCCAGGGGCGACCACTCCCGGGTGGAGAGCCGGGCCACCGCCCGGTCGACCTCGTCGGGGGTCAGGGGGCCGTGGCCGCCATCCGGTCCCAGGGCCTCGATCTCGGCGAGGTCCGCCTGCAGGGCGCTGACGTCCGCGGCGACGAGCTCCTGGACCGCGGCCTCGACCGTGCGGCGCAGCCCGTAGGTGATCTCGCTGTAGGACCGGCCGGCCTCGAGCTCCTCCCGGGCCCGGTCGGTCGCCCGCTCCACCTCGTCGAGCAGCCGGGCGACCGTGGGGTCGGCGGCCTGGGGGGAGCGCCGGGCCCGGCGCACGGCGGCCCGGGAGCCCCGCAGGGCCGTGCGGACGGAGCGCTCGACCTCCGCCACGTAGCCGACCAGGCCCAGCTGCATGAGCGCCTCGCGGCGCAGCAGGGCGTTGGAGCCGCAGAAGAAGGCGGCGTTCCAGCCGTCCTTGCCCTGCTGGAGGGGGCCGTAGAACAGCGGGGCCTGGCTGCCCAGCGGGTCGTCCTCGGGGACGTTGACGAACCACTGCGGGGTCTGGACCAGGGCGACCCTGCGGTCGTTGAAGTAGCCCAGGGTCCGGTCGAGGATCTCCGGCTCCGGCACCTGGTCCGCGTCCAGGATCATCATGAACTCGCCCTCGGTCAGCATCAGGGCGTTGTTGAGGTTGCCGGCCTTGGCGTGGCGCGGCCGGTCCTCCCAGTCCGCGCTGCGGGTCAGGTAGCCGATGCCGTGGCGCTCGGCGGCCTCGCGCATCGGTGCCCGCGCGCCGTCGTCGAGGATCCAGGTCCGGTGCGGGTAGCGGATCCGCTGCGCCGCGAGCGCCGTCCCCAGGACCATCTCGACCGGCTCGTCGTAGGTGGTGATGAACACGTCCACGGTCATCCCCGGCGGGGCCGGCGGCGGCGTGCGCTCCTTGAGCCGCCACATGGTCAGCCCGAACAGCATCACGTCGACCAGGCTGTAGGTCTCCGCGAGCACCAGCGGCACCGCGATCCACCACGCCGACCAGTTCAGGGACTCCAGCCACCGCCACGCGACGTAGTTGACTCCCAGCAGCACGGTGAGCACGACCAGCAGCCGGACCAGGAAACGGTGCACGCCACTCCTCCTGTCGGTGGTCCCGGCCGGAGGCGCCGCGCCGCGGACCGGGCGCGGCACGGTCCGCCGCTGCCCGAGAGCAGTATCCCGGCCCCTGGCCCCATCGCTTTGCATTTGCGCCCCCTGTCGGCACGTCGCGCCGTGGTGCGGGGCGCCCCCGACCACAATGGGAGCTCCCCGTCCCCCGGGGAACCTCTTCGCACGACCTCGACCGGAGGCGCCGTGGTCCCGACCGCCGCACGTACCCCGAGGGCCGCCGCCGTGCTGCTGGCCCTGCTCGCCGTGGTCCTCGGCCCGGCCCACACCGCCCCGGCCCGGGCGGCGGAGCCGCCCGCCGCCCCGGCCCCCGGCGCACCGCACCTCGGGGCGGTGCTGGACTGGTCGGAGGACTCCGCGGCCGCCCACGCCGAGCGCCTCGGCGCACCGGCGGCGGTCTACGGCCGGCCCGTCCCCCTGCCCATGGGCCCGCGGGAGCAGGGTCACCTGCGCGACTACTTCGGTCAGGTCGCGGCCCAGGGCGCGCACGCGCTGCTCACCGTCCGCCCCGGCGTCCCGCTGGCCGAGGTGGACGATGCGCGCGCCGCCGCGCTCGCAGCCCAGGTCGCGGACGCGGCGCAGGGCTACGACGGCACCGTCATGATCCGCTTCGCCCCGCAGATGAACGCGTCCTGGGTGGACTGGGGGCAGCAGCCCGAGGCCTACCGCACGGCCTTCCGCGCCGTGGCTGCCGCCGTGGACGCCGAGCTGGCGGGCGCGGTCCTGGTCTGGTCGCCCACGGCGGCCCGGGACTACCCCTTCCGGGCGCCGTCGGGGGCCGCGCCCTCCGGCGGGGCCCTCGGCGACCTGGACACCGACGGCAGCGGCGTGTGGGACGTCGACGACGACGCCTACGCCCCCTACTACCCGGGTGACGACGTCGTCGACTGGGTGGGGCTGACCGTCCAGCACGACGAGACGGGTGAGGGGCAGGCCCGCAACACCGTGCCCGAGCCCGGGTCGTTCGGTGCGGCCCTGGGCCCGCCCTCCCCGGACGTCCCCGCGGGAGCGGAGGACTTCTACGCCGCCTACGCCGTGGGGCGGGACAAGCCGCTGCTGGTGGAGACGGCCGCCTTCTACAGCCCCGGCGCCGCCGGCGCCGGGGAGGAGCGGATCAAGCGCGCGTGGGCGGAGCAGGTGCTGGCGGCCCCCGCCGAGGGCTACGACCGCATCGGGGCCCTCGTGTGGACCGAGACCGCCGAGCGGCGCGAGGACGGCCCGGTGGTGGTGGACTGGCGGATCACCCACGAGCCGGGGCTCGCCGGGGCCTTCGCACGACAGGTGGCGGACTCCGCCGCGGTGACCGGGCCGGTGGTGGAGGCCTCCGCCCTGGAGGGCACGGCCCCGGCCGCGACGGGGGTCACCCTGACGGGTCCGGCGGCGTGGGCAGCGGCCGCCGCCGCGCTCGCGGCGGTCCTGGTGCTGTGCCTGCTGCCGCGCGCCCGGCCGGTCCGGCAGCTGGGCTACGCGGACACGGGGGCCCGCGACGCCCGCATCGACATGCTCCGCGGCGCGGCGATCGTCTTCGTCGTCGTCAACCACGTGGGGCTGACCTCGCTGTTCCAGCTCCTCACGCAGGAGAGCGTCGGCGCGGTCTCCGGGGCAGAGCTGTTCGTGCTGCTCTCGGGGGCCGTGCTGGGGCTGGTCCACGGCCCCCGGGCCCGCGACGGGCTGGCGGAGGTGGTGGACCGCACGAGCGGGCGGGCCTGGAAGCTCTACGTCACCGCGCTGGTCGTGGTGCTGATCGTCCTGCTCCTGAGCCGCCTGCCGTTCCTCGACGCCTCGGCCGTGACGACCTTCACGGACCAGGGCACCGGAGCGGCCGGGGCCGCCGCGGCCGGGGCCACCTACGACCTCTACGCCGGGATGGACGGACTGTTCCGGTTCCCCGTGCCCGCCCACCTCGTGCCCGCGCTGCTGCTGCTGCAGGTCGGTCCCTGGCAGTTCAACATCATGGGCCTGTACGTGGTCCTCCTGGCGCTGAGCCCGCTCGTGCTGGCCGCCCTGGCCCGCGGCCGCACCTGGGTCGTCGTGCTCGCCAGCGTGAGCCTCTACGCGGTCGGCACCACCACGCGGTGGCGTCTGCTGCCCTCCCAGTTCGAGGACTCCTTCCCCCTGCTCGTGTGGCAGGTGCTCTTCGTGCTCGGCACGGTCGCCGGCTACCACCGGGCCCGGATCGTCGACTGGTTCTCCGCCCCCCGGCGCCGGCCGCTGCTCACGGGGTGCGTGCTGCTGGCCGCCGTCCTGGCCGTGTTCTCCTGGACCGGTCCCTACTTCACCAACGCCTACGACGTCCGGCTGGCGCTGCTGCCGGAGGAGGTCTTCCGGTCGGTGTACGACTCGCTCTTCCAGCGCACCTACCTCGGGCCCGGGCGCCTGCTCAACGTGCTCCTGGTGGTGGTCGCCGCCTACGCGCTGCTGACCGCCTACTGGAGGCCGCTGCACCGGGCGCTCGGCTGGTTCCTCCTCCCGCTGGGCCGGGCGAGCCTGTACGTCTTCGTCGTCCACGTCTTCCTCGTGCTCGCCGCGGCCAACGTCCCGGCCCTGCGGCAGGGGGACGTGTGGCTGAACACGGCCGCCTACGCGGTGGTGCTCGCCCTGCTGTGGCTGATGGTGCGCACGCGCTTCCTGTTCCGGCTCATCCCGCGCTGACGGACGAACGCGAGGTGACGACCCGGTAGTAGTTCCCGCCCGTGACGGGACCGTGAAGAACCCGAGATCCGTACTGCTTTGTAGCGCTGACCAGCAGTTTTACCTTGGTGACACCTACTCGGGTTGGGGGAAGCCATGAAGAGTCTGCGCACGATCGTCACCGGCCTCGCGGTCACGGGACTGCTGGCGGCGGGGGCGGCGCCGGCCGTCGCCGACGGCCGGGACGGCCGGGACGGCCGGGACGGCAGGGGCCACAAGGACGAGCACATCAAAGTGATCCTCGTCGAGAAGCACGCGAGGAGCGGGCACAAGAAGGTCGTCGAGGAGAAGACGGTCGACCTGAAGGAGGCCGCCCGCTACGCCGACCGCAAGTGCGAGGACGGCCACTACTGGAAGTTCTACCGGACCGCCAAGTGGGTCGAGGAGAAGGACAGGAAGTGGGTCGAGGTCTGCTCCTACGACCACCGCCACAACAAGCACAAGGACTACTACGTCTACTTCTCGGACGTGGACGCGAAGAAGCACGACCACCACGGCAGGCGCTGAGGTCCCTGCGGACGCCGTGCGCCGGAGGACCCGCCCGGGACGACCGGGCGGGTCCTCCCGCGCGTGCGGCCGGACCGTCTCCCCGGCCGTCGCGGCCGGCGGCCCGGTGCGCGCCCGGCGGCGCCGTCCCCGGTGGTAGCTTTGTGCTCAGTCAACGTACTATCCACGAGCATCCACGGAGGCGGGCATGAGTCACTCGGTAGGCCCCGGCACGGCCGGCACCTCGAAGGCGGGGACGGAGCACTCCGACCCCGGGGAGGCGTCGATCCTCGACGTCGTCAAGGTCTTCGCCCGGCTGCTGCCGAAGCAGCTGAAGGACGAGGCGCAGCTCGCCAAGCTCGAGCTCACCGACAAGGCCAAGACCCTCGGCAAGGGCGCCGCGTTCGTCGCTGTCGGCCTCGTGTTCCTGCTGCTGGCCACGATCGCGCTCGTGGGCGCGGCCATCGCCGGTCTCGCGCAGGTCATGCCGTCGTGGCTCGCGGCCCTGCTGCTCGCCGTGCTGTTCCTCGTGGTGCTCGCCGTGGCGGCGCTGATCGGCGTCTCGACGATCAAGAAGGCCCTGCCGCTGGTCCCGCGCAAGGCCGTGTTCGGCACCAAGTACGACCTCGGCGTCGTCAAGGAGGGCTCCGCCTACACCGAGGCGCGCGTCCAGCGCGAGGAGCAGCTGGCCCGCGAGCGCAAGGAGCAGGAGAAGCGCGAGGCCGCGCAGGACCCCGCCCGCCAGAAGCCGCCGGCGCCCACCGAGGAGCAGCTGCGCCACCGCCTGAAGCTGCGCCGCGAGCACCTGAAGACCCTGCGCGACGACGTCCAGGGCCGCGCCGAGACCATCCAGGCCGCGACCAAGGGCTTCGTGGACCGCACCGGGCGCACGGTGCGCACCACCCCGAAGGACGTCCGGTCCGCGCTCGGCGCCGCCCGCGGCACCCGCCCGGCCGGCGCGAGCGGCGGGCAGGGCGCGGGGCTGGGCGAGCGCTGGCAGCCGCTGACCGTCCTCGCCGTGGCCGGCAGCGCGTTCGTGGTGTTCCTGCGCAAGCTCTTCCGCTGACGCAGCGCCGCGGCCGCGCCGTGGCGCAGAACCCCGAGGGCCCGGGAGCGCGACGCTCCCGGGCCTTCGCCGTGCGTTCACCCGGAGGCCACGCGTGCGGGCGGGTCCGCCGGGTCCGCCCCGATAGACTCGCCGCTGTGGACGAAGGACGGTGGTGGGGATGAACCAGTGGCTGGCCGTCGTCCTGGCCGTCGCCTCGGCGCTGTGCCTGGCCGTGGGGACGCAGCAGCAGGGGGCCGCCGTGGCCGACCGCGTGCCCGGCCGGCTGAGCCTCCGTGCCCTGCCCGCCCTATTGCGCAGTCCGCGCTGGCTGCTGGGCCTGGGGCTGCTGGGGGCCGGCACGGCGCTCAACGTCACCGCCCTCGGCCTCGCGACCGTGACCGTGGTCCAGCCCATCGGCGTGGTGGCGCTCGTGGTCACGACCCTGCTCCACGCACGCCACCGGCGGCTGCGCATCAACCGCCGCACGTGGGCCGCGATCGGGATGTGCACCGCCGGCGGGGCCGTGTTCGTCACCTGCGCGGTCTCCGCCACCGACCCCGCCCGCGCCATCTCGCGGTGGGCCGAGCACACGGTCGTGCTGGCCCTCGTGGTCCTCGTGTGCGTGCTGGGCACCGCCGCCCTGCTGTTCCGCGGGAGCCTGGGCGGGACCTTCTACGTGGTGGGCGCCGGGATCCTCTACGGGTTCGTGGCCGTGCTGGTGCGCCTGACCCTGACCCGCATCCAGGGCAGCGCCGGCGGGCCGCTGGACGACGTCAACTGGGCCGCCGTGGGCGTGGGCGCCGCGGCGGCGGTGCTCGGCGGGTGGTTCGTGCAGAGCGCCTTCGCCGGCGGGCCGCCCGACGTGGTGATCGCCGGGCTGACGGTCCTCGACCCGATGGTGGGCGTGCTGCTCGGCATGCTGGTGCTGGGGGAGGCCGCCGACGGCTTCTCCGTGGCCACCGGCGTGCTCATGGCCGCCGCCGGCGCCGTTGCTATAGTCGGGGTCGCCGTGCTCTCGCAGCACCACCCGGAGGTCCTCGCCCGCCGTGCGGCCCCCGCCGGGCCGCGGCCCCCCGCTCCCGGCGCCCCGGCGGCGGACCCCGCAGCCCCTGACCGCGCAGCACTCCACCGACCGGGAAGCCACGCTTGAGCGCCGAGACCACGACCCCCGACCGGCCCCTGACCGTCCTGCTGGGCGCGGAGACCTACCCGCCCGACGTCAACGGCGCCGCTCAGTTCGCCCACCGCCTCGCCCGCGGCCTGCACGAGCAGGGCCACCGGGTGCACGTGGCGTGCATGCGCCCCGAGCCGGGGCCGTCGCAGCGGCAGGAGGACGACGGCGTGGTCGAGCACCGCCTGCGCTCCCACCACGCCTTCACCCACCCCTACTTCCGGCTGTGCCTGCCCTGGGAGGTCCTCGGGCCGATCCGCCGGCTCCTCGACGAGGTGCGCCCGGACGTGGTGCACGTGCAGTGCCACTACATCCTCGGGCGCCTGCTCGTGCGCGAGGCCCGCCGCCGCGGCATCCGCACGGTGGGCACCAACCACTTCATGCCGGAGAACCTCGAGCCGTTCCTGCCCTTCCCCGGCTGGTTCCTGCGCTGGTACCGGGGCGTGTCGTGGCGGGACATGGTCCGGGTGCTCGGCCGCTGCGACGTCGTGACGGCCCCGACCCCGCTGGCCGTGGCCACGATGCGGGAGAACGGCTTCCCGGACTCGGTGCTGGCCGTCTCCAACGGGATCCGGATCGGCGACTACGAGCCGCGCCCGGGGGAGCGGGCCGGCGCGCCGGCCCGGCCCACCGTCCTGTTCGTGGGCCGGCTCGCCGTGGAGAAGAACGTGGACGTGCTCGTCGAGGCCGTCGCCCGGCTGCGCCGCGAGCACGGCCTGGACGTGCGCGCCGAGCTCGCCGGCGACGGCGAGCAGCGCGCCCGCCTCCAGGAGCTGGCCCGCCGCCGCGGCGTGGCCGACCGGGTGGTCTTCCTCGGCCACGTCAGCGACGAGCAGCTGCGGGAGGCCTACCTGCGCGCCGACGTGTTCTGCCAGCCGGGCACCGCGGAGCTGCAGTCGCTGGTCACCCTCGAGGCGATGTCCGCGGCCCGTCCCGTGGTCCTCGCCGACGCCCGCGCCCTGCCGCACCTCGTGGACGAGGGCGTCAACGGGTGGCTGTTCGCCCCCGGCGACCCCGCGGACCTCGCCGAGAAGCTCGCCCGGGTGCTCGGCGCCCCGCCGCAGGAGCGGGCCCGGATGGGCCGGGCCAGCCGGCGGAAGGTCGAGCGGCACAGCTTCCCGCGCACCCTCGAGACCTTCGTGCGGCTCTACCGCGGGCAACCGGTGGAGCAGGCCCCGGGGCCGCACGCCCACGACGCCGGGGACCGGCCCCGCCGGGCCCTGCGGCTGCGCGGTCCGCGGCCGGTGCGGGCCTCCCGCGTGCGGTAACGTGGAGCTGCGCCGCCGGGGCCCCGCCCCGGCGCGGGGCCGTAGCTCAGCTGGTCAGAGCAGAGGACTCATAATCCTTCGGTCGCGGGTTCAAGCCCCGCCGGCCCTACCCCGCGCACCCGAGAGGCCCCGGACCCCGTCCGGGGCCTCCGCTCGTCGCCGCCCGGCCAGGTCCGCGGGCACGGGCAGCAGCACCGAGGGCTCGAGCGCGCCGACGAACAGCAGCGGGTTGAGGTAGTCCCGGCCGCGGCGCACGCCCCAGTGCAGGCAGATCCCCGGGTCGCAGTGGTCCCGGCCGCGCAGGGTGCCCACCGCCTGGCCGCGGCGCACGCGGTCCCCGGGCCGCAGGGAGGACTCCACGGGCTCGAAGCTCGAGCGCAGCCCCGCCCCGTGGGCCACGGTCAGCACCGGACGGTCGACGACGACCCCCGACCAGCTGACGGTGCCGTCGGCGGGGGAGCGCACGACCGCCCCCGGCCCGGCCGCCAGGTCCACGCCCCGGTGCCCGCGCAGCCACCGCTCGGCCGGCGGCGCCCACGCCCCCACGACCCGCGGCCGCGGGAGCAGGGGCCACGCCCAGCCCGCCGGGGCGGTCGCGGCCGGGGGAGCGGGTGCGGCCCCCGCGGGCGCGGGCGGTCCCGGCAGCAGCAGGAGCGGCAGCAGGAGCACGAGGGCGGCCCGGGGCAAGGTGCGGCGGGCGGGGGAGCGCGGGGGCTGGACGGCGGCCATGGCCCCACCGTGGCCCCGGGCGGGCACCGCGGGCAGGGGCGCGTGCGCCCTGTGGGCGCCGCCGGCGGCGGGGCCGGCGGTGCGGGCGGTGTGCAGGAGGGATCCCGGCCCTGTAGTACACTCGGGGGCGCAGTCTGCTCTCTGCGCCCCTGTGGCGCGCCCTTCCGTCCCCGACCGGTCCCTGCCGGACACCGGGACGGGGCGGCGAGCGGCTGACTTCGCGCGCAGCGCCGCCGGGAACTCCTGCTCCCGGCCCGGCCGCTTCCGGTCCGCGCCCCGCACCGGCGGGACGCGGCAGGCGGCCGGCGGCGGACCCCACCCGGGTCCGGCCCGCCGCTGCGCCAGGGGCTCGTCCGCCGGACGCAGCCGACAACCGTGGAACCGCGGCCGGGCGCACGAGCGCGCCCGGGCGCACGAGAGACCAGGAGACGACATGTCCGTCGTTACCATGCGCCAGCTGCTCGACAGCGGCGTGCACTTCGGCCACCAGACCCGCCGCTGGAACCCGAAGATGAAGCGCTTCATCTTCACCGAGCGCAACGGCATCTACATCATCGACCTCCAGCAGTCGCTGTCCTTCATCGACCGCGCCTACGAGGCCGTCAAGACCACCGTCGCCCACGGCGGCACCATCCTGTTCGTCGGCACCAAGAAGCAGGCCCAGGAGGCCATCGCCGAGCAGGCCACCCGCGTGAACATGCCCTACGTGAACCACCGCTGGCTCGGCGGCATGCTCACCAACTTCACCACGGTCTCCAAGCGCATCGAGCGCATGAAGGAGCTCGAGGAGATCGACTTCGACGACGTCGCCGGCTCGCAGTACACCAAGAAGGAGCTGCTGCTGCTGCGCCGCGAGAAGGAGAAGCTGGAGCGCACCCTCGGGGGCATCCGCAACCTGACCCGCACCCCGTCGCTGATCTGGATCGTCGACACCAAGAAGGAGCACCTCGCGGTCGACGAGGCGCAGAAGCTGGGCATCCCGGTCGTCGCGATCCTCGACACCAACTGCGACCCGGACGAGGTCGCCTTCCCGATCCCGGGCAACGACGACGCCATCCGCTCCGTCAACCTGCTGACCCGCGTGATCGCCGACGCCGTGGCCGAGGGCCTGATCGAGCGCCACAACCGCCGCACCGGCGGTGGCGAGGCCGCCGCCGAGCCGATGGCCGAGTGGGAGCGCGAGCTGCTCGAGCAGCACAACGCCGAGCAGAACGCCCCGGCCGCCGAGGCGCCCGCCGCGGAGGCTCCGGCCGCCGAGGCCCCTGCCTCCGAGACCGCCGCCGAGTAGTCCCGACCACCCCTTCTTCCCCGGTGCGGCCGTGCGCCGCACCGGGGCCGGCCGGGGCGGCCGCGCGCCGCCCCGGCCGGCCCACCGACAACGTGAGGAGTTCCCATGGCGAACTACACCGCCGCTGACATCAAGGCCCTGCGCGAGCGCACCGGCGCCGGCATGCTCGACGTCAAGAAGGCGCTCGACGAGGCCGACGGCGACCTGCAGAAGGCGCAGGAGATCATCCGCGTCAAGGGCCTCAAGGGCGTCACCAAGCGCGAGGGCCGCGCCACGGCCGAGGGCCTCGTGGCCGCCCGCGTCGAGGGCACCGTCGGCTACATGGTCGAGGTCAACTCCGAGACCGACTTCGTGGCCAAGTCCGCCCCGTTCGTCGAGTTCGGCACCAAGGTCCTCGACGCCGCGGTCGCCGCCGGCGCCTCGACCCTCGAGGAGCTGCTGGCCGCCGAGATCGACGGCAAGCCCGTCTCCGAGCACGTCGTCGACGCCGGCGCCCTGCTCGGCGAGAAGATCGTGGTCCGCCGCATCGCCCGCGTCGAGGGCGAGAACGTGGCCGTCTACCTGCACAAGACCTCCAAGGACCTCCCGGCCCAGGTCGGCGTGCTCCTGGCGGTCTCCGGGACCGACGCCGCCCAGGTCGCCCACGACGTCGCCGTGCACATCGCCGCGCTGTCCCCGACCTTCCTCACCGAGGAGGACGTGCCCGCCGAGACCGTCGAGTCGGAGAAGCGCGTCGCCGAGGAGACCGCCCGCGCCGAGGGCAAGCCGGAGAAGATCATCCCGAACATCATCGCCGGCCGCCTGAAGGGCTACTACAAGGACGTCGTCCTGCTCGACCAGGACTTCGCCAAGGACTCCAAGAAGACCGTCGGCAAGGTGCTCGAGGAGGCCGGGGCGACCGCCACCGCCTTCGCGCGCTTCCGCGTCGGCGCCTGAGACCGGCCGCCGGGCAGCGCCCGGCACCGACCACGAGGGAGGCCCCCCGTCCGCGGGGGGCCTCCCTCCGTCGTGCGGCGCCCGGCTCCCCGGGCCCGGACGACGGCGGGGCCGGCCCCCGGTGCCCCGCCCGGGGTTCTGTATGCTGAGGAGGGCCCGTCCCGCGTCCCCCGCACGCCCCCGTGCGGGCGGCAGCAGGACCTGCGCCCGCCCACACCGCACCGTCGTCGCCGGGAGGAACCCATGCCCACCACGTCCGCCTCCGAGATCCAGGACGAGGCACTGCGCATGAGCAGGGACCCGCGTGCCACCCCCACGCGCCGCCGGGTGCTGCTGAAGCTCTCCGGGGAGGTCTTCGGCGGCGGCTCGATCGGCGTGGACACCGGCGTGGTCCGCGACATCGCGGAGCAGATCGCCGCGACCGTCGGCCGCGTCGAGACCGCCATCGTCGTGGGCGGCGGCAACTTCTTCCGCGGCGCCGAGCTCTCCCAGGCCGGGATGGACCGCTCCCGCGCCGACTACATGGGGATGCTGGGCACCGTCATGAACTGCCTGGCGCTGCAGGACTTCCTCGAGCAGTGCGGGGTCGACACCCGCGTGCAGTCGGCGATCAAGATGGAGCAGGTCGCCGAGGTCTACATCCCCCGCCGGGCGATCCGGCACATGGAGAAGGACCGCGTGGTGATCTTCGGCGCCGGTGCCGGGCTGCCCTACTTCTCCACGGACACCGTCGCGGCCCAGCGCGCGCTGGAGGTGCACGCCGACGAGGTGCTCATGGCCAAGAACGGCGTCGACGGCGTCTACACCGCCGACCCGCGCACCGACCCGCACGCCGTGCGCCTGAACTCCCTCACCTACGACGACGCCCTCGCCCGCGACATCCGCGTGATGGACCAGACGGCCTTCAGCCTGTGCCGGGACAACGACGTCACGATGCGCGTGTTCGGCATGGAGGGGCAGGGCAACGTCACCCGCGCGATCCTCGGCGAGCAGATCGGGACCCTCGTCACCGCCTGAGCCGGGTCCGGCCGGGGCCCGGCGGGCCCGGCGATAGACTGGCCGGAGCACCCGACCGCGCGCCGCAGGCGCCGGCACCGGCCGAGAACGACCCCGCGCGGGCACGCCGTGCGGAACCGACGAAGGAGCCTTGCGTGATCCCAGAGATCCTGTCCGAAGCGAAGACCAAGATGGCCAAGGCCGTCGACGCGGCGAAGGAGGACTTCGCGGCCGTGCGCACCGGGCGCGCCAACCCCTCCCTGTTCTCCGGCCTGCTCGTGGAGTACTACGGCACGCCGACCCCGCTGCAGCAGCTGGCCTCCTTCCAGAATCCCGAGGCGCGCACGCTGCTGATCACCCCCTACGATCGCTCGGCGCTCAACGACATCGAGAAGGCGCTGCGCAACTCCGACGTCGGGGCGAACCCCGCCAACGACGGCAACGTCATCCGCGTGGTCATGCCCGAGCTGACCGAGGAGCGGCGCAAGGAGTACGTGAAGATCGTCGGGCACAAGGCCGAGGAGGCCCGCGTGTCCGTGCGCAACATCCGCCGCCACGCCAAGGACCAGGTCGAGAAGCTGGTCAAGGACGGCGAGATCGGCGAGGACGAGGGCAAGCGCGCCGAGAAGGATCTCGACGGCTCGACCCGCAAGCACATCGAGCAGATCGACGAGCTGCTCAAGAACAAGGAAGCCGAGCTGCTGCAGGTCTGATGTCCGACCCGTCCCGCGCGCCGCACCGCGGGACGGGGACCTCCCCGGCGAGCCCCGGGCAGGCCCCCGTCCCGGCGGCGCCGACCGCCCCGGAGCCGGCCCGCCGGCACACCGCGCCCTCGCGGGCCGGCCGGAACCTGCCCGCCGCCGTCGGGGTGGCCGCGGTCCTCATCGGCACGCTGCTCGTGGGCCTGTTCCTCGAGCCCCTCGTGCTCGCGCTGCTGGCCGGCGTGGCCTCCGGCATCGGCGTGTGGGAGGTCGGGCGCTCCCTGCGCTTCCGCGGCATCCACATCCCGCGCGTGCCCGCCGTCGCGGCCGGGATGCTCATGCCCCTGGCCGCGTTCGCGGGTGAGGGCGAGGCCCTCATGATGGCCGTGATCGTCGGCCTGACCCTCGTCATCGTCTGGCGGGCCCTCGGGCGGCGCGAGGGGATGATCCTCTCCGTCATGGGCTCGGTCTTCGCCCTCGTGTGGGTCGGCTTCCTGCTGAGCATCGCCCTGCTGCTCTACCACTCCGAGGGCGGGCCCCTGAAGGTGCTCACGGTCATCCTCGTGGCGGTGGGATCGGACACCTTCGGCTACGCGGTCGGCGTGGTCTGGGGCCGCCACCCCATGGCCCCGAGGATCAGCCCCAAGAAGTCCTGGGAGGGCTTCGCCGGGTCCCTCGGCGGATCGGTGCTGGTGGGCGTGCTGTGCGCCGTGCTCCTGCTCGACCACGCCTGGTGGGAGGGCGCCGTGCTGGGCCTCGTGCTCGTGTGCGCGGCCACCCTCGGGGACTTCTCGGAGTCCATGGTCAAGCGCGAGCTCGGCATCAAGGACATGGGCACGCTCCTGCCCGGCCACGGGGGCGTGATGGACCGGATCGACTCCATCCTCTTCGCCGTGCCCGCCGGCTACCTGCTGTTCGCCCTCTTCGCGGCCGTCTGAGCGGGGAGCTGCCGACCGTGTCCAGCGAGCCTCCCGGCGCGGCCCCCGCTCCGCCCGTGCTGCCGCGCTGCCCGCAGCACGAGTCCGGCTACGACCCCGCACCGGTCGACGCCCTCCTGACCGCCGTCGCGCGGCGCCTCGCCGCCGGTCCCGGCGCTCCCGGGCCGGGCCTGCCCGGCCGCGACGGAGCAGGTGCCTGCGCGCCCGGCAACGGCGAGCCCGGCAACGGCGCGCCCGGCAACGACGCATCCGACGACGGCGCGCCCGGCGATGGTGCGCCCGGCGACGGCGCGCCCGACCCCGGTGCCCTCCGGTCCGCTCCGGACGCCGCGGCGGGAGCCGCCCCCGGCCCGGGGGAGCGGCCGTTGATCACGAGCGCGGCCGTGCGCGCGGCGGTCTTCGACGCCGTCCCCGGCGGCTACCGCACCGGCCCCGTGGACGAGGCGCTGGCGCGCGCGGAGGAGGAGCTCGCCGCACTGGAGCGCACCGACTGCGAGCGCGCCCACGGGGCGGCGGCGTGGCGGGCGCGCACCGAGCAGCTCGCCGCCGTGCTGCGGGGGCGCCTCGAGCGGCCCCGCACGCAGCGCTTCCGCCGGCCCGCGCGCGTGCGCACCCGCGGCTACTCGGCCGCCCACGTCGACGTGCTGTGCGAGCGCGTCGCCGAGCGCCTCGCCACGGGGACCGGCCCCGACGCCGCCGCCGTGCGCGAGGCCGTCTTCCCGCCCGCCCACGGCGAGCGCGCCTACGAGGAGCAGCAGGTGGACGCCTTCCTCGACCGGGTCGTCGAGTACCTCCTCGCCGTGCGCTGACCACCCTTCCCGGAGCCGCTGTGTATACACGGTGCGCACGGTTCAGTCCAGAAAGCTCCGCAGGAGCGTCTTCTTGGCGCCGGTTCCGCCTTTTCCGGCAATTCGTCTTGCCCCTCTGCATACAAAGTGCGTACTGTGGTGCGCATCACACGAGGGAGGAGCCCCATGTCCCACCAGCCGCACGTCGGCGCCGCGGATCCCGCCGCGGGCGTCGACTTCCCGACCGCGCAGCGGTCGCCCGAGTTCCAGGAGCTGCGCCGGACGCACCGCAGCTTCGTCTTCCCGCTCGCCGTCGCGTTCCTGGTCTGGTACCTGCTCTACGTGGTCCTGGCCATGTACGCGCCGGACCTGTTCACGATCCAGGTGATCGGCAACGTCAACCTGGGCGTGCTGCTCGGGCTGCTGCAGTTCGTCACCACCTTCGCGATCACGGGCGCGTACGTGTCCTTCGCCAACCGCAAGCTCGACCCCAAGGCCACGGCGATCCGCGAGGACCTCGAGTCCCGCCAGGCGGGCGCCGCCGGTCGTCCCGGACAGGAGAACTGACCGATGCCCCACCTGTACACCGCGGCCGCGCCCCTGGTCCCGGCCGCCGCCACCGAGACGGTCGGCACCCCGTGGATCAACATCTCGATCTTCGGCGCCTTCGTCCTCGTCACCATGGTCGTCGTGTTCCGGGCCTCGAAGTCCACGCAGACGGCGGCCGACTACTACGCCGGCGGACGCGGCTTCACCGGCACCCAGAACGGCCTGGCGATCGCGGGCGACTACCTCTCGGCGGCGTCCTTCCTGGGCATCGTCGGCGCCATCGCGGTGCAGGGCTACGACGGCTTCCTCTACTCCATCGGCTTCCTCGTGGCCTGGCTCGTGGCGCTGCTGCTCATCGCGGAGCTGCTGCGCAACACGGGCAAGTTCACCATGGCGGACGTGCTCTCCTTCCGCCTGCGCCAGCGCCCCGTGCGCGTGGCCGCCTCGATCTCCACGCTCGCGGTCTCCGCCTTCTACCTGCTGGCCCAGATGGCCGGCGCCGGCGCGCTCGTGTCCCTGCTGCTGGGCATCGGCTCCAAGGCGGGGCAGTCGCTGGTGATCGTCGTCGTCGGTGCGCTGATGATCGTCTACGTCCTCGTGGGCGGGATGAAGGGCACCACCTGGGTGCAGATCATCAAGGCCGTGCTGCTCGTCACCGGCGTGGCCGTGATGACGGTGTGGACCCTGGCGCTGACCGGCTTCAACTTCTCCGAGCTGCTCGGCGAGGCCGTGGCCACCTCCGGCAACCCGGAGATGCTCGAGCCCGGCCTGAAGTACGGCGTGAGCGAGACCAGCAAGCTCGACTTCATCTCCCTGGGCCTGGCCCTCGTCTTCGGCGCCGCCGGCCTGCCCCACGTGCTGATGCGCTTCTACACGGTGCCCACCGCCAAGGAGGCCCGCAAGTCCGTGGTCTGGGCGATCGCCCTGATCGGCCTGTTCTACCTCTTCACCCTGGTGCTGGGCTTCGGCGCGGCGGCCTACATCGGCGCCGAGCGCATCCAGGCGGCCCCGGGCGGGGTGAACTCCGCGGCACCGCTGCTGGCCTTCGAGCTCGGCGGCCCGCTGCTGATGGGCATCATCGCCGCCGTGGCCTTCGCCACGATCCTCGCGGTCGTCGCGGGCCTGGCCATCACGGCCTCGGCCTCCTTCGCCCACGACATCTACACCAGCGTGATCAAGAACGGCGACTCGGACCCGCGCCAGGAGCTGAAGGTCGCCAAGACCACCGTGGTCGTCATCGGCATCGTCTCCATCCTGGGCGGCATCGGCGCCCAGGGGCAGAACGTCGCGTTCCTCGTGGCGCTCGCCTTCGCGGTGGCGGCCTCGGCCAACCTGCCGACGATCCTCTACTCCCTGTACTGGAAGGGCTTCACGACCCGCGGGGCCGTGTGGTCCATGTACGGCGGCCTGATCATCTCGGTGGGCCTGATCATCTTCTCCCCGGTGATGTCCGGCACGGAGACCTCGATGATCCCGGGCGCCGACTTCGCGTGGTTCCCGCTGCAGAACCCGGGCATCGTCTCGATCCCGGCGTCCTTCCTCCTCGGCTTCATCGGCTCCGTCACGGAGCGGCGCGTCGAGGACCCCGTCAAGCAGTCCGAGATGGAGGTGCGCTCCCTCACGGGCATCGGCGCCGAGAAGGCCGTCTCGCACTGACCCACCCGCTCCCACCTGGGACGACGCACAGCCCGCCCGGAACCCCGTTCCGGGCGGGCTGTGCCGTTGCACATCCGTGAAGGACAGGGCACTGACTTTCAGGTACTGTGGAGTCAGCGGCTCAGGGAGTTCACAGCTTCCGGGCCGGAGACCGCACAGGACCACGCAACACGAAGGGAAACTGACATGGGAATTCTCGGTTGGATCGTCCTCGGCCTGATCGCCGGCGCGCTCGCGAAGCTCATCATGCCGGGCAACCAGGGCGGCGGCATCATCGTCACCATCGTCCTCGGCATCGTCGGCGCCCTGCTGGGCGGCTTCCTCGGCTCGCTCATCGGCATCGGCAGCATCGACAGCTTCTGGGACCTGGGCACGTGGATCACCGCGATCGTCGGCGCCCTGATCGTCCTGTTCATCTGGGGAGCCGTCACCGGCCGCAAGCGCCACTGACACCCGCACCCGGATCCACGGGGCCCCGCACGCCGGCGACGGCGCGCGGGGCCCCGCCGTCGTCCCGGGCCCGGCGGCCGGACCCGACACCCGCCCCGGCGGGCGAGGGCCCCGGGGTGGGGAATACTGGGACCCATGACCTCCCCCGCCGCCCCCCGCACCCGCCCGACCCCCGAGCTGCAGGCCCTGGCCGCCGCGGGCCCGCGCCGGATCGCCGTGCTGGGCGCCACGGGCTCCATCGGCACGCAGGCGCTCGACGTCGTGCGCGCCGCCCGGGCCCTGGACGGGGGCGGCCCCTTCGAGGTCGTCGCCCTCGCGGCCGGGGCCGGGCGCCTCGAGCTGCTCGCCGAGCAGGCCGTCGAGACCCGCGCGCAGCTCGTGGCCACGAGCGGCACCGGCGAGGACGCCGACCGGCTCGCCGGCCTGATCGCCGAGCGCGCGGGCGCCGCGGGCGCGGGCTCCTGGCGCCCGGAGATCCTCCACGGCCCCGGCGCCGCCGCTGCGGCCGCCGCCCACCCGGGCGCCGATCTCGTGCTCAACGGCATCACCGGCTCGATCGGGCTGGCCCCCACGCTGGCGGCCCTGCGGGCCGGGCACCGGCTCGCCCTCGCCAACAAGGAGTCCCTCGTGGCCGGCGGGGCGCTCGTGCGGGAGGCGGCCGCGGCCACCGGCGACCCGGACGCGATCGTGCCCGTGGACTCCGAGCACTCCGCCCTCGCCCAGGCCCTGCGCGGGGGCACCGCCGCGGAGGTCGACCGGCTCGTGCTCACCGCCTCCGGCGGGCCGTTCCGCGGCCGCACCCGCGCCGAGCTCGAGGCCGTGACCCCGGAGGAGGCGCTGCGCCACCCCACCTGGGACATGGGCCCGATGGTCACCACGAACTCCGCGACCATGGTCAACAAGGCCCTCGAGGTGCTCGAGGCCCACCTGCTCTTCGACGTCCCGCTCGAGCGCATCGACGTGGTGGTCCACCCCCAGTCGGTCGTGCACTCGATGGTCCAGTTCGTCGACGGCTCCACCCTCGCCCAGGCCTCCCCGCCCGACATGCGCCTGCCCATCGCCCTGGGCCTCGCCTGGCCGCACCGCGTGCCGGGGGCGGCCCGGCCCTGCGACTGGACCCGCGCGGCCACCTGGACCTTCGAGCCGCTGGACGCCACGGCGTTCCCCGCCGTCGAGCTCATCAAGGCCGCGGGGGAGCGCGGGGGCACCTTCCCGGCCGTGTTCAACGCGGCCAACGAGGAGGCCGTCCACGCCTTCCACGCCCGGCGCATCGGCTTCCCCGGGATCGTCGACACCGTGCGCGCCGTGCTCGAGGACCACGACGAGGACGGGCCGCTCACGCTCGAGGCCGTGCTCGCCGCCGAGGAGCGGGCCCGCCGGCTCGCCCGCGCGCTCCTCTCCCGCTGAGGGCCGCACCGGTCCCGGCGACGGGGACCGGACCCGCCGTGCTAGTCTGTCGGCCGGATGACGAGTCCCAGCACCGAGCCCTGGCTTGCTGGGCGGCAACCCTCTCCCGTAGTGGGGTGCCCCAGGTGAACCATCCGGCCACGGCCGACGACGGCCGGCGGCAAGTACGGCTCGACGCCCGCCGCGCTCCGCACCGCGCGCCGATCGACCGTGGCCGCCGGACCCCGGCCCTGCTGACCTCCGCACATCACGGATCCACGGAAAGGCACCCCATGCGATCGCAGCGCCTCCCCCTCCTCGCCCTGGCCACGACCCTCGGCCTCACCCTCACCGCCTGCGGCGGCTCCGCCGAGGAGTCCTCCGGCGAGGGCGCCCTCGCCGACGGCAAGGTCACCATCGGGGTGGTCGGCACCGACCCCACCCACGACGCCCTCAAGCAGCTCGCCGAGGAGCAGGGGATCACCGTCGAGTACGTCGACTTCTCCGACTACAACCAGCCCAACCCGGCCACCGAGTCCGGCGACGTGGACATGACCTGGTTCCAGCACATCCCCTTCCTCGCCGACTACAACAACTCGGCGGGCGGGTCCATCACCCCGGTCGGCTCGACCTCCATCTACCCCCTGGGCCTGTACTCGAACCAGTACGACTCCGTGGAGCAGTTCCGGGAGGGCGACGAGATCGCCGTCCCCAACGACGCCGTGAACCTCTCCCGGGCGCTGATCGTGCTCGAGTCCGCCGGGCTGATCGAGCTCACGAGCGACACCCTCATCCCCACGGAGCTCGACGTCGACACCGAGGCCTCGAAGGTGCGCGTCACCCCGGTCTCCGCCGAGCAGACGGTGCTCTCCCTCGACTCGGTCGCCGGCTCCGTGATCAACAACGACTTCCTCTCCCGGGCCGACATCGACCCGAAGTCCGCCCTGGCCCAGGACGACCCCGAGGCGGAGGGCTCCCGCGCCTACGTCAACCTGTTCACCACGACCGAGGAGCTCGCCGACGACGAGACCCTGAAGCAGGTGGCCGGCCTCTACCACGAGCAGCCCGTGATCGACGCGGAGATGACGGAGACCAAGGGCACCGCCGTGCCGCTGCAGCTGGAGCAGGAGGAGCTGCGCGAGCTCACCGAGCGCTACCAGCAGGAGCTGAAGGACCAGCAGAAGTGAGCGCGGCCGAGCCCGGCCGGCCGGGCCCGCCCGGGCGCCCCGGTGAGGTGCTCGTGTCCTTCCGCGAGGTCTCCAAGGTCTTCCGCACCGGCAGCGGGCGCGCCGCCCGCGAGGTGCGCGCCGTCGACGACGTCACCCTCGACGTCCACCGCGGGGAGATCTTCGGGGTGATCGGCTACTCCGGCGCCGGCAAGTCCACCCTCGTGCGGCTGATCAACGGCCTCGAGCCCGTCACCAGCGGCTCCCTGACCGTGGCCGGCGTCGAGGTCGCCGGGCGCACCGAGACCGAGCTCGCCCCGGTGCGCCGGGACATCGGGATGATCTTCCAGCAGTTCAACCTCTTCACCTCCCGCACCGTGGCCGGCAACGTCGAGTACCCGCTCAAGCGCGCCGGCTGGGACAAGGAGCGGCGCCGGGAGCGGGTCGCGGAGCTGCTGGAGTTCGTGGGCCTGGCCTCGCGCGCCGGCAACTACCCCGAGCAGCTCTCCGGCGGGCAGAAGCAGCGCGTCGGCATCGCCCGCGCACTGGCCACGAGCCCCGAGCTGCTGCTCGCCGACGAGTCGACCTCGGCCCTGGACCCGGAGACCACCCAGGAGGTCCTCCAGCTGCTCCAGCGGGTCAACCGCGAGCTCGGCATCACGATCGTGATCATCACCCACGAGATGGACGTGGTGCGCACGATCGCCGACCGCGTGGCCGTGATGCAGGACGGCCGGGTCGTGGAGCACGGCCCCACCGTCGACATCTTCGCCCGCCCGCGCACCGAGACGGCCCGGCGCTTCGTGTCCTCGGTGATGCACACCGTCCCGGACGAGCGCGACCTCGAGCGGCTGCGCCGGGCCCACCGGGGCCGGCTCGTGATCGTCGACGTCGGCGACGGCATCGACATCGGCGGCCCGCTCTCCGACGGCGCCGCCCACGGGGTGCGCTTCACCATCGCCTACGGGGGGATCAGCGTGCTGCAGGAGCAGTCCTTCGGCTCGCTGACCCTCGAGCTGACCGGCCCGGACCCGGCCGTGCAGGACGTGGTCGAGCAGCTGGGCCGGGTCACCGAGGTGCGGGAGGTGGCGGCGTGACCAACGACTGGTCCCTGCTCGGGCCCCAGCTGCTGAGCGCGCTGGGGGAGACCCTCTACATGGTCGCCGCGACCCTGCTGCTGGCGGGGGTGCTCGGCCTGGTCGTCGGCGTCGGGCTCTACGTCACCCGCCGCGGCAACATCCTGGAGAACCGGGCGGTGCACTCGGCGATCAACGTCGTCGTGAACTTCGTGCGGCCCATCCCGTTCATCATCCTGCTCGCGGCCCTCGGGCCCCTCACGCAGAACGTCGTGGGCACCCGGCTGGGGCCGAACGCGGCGATCTTCGCGATGACCATCGGGGCGATGTTCGCCGTGGCGCGCATCGTGGAGCAGAACCTGATGAGCGTGGACCCCGGCGTCGTCGAGGCCGCCCGCTCCATGGGCGTGTCCCGGTGGCGGATCATCACCACCGTGATCCTGCCCGAGGCGCTGGGCCCGTTGGTGCTCGGCTACACGTTCCTCGTCATCGGCATCACCGACATGTCCGCCATGGCCGGTGCGATCGGCGCCGGCGGCCTGGGCGACTTCGCGCTGCGGCTGGGCTACCAGCGGTTCAACGACGAGGTCACGTGGGCGGCGGTCGCCGTGATCGTGGTGCTGGTCCAGCTGGTCCAGTTCGCCGGCAACCACCTGGCCCGGCGCATCCTGCGCCGCTGAGCGCACCGGGCGCACCGACGGCCGGCCCCACCCGCGCAGGGAGGGGCCGGCCGTCGTCGTCCCCGGCTCCCGGGCCGCTCCCGGCCCCGGTCCGGGCGCCGCCCGGGCCGATGGTGCACACTGGTTCCCGCCGTGCCTCGCACGGCACCGCCCCGGCGCCCGCCGCGGGCGCCCGACGACCCCGGAGGTCCCCGGATGGGCACGGCCCTGTTCCTGGTGGGCGTGGTGCTGGCCGCCGTGGCCATCGCCGCCTCGATCGCGCTGCACGAGCTCGGCCACCTGGTGCCCGCCAAGCTGTTCGGGGTGCGCGTGACCCAGTACATGGTCGGCTTCGGGCGCACCCTCGTGTCCGTCCGGCGCGGGGAGACCGAGTACGGGCTCAAGGCCGTCCCGCTGGGCGGCTACGTGGCGATGGCCGGGATGTACCCGCCGGCCGCGGACGGCGCCCCCGCCGTCGCCTCCCGCACCGGCTTCCTGCAGCAGCTCGCGGCGCAGGCCCGCACCGCGGACGAGGAGCGCACCGGCCCCGCGGGGGACGGCCGCGAGTTCCACCGCCTGCCCGTGTGGCAGCGGGTCGTGATCATGCTGGGCGGGCCCGTGATGAACCTGCTGCTGGGCACCCTGTGCCTGACCGTGCTGCTCACCGGCTTCGGCACCCCCACCCCGACCACCACGGTCGCGTGGGTCGCCGAGTGCGTGGTGCCCGCCGAGCAGCAGGCCGCCGGGCGCACCGAGTGCGGCCCCGGGGACCCGCCGGCCCCCGCCAACGCCGCCGGGCTGCGCCCGGGCGACGTCGTGACCGCCGTCGACGGCGCGCCGGTGGGCTCGTGGACCGAGCTCACCGAGCGGATCCGGGACCGGGCGGGGAGCCCGACCACCCTGGTCCTCGAGCGCGGGGACCGCACCGTCACGGCCGAGCTCACCCCCGTGGCCACCTCCCGGCCGGTCCTGGACGCCACCGGCGCCGCGGTGACCGGGCAGGACGGGCAGCCGCGCTACGAGGACGCCGGGTTCATCGGCATCAGCCCCACCAGCGAGCCCGTCCGGCAGCCGGTCGGGGCGGTCCCGGGCGCGGTCGCCGACGCGCTGGGCCGGATCGCCGGGGTGGTCCTGCACCTGCCCGAGCGGGTGGTCGAGGTGGGCCGCGCCGCCTTCGGGGACGCCCCCCGGGACCCCGACGGGCCGATCTCCGTGGTCGGGGTCGGCCGCATCTCCGGGGAGATCGCCGCCCACGAGGAGATCGCGCTGCGGGACAAGGCGGCCTCGCTGGTCGGGCTGGTCGGCTCCGTGAACCTGGCCCTGTTCGTCTTCAATCTGCTCCCGCTGCTGCCCCTCGACGGCGGGCACATCGCCGGGGCCCTGTGGGAGCAGCTGCGCCGCGGCACCGCCCGCGTGCTCGGCCGCGCGGACCCCGGGCCCTTCGACCCGGCCCGCCTGCTGCCCCTCACCTGGACCGTGGCCGCCCTGATGATCGGGGTCTCGGGGCTGCTGGTCTACGCCGACGTGGTGGCCCCGGTGCAGCTGTTCTGAGCGCCCCGGGCGGGGCGAGCCCGGGGTCGGGGTCGTCACACCGTCCCCCGCCCCCGGGGACCCATGGGGCACAATGGAGGACGACGACGGGCCCGCCCGCGGGCCCCGCTGCCACCGCTCGACGTCCCCGCCCTCGACTCCTCGGAGGAACTCCTTGACCCCGGTCAGCCTCGGCATGCCCGCCGCGCCCCAGCCCGTCCTCGCCCCCCGCCGGAAGACCCGGCAGATCCGGGTCGGGTCCGTCGGCGTCGGCTCCGACTCGCCGGTGAGCGTCCAGTCGATGACCACGACCCCCACCACGGACATCAACGCGACCCTGCAGCAGATCGCGGAGCTCAACGCCGCCGGCTGCGACATCGTCCGGGTGGCCTGCCCGTCCCAGGACGACGCCGACGCGCTGCCGATCATCGCGAAGAAGTCCCCGATCCCGGTGATCGCCGACATCCACTTCCAGCCCAAGTACGTCTACGCCGCGATCGACGCCGGCTGCGCCGGGGTGCGCGTGAACCCGGGCAACATCCGCAAGTTCGACGACCAGGTCGGACAGATCGCCCGCGCCGCCAAGGACGCCGGGGTCTCGATCCGCATCGGCGTCAACGCCGGATCGCTCGACCAGCGGATCATGGACAAGCACGGCAGGGCCACCCCCGAGGCCCTCGTCGAGTCCGCCGTGTGGGAGGCGTCGCTGTTCGAGGAGCACGACTTCCACGACTTCAAGATCTCCGTCAAGCACAACGACCCCGTGACGATGGTCCGCGCCTACCAGCTGCTCGCCGAGCGCGGGGACTGGCCGCTGCACCTGGGCGTGACCGAGGCCGGCCCCGCCTTCCAGGGGACCGTCAAGTCCGCCACGGCCTTCGGCGCGCTGCTCTCCCAGGGCATCGGCGACACGATCCGGGTCTCCCTCTCCGCCCCGCCGGTGGAGGAGGTCAAGGTCGGCGCGCAGATCCTGCAGTCCCTGGGCCTGCGCCCCCGCAAGCTCGAGATCGTCTCCTGCCCCTCCTGCGGCCGCGCCCAGGTGGACGTCTACAAGCTCGCCGACGAGGTCACCGAGGGCCTCGAGGGCCTCACCGTGCCGCTGCGCGTGGCGGTCATGGGCTGTGTGGTCAACGGCCCGGGGGAGGCCCGCGAGGCCGACCTCGGCGTGGCCTCCGGCAACGGCAAGGGCCAGATCTTCGTCAAGGGCGAGGTCGTGCGGACCGTGCCCGAGGACCGGATCGTGGAGACGCTGCTGGCCGAGGCCCACCGCATCGCCGAGGAGATGGCCGCCGAGGAGGACGCGGAGGCCACCGGCCCGGCCGGGCCCGTCGTCACCGTCGGCTGAGCGGGAACCGGGACGAGGGCGCGGAACGGGGGAGCGGGGCCGTGAGGACGCAGGGCAGGCTCGCGCAGCGGCTCGTGCCGGCCGGGGAGGTGGACGAGGCCGGGCTGGACCGGCTGCTCGACGCCGACCCGGTCGCGCACGCGTTCGTCGCCGCCCACGTCGACGCCCACCGCGCGAGCCGGGGCGGGCGCGTCCCGCCCGTGCTCGGCACGGCCGGGCCCGACGGCGTGCTCACCGGCGCCTGCTGGGTCGGCACCAACGTCGTGCCCGTGGCCCTCGACGAGGAGGGCATGGACCTCGTGGCCGGCCACCTGCGCCGCGGCGGCTCCCGGCACGCCTCCCTGTTCGGCCCCGCCGAGCCGGTCACCGGCCTGTGGGAGCGGCTGCGGCGGTCCTGGCCCCGGCCCTTCGACGTCCGCCCCGTCCAGCCGCTGCTCGCCCTCGACCACGACCCCGCCGTCGAGGCCCACCCCGGGGTGCGCACGGCCGGGCCCGAGGACCTGGCGGCCGTGCTGCCCGCCAGCATCGCGATGTTCGAGGAGGAGGTCGGCTACTCGCCGACCGCCGGCGGGGACCGCGGCTACCGGGACCGGGTGCGGGGGCTCGTGGAGTCCGGGCGCTGCCTCGTGCTCACCGGGGAGGACGGCCGCGTGGTCTTCAAGGCCGACCTCGGCTCCGTCGCCCGGGGCGTGGCCCAGGTCCAGGGCGTGTGGGTCGACCCGGCCCACCGGGGCCGCGGGCTGGCCGTGCCCTGCATGGCCGCCGCCGTGCGCCTGGCCCGCCGCCGCACCCCCGTCGTGAGCCTCTACGTCAACGACTTCAACGCCCCCGCCCTGGCCACCTACGCCCGCGTGGGCTTCGCCCGCGTCGGGACCTTCGCCACCGTCCTGCTCTGAGCGCGGACCCGGGCGCCCTGCCGCCCGGCGGGGGTGTAGATTTGACCGGAATGCGCGGCGCTCCGGCGCCGCCCGACCCCACCACGCCCCGGGCCCGGCACCACCGTGCGCCGCCCTCCCCGGGAGAAACGGAGCCCACGTGGCGCTGCGCCTCTCCTCACTGTTCCTGCGGACCCTGCGCGAGGACCCGGTCGACGCCGAGGTCGACAGCCACCGCCTCCTGGTCCGCGCCGGCTACATCCGCCGCGCCGCCCCGGGGATCTACACGTGGCTGCCGATGGGCCTGCGGGTCCTCGGGAAGGTCGAGCGGATCGTGCGCGAGGAGATGGACGCCATCGGCGGCCAGGAGGTGCACTTCCCCGCGCTGCTGCCCCGGGAGCCCTACGAGGTCACCGACCGGTGGACCGAGTACGGGGAGAACCTCTTCCGGCTCAAGGATCGCAAGGACGCGGACTACCTGCTCGCGCCCACGCACGAGGAGATGTTCACGCTGCTCGTGAAGGACCTGTACTCCTCGTACAAGGACCTGCCCGTGACCCTGTACCAGATCCAGACCAAGTACCGCGACGAGGCCCGCCCGCGCGCCGGGCTGCTGCGCGGGCGCGAGTTCGTCATGAAGGACTCCTACTCCTTCGACGTCGACGACGCCGGCCTCGACGAGTCCTACGCCCGCCACCGCGCCGCCTACGTGCGGATCTTCGAGCGCCTCGGCCTGCCCGTGGTCGCCGTCTCCGCCCAGTCCGGGGCGATGGGCGGGTCCCGCTCCGAGGAGTTCCTGCACCCCACCGAGGTCGGCGAGGACACCTTCGTGCGCTCGCCCGGGGGCTACGCGGCCAACGTCGAGGCCGTCACCACGGTCGTGCCCGACGAGCTCGACCCGGGGGCCGCCCCGCCGGCGCGCGTGCTGGAGACCCCCGACAGCCCCACCATCGAGACGCTCGTCGAGCGCTCCAACGAGCTGCACCCGCGCCCGGAGGGCCCGTGGACGGCCGCGGACACCCTCAAGAACGTGGTGCTGGCCGCCGTGCTGCCCGACGGCACCCGCCGGCTCGTGGCCGTGGGCCTGCCCGGGGACCGGGCCGTGGACCTCAAGCGCATCGAGGCGGGCCTCGGCGCCGCCCTCGAGGTCTCCGGGGAGCTGCTCGTCGAGCAGGCCACCGACGAGGACCTGCGCGCGTGCCCGCTGCTCGTCAAGGGCTACATCGGCCCGGGCCTGGCCCTCGACCAGGCCGTGCTGGGGGAGGACTCCGGCACCGGCATCCCCTTCTTCGTCGACCCGCGCGTGGTGCGCGGCACCCGCTGGGTCACCGGCGCGAACGTCTCCGGCAAGCACGTCTACGACCTGACCGCCGGGCGCGACTTCACCTGGGACGGCGTCCTGGAGTGCGCCGAGGTCCGCGAGGGCGACCCCGCCCCGGACGGGTCCGGGCCCCTGGAGGCCGCCCGCGGCATCGAGATGGGCCACATCTTCCAGCTCGGCCGCAAGTACGCCGAGGCCCTCGGGCTGAAGGTCCTGGACCGCAACGGCAAGCTCGTCACGGTCACCATGGGCTCCTACGGCATCGGCGTCACCCGCGCCGTCGCCGCCCTCGCCGAGGCCTACCACGACGACAAGGGCCTGGTGTGGCCCCGTCACGTGGCCCCCGCCGACGTCCACGTCGTGGCCACCGGCAAGGGCCCCGAGGTGCTCGAGGAGGCCGAGCGCGTCGTCGCCGAGCTCGAGGCCGAGGGCCTCGAGGTCCTCTTCGACGACCGGCCCAAGGTCTCCCCGGGCGTGAAGTTCGGCGACGCCGAGCTGCTCGGCGTCCCGACCGTGCTCGTCGTGGGCCGCGGCCTGAAGGACGGCGTGCTCGAGCTCAAGGACCGCGCCACCGGCGCCGCCGAGGACGTCGCCCGGGAGGGCGTCGCCGCCGTGGTCGCCGCCGCCGTGCGCGGCTGAGCCCCGTGGCGGCCCTCGGGGACCTGCTGGGTCCCTCGGGACTCGCCCAGGCCGACCCCTCGGTCCTGCTCCTGCTCGCCGCCGCCGGGCTCGCCGCCGGCTTCGTCGACGCCGTGGTCGGCGGTGGCGGGCTGCTCCAGCTGCCCGTGGTGCTCATGGTCCCGGGCATCAGCCCGGTCCAGGCGCTGGCGACCAACAAGCTGGGCTCCGTCTTCGGGACCGCCACCAGCGCCCTGACCTACTACCGCCGCACCTCCCCGGACCTGCGCACCGCCCTGCCGATGGCCGGGGTGGCGCTCGCCGGCAGCTTCGGCGGCGCGGCCGTGGCGGCGGCGCTGCCGGCCGAGGTGTTCCGCCCGGTCATCCTGGCCGCGCTGCTCGCCGTGCTGCTGTTCACCGTCGCCCAGCCCACGGTCGGGCAGCTGACGCAGCTGCGGCACGCGGGGGCCCGCCACTACGGGACGGCCGTGGCCATCGGCGCGGTGATCGGCTTCTACGACGGGGTGATGGGCCCGGGCACCGGGTCCTTCCTCGTGATCGCCATGGTCACGCTGCTGGGCTACAGCTTCCTCGCCGCGAGCGCCAAGGCCAAGATCGTCAACCTCGCCACGAACGTCGGGGCCCTGGTGTTCTTCTTCGGCCACGGCTCGGTGCTGTGGGGCCTCGGCCTCGTGCTGGGGGCCGCCAACATGGCCGGCGGCTACCTCGGGGCGCGCACGGCGGTCGCCCGGGGCGGGCGCTTCATCCGGGCGGTCTTCCTCGTGGTCGTCTCCGTGCTGATCCTCAAGCTCGGCCTCGACGTCCTGCGCGGGGCCTGAACGGCCCCGCGCCCGCCCGCCGCCGTCACGGCCCGGCCGGGTCCTCGCGGACGATCCCGGGCAGGGCGTCCACCGCCCCGGTGAGCCCGGCCTCGAGGCCCGCGGCCCGGCGCAGGGACTCCAGCGCCCAGCACCGCTGCGCGGTCCCGCCGCGGCCCAGCACGTGGGCCGCGGCGGCCTGGACGTCCTCGGCGACCGTCACGGCCGCCGCCGCCGGGTCCTGCGCCCACCCGCGGGGCAGCACGTAGGCCCCGGCCCGCAGACCGGGATCGGCCGCCACGGCCGCCCGTGCGGGGGGTGCCTCCAGCAGCTCCTGCAGCCCGTCCGCGACGCCCGCCGGCACGGCCGGGGCGCCGTCCGGGGCGGTCCCGCGGGCGGCCAGGGCCGGCAGCGCGTACACGGCCCGGTCCAGGGCCGACCACAGCACCGCGGCCGGAGCGGTGCCGTCGCCGTCGTCGTCGCCCCCGGGGTCGCACAGCGGGGCGGCCGGCCCGCCGGCGGTGTGCGCGGCGCCCACGGCGCGCGCGGCCGCCGCGGAGCCCAGGACCCGGGCCGTGGCGGGCTCCGGGACCGTCAGGGCGTCCCCGGCCAGGTCCCGGGCCGAGGCGGCGAGGAGGGCCGCGGCGCCGGCCGGTGCCCCGGCGGACCCGGTGCCCGGCCCGGGAGCCGGGGCGGGGGAGCGCAGGCGGTCCGCGGCCGCCGCCGCGCGCTCGTCGGGGGCGGGTCCGAAGGCCTCGCGCTGGGCCCGCAGGTCCGCCCGCAGCCGCTCGTCCACCGCCGGGGCCCCCAGCGCCGGGGCGTCGAGCAGCTCGCCGGTGCCCTGCCACGCCCGGGCGCGGGCGGTCTCGGCCGCGGGCACGGGCCGGCCGCTCGCCAGCCACCACCCGGCGGCCAGGCCCGCGGCCAGCAGCAGCGCCAGGAGGGCCGCCACCACCGCCGCCGGCCGGGGGCGGCGGGAGCGCGGGACGGGCTGGTCCACGGGGCGGCTCCTGGAAGGGGGGAGGAACGGGCGAGGGCCCGGGCCGGGGTGGGGGCCGGGCGCGCGTTCAGCATAGGATCTCCAGGACCGGGCCGCCGGCAGCGCCGCCCGCGCGCCCCGGCGGCGTCCCGGGCAGGACCGACAGAGCAGCCAGGAGGAACCCGTGAGCGAGCACAGCACCACCGGCCCGGAGTCCCGCGAGCGCCTGAGCGCGCTGCTCGGGCCCGTCGTCGAGGCCTCGGGGCTGGTCCTGGAGGACGTGGCGCTGAAGACCTCGGGCACGGGCCTCGTGCTGCAGGTGCTCGTCGACCTGCCGGAGGGCCTCGAGGGCGGGGTGGACCTCGACCGCATCGCGGAGGTCTCCCGGGCGCTGTCCGAGGAGCTCGACCGGGAGGACCCGGTGCCCGGCTCGGCCTACGAGCTCGAGGTCTCCTCCCCGGGCGCCACCCGCGAGCTGACCCTGCCGCGGCACTGGCGCCGCGCCGTGGGACGTCTCGTGCGCGTGAACCCGGTCGAGGGGGAGAGGTTCACCGCCCGGCTGCTGGAGGCCGGCGAGGACGCGGTCGTGCTCCAGCGCAGCCACCAGGCGAAGAAGGGCATGCCCCCGCGCCTGCTCGAGCCCGAGCGCTGGGAGCTGGCGGACGTGCGCCGGGCCCGCGTGGAGGTCGAGTTCACCGACTGAGCCGGTGCCCGGCGGGCGAGTGTAGGATGACCCGTTGACACCGCGGCGCCGCACGGCGCCGCACTGGGCAGCGCCCATCGAGTGCAACGACACGGAACGTGCGCACACGGCCCCCGGCAGCGCTCCGTCCCCCGCGGCGGTGCGCTGCTGCGTCTGCCGGGGGCCGACACGCGAGGAAGGCCGGACATGGACATCGACATGAGCACCCTCCGACTGCTGGAGCGTGAGCGCGACATCCCGGTGGACCTGCTCATCCCCACGATCGAGCAGGCCCTGCTGCTGGCCTACCAGAAGTCCCCGGGCGCGCTGCCGGGGGCGCGGGCCGAGATCGAGCGCCGCACCGGGCACGTGACCATCTGGGCGCCCGAGCTCGACGAGGAGGGCAACGCCGTCGGCGAGTTCGACGACACCCCGGCCGGGTTCGGGCGCATCGCCGCCTCCACGGCCCGCCAGGTCATCCTGCAGCGGCTGCGCGACGTCGAGGACGACGCCGTGCTGGGCCACTTCAAGGGCCGGGAGGGCGAGCTGGTCTCCGGGCAGATCCAGCAGGGGCACAACCCGCACATGGTGCAGGTCGACCTCGGCACCGTCGAGGCCGTGCTGCCCCCGCACGAGCAGACGCCGGGGGAGAAGTACCCGCACGGGGCGCGGATCCGCGCCTACGTGGTGGAGGCCAAGCGCGGGATGAAGGGGCCCTCGATCACGCTCTCCCGCTCCCACCCCGACCTCGTGCGGCGGCTGTTCGAGATGGAGGTGCCCGAGCTCGCCGACGGCACCGTCCAGATCATGGCGGTGGCCCGCGAGGCGGGGCACCGCACCAAGATCGCGGTGCGCGCCACCCGGCCGGGGCTCAACGCCAAGGGCGCGTGCATCGGCGAGATGGGCTCGCGCGTGCGCGCCGTGATGAACGAGCTGCACGACGAGAAGATCGACATCGTCGACTTCTCCGAGGACCCGGCCCGCTTCATCGCCAGCGCCCTGTCCCCGGCGAAGGTCTCCCGGGTCGAGGTCCTCGACGAGCGGGGCCGGTCCTCCCGGGCGGTGGTCCCGGACGACCAGCTCTCGCTGGCCATCGGCAAGGAGGGCCAGAACGCCCGCCTCGCCGCGAAGCTGACCGGCTGGCGGATCGACATCGTCCCCGCCTCCCGGCACGGCGCCGGCGCCTGAGCCCGGGAGGGACACCCGCCCCGCCCCGCCCGCTCCGTCCGGGCCCGGGCGGAGCGTTCGCGCGCCCAGGATTCGGCCTGGGGGCCGCACCGCGATAGACTGGTCAGCGGTCAGACCGTTGGTGGTCCCTGTCCGGCGCCGGGCGACCGCGCCACCGGGGCGTCCCGACGTCCCGGCACGCAGCCGCCAGGGCAGTGAGGAGAGCGAACGCGAAGTGAGCGCGACCTCCCGCCGCACGTGCGTCGGATGCCGGACCACCGAACACCCTGACCAGCTCGTACGTGTGGCGACCGAGACGACCGGGAACGGCCCGCGGGCCGTCCTCGACCCGTCCGGGCGCCTCGGCGGTCGCGGAGCCTGGCTCCACCCCTCCCTCGAGTGCCTCACCACGGCCCTGCGCCGGCGCGCCTTCGGGCGGGCCTTCCGGGGCCCGGTGGACACGGAGGACCTCGCCGCCGAGCTGGACGCCCTGCTGTCCTCCCGGACGGCCCCGCGACCGGGCGCACGAGTGCCGACCACGGCCGTCCCCGGACGGCAGCCCGCACGGTCCGAGCGGACCGAGGACCACGTCCCCCGGCGGGCCGGAACTGGAAAGCGAGTCAGAGAACCCATGGAAAACCGATGAGTGCCCAGCGATGAGCGCCTCGTTGTGCTCTGCCAACGGCCTCCCGCGTCCCCGCGCCGTCGTCGACGGCCGGACGGGCTCAGGGAGCCTCAACGGAAAATAACTGGTTCGTGCCTGTTTCGGTGCGGACCGAGACAGGAGAGAAGTGGCCAAGCCCCGCGTTCACGAGCTCGCGAAAGAGCTCGGAATAACGTCCAAGGAAGCGATCTCCACGCTTCAGTCACTGGGTGAGTTCGTCCGAGGCGCGTCCTCGACCGTCGAGCCCCCGGTCGCCAAGAAGCTCCGCTCAGCGTTCGCCGGCAAGGCCGAGCGCGCGGCGGAGCCCAAATCCGCGCCGAAGCCCGGCACCAAGCCGGCCCCGAAGCCCGCCACCGGCGCCCGCCCGGGTGCCGGCACCAAGGCCGGTGCGCCCGCCCCGGGCGCCGCGGCCCCGAAGCCCGGCGACAAGCCCGCCCCGCGGTCCGCCGAGCCCACCGCCGAGCGCCGTGCCCCGCAGCCCCCGGCCGCGGAGCGCCCCGCCCAGGACCGTCCGGCGCCCGAGCGCCCGGGCACCTCGCGTCCCGCCCCCGGCGGCCGCGCGCCCAGCCCCGGCCCGCGCCCGGGCAACAACCCGTTCGCGGCCCAGCAGGGCATGTCCCGGGGCGGCTCCGCGCCGCGTCCGGGCGCGCCCCGCCCCGGCGGCAGCGGCCCGCGCTCCCAGGACGGCGCGCCCCGCCCCGGCGGGCCCCGTCCCGGCGGCCCGCGTCCGGGCAACAACCCGTTCGCCGCCCAGCAGGGCATGCGCTCCGGCCGTCCGCAGGGCCAGGGCGGTCCCCGCCCGCAGGGCGGTGCACCCCGTCCGGGCGCGGCCGGCCCCCGCCCGCAGGGCCAGGGCGGCCCGCGTCCCCAGGGCGGTCCCCGCCCCGGCGGCCCGCGCCCCAGCCCGAACATGATGCCCGGGCACACCACCGGTGTCGCCCCGATCGGCTCCCGCCCCAGCGGCGGCGGCGGCGGTCCCCGCCGCGGCGGCCCCGGTGGCGGCGGCGGGTTCTCCCGTCCCGGCGGCGGCCCCGGCCGCGGCGGCCGCGGCGGCACCCAGGGCGCCTTCGGGCGCGGCGGTGCCCGCGGCAAGCAGCGCAAGTCGAAGCGGGCGAAGCGCCAGGAGCTCGAGCAGATGAAGGCCCCGACCGTCGGCGGCGTCTCCGTGCCCCACGGCGACGGCACCACGGTCGTGCGGCTGCGCCGCGGCGCGTCGCTGACGGACTTCGCGGAGAAGATCAACGCGAACCCGGCCTCGCTGGTCACCGTGCTCATCACGCTCGGCGAGATGGCCACGCAGACGCAGTCCCTCGACGAGGAGACCTTCCAGCTGCTCGGCGCCGAGCTGGGCTACAGGATCCAGGTCGTCTCCCCGGAGGACGAGGAGCGCGAGCTCTTCGAGTCCTTCGACATCGACCTCGAGGCCGAGGCCGCGGCCGAGGGCGACGACGTCCTCGAGGCGCGCCCCCCGGTCGTGACGGTGATGGGCCACGTCGACCACGGCAAGACCCGCCTGCTCGACGCGATCCGCAACACCAAGGTGATCGAGGGGGAGGCCGGCGGCATCACGCAGCACATCGGCGCCTACCAGATCGAGACCGAGGTCGACGGCCAGGACCGGCAGATCACGTTCATCGACACCCCGGGCCACGAGGCGTTCACCGCCATGCGTGCCCGCGGTGCCCAGGTGACGGACATCGCCGTGCTCGTGGTCGCCGCGGACGACGGCGTCATGCCGCAGACGGTCGAGGCGCTCAACCACGCCCAGGCCGCCGGCGTGCCGATCGTGGTGGCGGTCAACAAGATCGACAAGCCCGAGGCGAACCCGGACAAGATCCGCGGCCAGCTCACCGAGTACGGCCTGGTCCCCGAGGAGTACGGCGGCGACACCATGTTCGTCGACGTCTCCGCGCGCCAGAACCTCAACATCGACGACCTGCTGGACGCGATCGTGCTGACCGCCGACGGCGCGCTCGAGCTGCGGGCGAACCCGGACAAGGACGCCCGCGGCGTGGCCATCGAGGCCAACCTCGACAAGGGCCGCGGCGCCGTCTCCACCGTGCTGGTGCAGTCCGGCACGCTGCACGTCGGCGACGCGATCGTGGCGGGCGCCGCCTACGGGCGCGTGCGGGCGATGTTCGACGAGAACGGCCAGGCCGTGGAGACCGCCGGGCCGTCGCGTCCGGTGCAGGTGCTGGGCCTCGACTCGGTGCCGCGGGCCGGCGACACGTTCATCGCGACCCCGGAGGAGCGCACCGCGCGCCAGATCGCCGAGAAGCGCCAGGCCGCGGACCGCAACGCCCAGCTGGCCAAGCGCCGCAAGCGGATCACCCTCGAGTCCTTCGACGAGGCGGTGGCCCAGGGCAAGATCGACACGCTCAACCTCATCATCAAGGGCGACGTGTCCGGTGCCGTCGAGGCCCTCGAGGACTCGCTGCTCAAGATCGACGTGGGCGACGAGGTCCAGCTGCGCGTCATCCACCGCGGTGTGGGTGCGATCACCCAGAACGACGTCAACCTGGCGACCGTCGACAACGCCATCATCATCGGCTTCAACGTCCGTCCCGCCGAGCGCGTGACGGAGCTGGCCGACCGCGAGGGCGTCGAGATGAAGTTCTACTCGGTGATCTACAACGCCATCGACGACGTCGAGAACGCGCTCAAGGGCATGCTCAAGCCGGAGTACGAGGAGGTGTCGCTGGGCACCGCGGAGATCCGCGAGGTCTTCCGCTCCTCCAAGTGGGGCAACATCGCCGGCGCCTACGTCACGAAGGGCATCATGCGCCGCAACGCCAAGGCCCGGCTCGTCCGGGACGGCAGCGTGGTCGCGGAGAACCTCACGATCGAGTCGCTGCGGCGGTTCAAGGACGACGCCACGGAGGTCCGCGAGGGCTACGAGTGCGGTGTCGGCCTCGGGTCGTTCAACGACATCCGCGAGGGCGACGTCATCGAGACGTGGGAGATGCGCGAGAAGCCGCGCGCCTGACCCGTCCACGGGCCCCGCGCACCGCGCGGGGCCCGTTCCCCCGGGGCGTGCGGGCGGCACCCGCCCGCACGCCCCGGGTCCCGTCCGACCGACCCCAGGAGCATCCACCATGGCCGACGCCCCACGCGCCGCCCGACTCGCCGACCGCATCAAGGTCGTCGTCGCCCAGGCGCTCGAGCGCCGGGTCAAGGACCCCCGGCTGGGGTTCGTGACCGTCACCGACGCCCGCGTCACCGCCGACCTGCAGCACGCGACCGTCTACTACACCGTCTTCGGCACCGCCGAGGAGCAGGAGGCCACCCGCGCGGCCCTCGAGTCCGCCAAGGGCGTGCTGCGCAGCGAGGTGGGCCGCAACATCACGGCCCGCCTGACCCCGACCCTGACCTTCGTGGCCGACGAGGTCCCCGTCAACGCCCAGCACCTCGAGGAGGTGCTGCGCGCGGCCCGCGAGAAGGACGCCGAGGTCGCGGCCCGGGCCGCGGGCGCGAGCTACGCCGCGGGCGAGGACCCCTACCGCCGCCCGGCCGAGGAGGACGACGAGTCCTCCGAGGACCGCTGAGCGGGACCGGCCGGGTGAGCCGCGCACGCCCGGAGGTCCCGGCCCCCGACCCGTCCCTGCCCGTGCCCGCCGGGCTCGTGGTGGTGGACAAGCCCGCCGGCTGGACCAGCCACGACGTCGTCGCCCGGCTGCGCCGGCTGGCCGGCACCCGCAAGGTCGGCCACGCCGGCACGCTGGACCCCATGGCCACCGGCGTGCTCGTGGCCGGCATCGGCCGCGCCACCCGTCTGCTGACCTACGTCGTGGGCCAGGACAAGACCTACGAGGCCGTCCTGCGCCTGGGGGTCTCGACCGTGACCGACGACGCCGAGGGCGAGCCGACCGCCGTCGCCGACCCCGCGGCCGTCGCCGCCGTGACCGACGGGGCCGTGGCCGCCGCCGCTGCCCGGCTCACCGGGGACCTCATGCAGGTCCCCGCGTCGGTGAGCGCGATCAAGGTGGACGGCCGGCGCGCCTACGCCGAGGTCCGCGCCGGCAAGGACGTCGAGCTCGCCGCCCGCCCCGTGACGGTGCACGCCTTCGACGTCCACCGGATCACCCGCACGGACGACGGCGCCGGGCACCCCGTGGTCGACGTCGAGGCCACCGTGACCTGCAGCTCCGGGACCTACGTGCGGGCGCTGGCCCGCGACCTCGGCGCCGGCCTCGGCGTCGGCGGGCACCTCACGGCGCTGCGCCGCACCCGCGTCGGCGCCCTCGGGCTCGAGCACGCCGCGACCCTCGAGGAGCTCGCCGCCCACGTGGCCGCCGGCCGGCCCCTGCCCGTCACCGCCCCCGAGGAGGCCGCCGCCGGGCTGTTCCCCGTCCGCCGGCTCACCGCCGCGGAGGCCGGCGACCTCGCCCACGGCCGCCGGATCGGCCCCACCGGGGGACCGGACGGGACCGGGACCGGGACCGTCACCGCGGGCCTGGCCCCCGACGGGCGGCTCGTGGCCCTGCTGCGCGACCGCGGGCTGCCCGGCGAGCGCACCGCCAAGCCCGAGCTCGTGCTGCTGCCGGGGGAGCGCTTCGACGGCGGCCCCCGAGCGGGGGAGGAGCGGTGATGCCGGGCGGCTGGGACTGGTGGTTCTGGACCGCCGCGGTCCTGGGCGCGGTCTCCGCGCTGGTGTGCACCGTGCAGGCCCTGCGCGGGCGCCGCCCCGACGACCTCACCCAGGGCTCCGTGCTGCTGCTCGAGGCCTTCCTGCTCGTCTACGCGGCCGGTTCCGTGCTCATGCACCTGCTCGGGCCCGGCCCCACCGGCTCGGCCCTCGAGTACTGGGGCTACCTGCTCACGGCCCTGCTCGTGCCGGCCGGGACCTTCGTGTGGTCCCTCGTGGAGCGCTCGAGCTGGTCGAACTGGGTGCTGGCGGCGGCGGGCCCCGTCGTCGTCGTCATGGTCTACCGGATGAACGTGATCTGGTACTACCAGTGAGCCGCCCCGACCCCGTCCCCGTCCCGTCCGCGCAGGAGCCGACCCCGTGACCACAGACCGCGAGACCCCGCAGGCCCGCCCCGGCGGGCGCTCCCGCCTCCAGCAGCGCTTCGGCCCCCGCGCCGGCGCCGTGCGCACCGACGCGAAGGCCTCCGGCTTCGGCCGGCTCGTCGTCGTGGTCTACGGGGTGTTCTCCCTCTCCGCCGGGGTGCGCTCGCTCTACCAGATCCTCACCGACTTCCCGGCGGCGCCCCTGCCGTACCTGCTCTCGGCGCTGGCGGCGGCCGTCTACGTCCTCGCGACCGTCGCCCTGGCCCGCCCCGGCGCCCGGTGGCACCGGGCGGCGACCGCCGCCGTGCTGGTCGAGCTCGCCGGCGTGCTGGGCGTCGGGCTGCTCTCGGTGCTCGCCCCGCAGCTGTTCCCGGAGCAGAGCGTGTGGTCGCACTTCGGCGCCGGCTACGGCTACGTCCCCCTCGTCCTGCCCTTCGTCGGCCTCGTGTGGCTGTGGCGCTCCCGCCCCGGCCGCCCCCGCGCCTGACCCGAACCCCGACCTGCACAGGAGCCCGCCCATGCCCGCCCTCCTCGCCGGCGCCGAGCACTACGACGTCCCCGTGCTCGACGACGGCACCGTGCGCCTGCGCCGGCTCGAGCCGCGCGACGTCCCCCAGCTGGCGCTCAACTGCGCCGACCCCGCGGCCGCCGAGTTCACCACCGTCCCGCTGGGCTACACCGAGGACGACGCCCGGTGGTACGTCGGGCAGTTCGTGCCGGAGGCCTGGCGGGCCGGGCGGGAGTACAACTGGGCGGCCGTGGACGCCGCCACCGACCGGCTGTGGGGCACCGTGGGCCTCAACGCCCTGCGGGGCACCACCGCCGACGTCGGGCTCAACTTCGGCCCCCACGCCCGCGGCACCGGAGCCGCCGAGGCCGCCTGCCGGCTGCTGCTCGACCACGCGTTCCCCGCGCTCGGGCTCACCTATGCTTACTGGATGGCCAAGGTCCCCAACTGGGCCAGCCGGAAGCTCGCGTGGAAGCTCGGCTTCCGGTCCCCGGTGCGGATCGACGGGTTCATGGAGCAGCGCGGCGCCTCGGTGGACGCCTGGATCCTGACCCTCGCGGCCGGCGACCCCCGCACTCCCACGACCGCCTGGGACGGGCCGCCCGCCCCCGGGGGCGCGGGACCGGAGCGGCGGCCGTGACCGCCGGGCGCGCCTGCACCGCCGGCCCCCACCGCCGCCCTGTCCGCCCCTGCGAGGAGAACCGTGTACCGCTGGCGCAAGCTCACTGACGTCCCCCCGAGCACCGGCCCGTCCGTGGTCACCATCGGCAACTTCGACGGCGTCCACCGGGGGCACCAGCAGGTGATGCGCCGGCTCGTGGCCACCGCCCGCGAGCGCGGCTGGTCCTCCGTGGTCGTGACCTTCGACCCGCACCCCGCCCAGGTGCACCGGCCGGGGGACCACCCCGGGCTGATCATGGGCACCGAGGACAAGCTCGACGCCCTGGAGGGCACGGGCGTGGACGCGGTGCTGGTGCTGGAGTACACCCCGGAGCTGGCCGCGCAGACCACCGAGGAGTTCGTGCTCGGGGCGCTGGTCGGGCCCCTGGGCGCCCGGTGCCTGGTCGTCGGCTCCGACACCCGCCTGGGCCGGGACAACACCGGCAACGTCGACACGCTGCGGGCGCTGGGGCGGCGCCACGGCTTCGAGGTCGTCGTCGTCGACGACCTGCTCGATCCCGCCCCCGAGGCCGACGCGCACGCCCCGGAGGCCGTCGCCGGGCGGCGGTGCTCCTCCACCTGGATCCGCTCCTGCCTGCAGGCCGGCGACGTCCGGGCCGCGGCCCGGCTGCTCGGGCGCAACCACCGGGTGCGGGGCGAGGTCGTGCACGGGGCCGCCCGGGGCCGGGAGCTGGGCTACCCGACGGCGAACCTCGCCCCGGACGCGGCCGGGTTCGTCCCCGCCGACGGCGTCTACGCCGGGTGGCTCGTCGACGCCCACGGCACCCGGTGGCCCACGGCGATCTCCGTCGGGTCGAACCCGACCTTCGAGAACGTGCCCCGCCAGGTCGAGGCCCACGTGCTCGACCGCCCGGAGGAGCCGGTGGAGGACTTCGACCTCTACGGCCAGGAGGTCGCGGTCGAGTTCGTGGAGCGGCTGCGCGGGATGGTCGCCTACGAGGGCGTCGACAGGCTCGTCGCGCAGATGGACGACGACGTCGCCCGCGCCCGGCGGATCCTCGCCGCCGAGGCCTGAGCCGGCCCCGGGGGCGGTGCCGCCGGGGCCGGTCCCGGCCTCACATCTCCTCGTGCTCGTCCGGGTCGTAGCCGGAGGCGCTCAGGCCCGTGTGCAGCAGCCGCATCCGGTGCATCTGCTCCTCGTCCAGCTCCCAGTCGAGCACGTCGAGGTTCTCCGCCATCCGCTGCGGGTCCGAGGTCTTGGGGATCGGGACGGTGTGCGACTGCAGGTGCCAGCGCAGCACCACCTGCGCCGGGGTGCGACCGGTCCGCCGGGCGATCCGCGCGATCCACGGGTGCTCCAGGATGTCCGTCTTGCGCCCCAGCGGCGACCACGCCTGGGTGATGATCCGGTGCTCCTCGTGGAAGGCCCGCAGCCGCTCCTGCTGGTACTGCGGGTGCAGCTCGACCTGGTTCACCGCCGGGGTCTCCCCGGTCTCCGCCAGGAGCCGGCGCACGTGGGCGGGCGTGAAGTTGGACACCCCCACCGAGCGCACGAGGCCCTCGTCGCGCAGCCGCAGCATCGTCCGCCAGGTCTCCGCGTAGCGGTCCACGGAGGGGTTGGGCCAGTGGATGAGGTAGAGGTCGACGTAGTCGGTGCCCAGCCGCCGCAGCGACCCCTCGAGGGAGCGGCGCACCGAGTCCGTGCCGTGGTCGCGGCCCGGCAGCTTGGTGGTGACGAACACCTCCGAGCGCGGGACGCCCGAGGCGGCGATCCCGCGGCCCACACCCGTCTCGTTGCCGTAGTTCACGGCCGTGTCCACCATCCGCCAGCCGCGCATCAGGGCCTCGGCGACGTCCGCCTCGGCCTGCGCGTCGTCCATGGGGTAGGTGCCCAGCCCGATCACCGGGATGCGCCGGCCGTCCCGCATCACGTGCGTGCGGTCCGCCGGGACCGTGCCCACCTGGTCTTTCGTGCTCACGCGCTGCTCCTCGCTGTGCTCGCCGTCGTGCTGTCCCCGTCCATCCTGGCCCATTCGCGGCCGATCGGGGACTCCCCGCCCCGGGCGCGCCCGGGCCGCGGCTGGGGTGCGGCGGGACCGTCCGCTAGACTGGACGGCGGTCCGACTGCAGTCCGTGGTTGTCGGACCCCCGGGCCCGCCCGGGACCCGGGGACGAACCCGCCGCCCGGGCCGCACGGTACTGACTCGAACGGAGTTATCACGTGGCACTCGACGCCGCCGTCAAGCAGCAGATCATCACGGAGTACGCGACCCACGAGGGCGACACCGGTTCGCCCGAGGTGCAGATCGCGGTGCTGACCCGACGGATCTCGGACCTCACCGAGCACCTGAAGCAGCACAAGCACGACCACCACACCCGCCGCGGCCTGATGGCCCTGGTCGGTCGCCGCCGCCGCATGCTGACCTACCTGCGCGACACCGACATCACGCGCTACCGCTCGCTCATCGAGCGGCTCGGCCTGCGCCGCTAGTCCGGTCCCGGCGGCGCCCTCCTCCCCGGAGGGCGCCGCCCGCCCGGCCCGCACCGGGCCGGGCGGCCCCCGCAGGACCACCGAAGCACGACCAAGAACACCAGCACCCAGGAGGGGACCTCCGCGCGGACCACATCGCGGTCCTCGGTAGTGATCTCCGGAACCCGGACGGCTCACGGCCGCCGGCGGTCCGTGGATCTCGATCGAAGACCGGGTGGCCGCGGGACGTCCCGCCGCACACGAAACGGAGGTGACCCGTGGAGGGTCCCGAGATCCAGTACGCCGAGGCCGTCATCGACAACGGCTCCTACGGGAAGCGCACCGTGCGCTTCGAGACCGGCCGGCTCGCCAAGCAGGCCGCCGGCGCCGCCCTCGTCACCATCGACGAGGACACCACCCTGCTCTCCGCGACCACGGTGGGCAAGTCCCCGCGCGAGGGCTTCGACTTCTTCCCCCTGACGGTGGACGTCGAGGAGCGCATGTACGCCGCCGGGCGCATCCCCGGCTCCTTCTTCCGCCGCGAGGGACGCCCCTCCACGGACGCGATCCTCACCTGCCGGCTGATCGACCGCCCGCTGCGCCCCGCCTTCGGCAAGGGCATCCGCAACGAGGTCCAGGTCGTCGTCACGGTCCTGTCCATCAACCCGGACGAGATCTACAACACCGTGGCGATCAACGCCGCCTCGATGTCCACCTCGCTGTCCGGGATGCCCTTCCAGGGCCCCATCGGCGGCGTGCGCATGGCCCTGATGGCCGGCCCGGGCGGGACCCACCAGTGGGTGGCCTTCCCGAAGCACTCCCAACTCGAGAACGCGGTGTTCGACATGGCCGTGGCCGGGCGCGCGGTGACCGCCGCCGACGGCACCGAGGACGTCGCGATCATGATGGTCGAGGCCGAGGCCACCGACAACTCCTGGGAGCTGATCAAGGCCGACGGCGCCGTGGCCCCCACCGAGGAGCTCGTGGCCGAGGGCCTCGAGGCCGCCAAGCCCTTCATCAAGGCCCTGTGCGACGCCCAGGCCGACCTCAAGGCGCGAGCCGCCCGGCCCGCCCTCGAGCTGCCCCGCTTCGGCGGCTTCGGCGACGACGTCCGCGACGCCGTGGCGCAGGCCGCCGGCACCCGGCTGGCCGAGGTCTACTCGATCGCCGGCAAGCAGGAGCGCGAGGCCGCCACCGACGAGCTGCACCACGCCGTGCTCGCCGAGCTCACCGGCGAGGGCAAGCCCTTCGCCGACCGCAAGGACGAGGTCAACGGCGCCTACCAGGCCCTGACCAAGCACACCGTGCGCCAGCGGATCCTCACCGAGCAGGTGCGCATCGACGGCCGCGGGCTGACGGACATCCGCCAGCTCACCGCCGAGGTCGAGGTCCTCCCGCGGGTGCACGGCTCGGCGATCTTCGAGCGCGGCGAGACCCAGATCATGGGCGTGACCACGCTGAACATGCTCAAGATGGAGCAGCAGATCGACTCGCTGTCCCCGGTGAAGACCAAGCGCTACGTCCACCACTACAACTTCCCGCCGTACTCCACCGGCGAGACCGGCCGCGTGGGCTCGCCCAAGCGCCGCGAGATCGGTCACGGCGCCCTCGCCGAGCGGGCCATCACCCCGGTGCTGCCCTCCCGCGAGGAGTTCCCCTACGCGATCCGCCAGGTCTCCGAGGCGCTGGGCTCCAACGGCTCCACGTCGATGGGCTCCGTGTGCGCCTCGACCCTGTCGCTGCTCAACGCCGGCGTGCCCCTGCGCGCCCCGGTCGCCGGCATCGCCATGGGCCTGGTCTCCGACGAGGTCGACGGCGAGACCCGCTACGCCGCCCTGACCGACATCCTCGGCGCCGAGGACGCGCTCGGCGACATGGACTTCAAGGTCGCCGGCACCGCCGAGTTCGTCACCGCCATCCAGCTCGACACCAAGCTCGACGGGATCCCGTCCTCCGTGCTGGACGCCGCGCTGACCCAGGCCCGCGAGGCCCGCCTGCACATCCTCGAGGTGATGACCGGCGCGATCAGCGAGCCCGACGAGATGAGCGAGTTCGCCCCGCGCGTGATCTCCGTGACCGTGCCCGTCTCCAAGATCGGCGAGGTCATCGGCCCCAAGGGCAAGATGATCAACCAGATCCAGGAGGACACCGGCACCGACATCTCCATCGAGGACGACGGCACCGTCTACATCGGCGCGACCGACGGCCCCTCCGCCGAGGCGGCCCGGGCGGCGATCAACGCGATCGCCAACCCGCAGGTCCCCGAGGTCGGCGAGCGCTACCTGGGCACCGTGGTCAAGACCACCGCCTTCGGCGCGTTCGTGTCGCTGACCCCGGGCAAGGACGGGCTGCTGCACATCTCGGAGCTGCGCAAGCTCAACGAGGGCAAGCGCGTCACCGACGTCGAGGACGTCCTCGGCGTGGGCCAGAAGGTCCAGGTGGAGATCACCAAGGTCGACGACCGCGGCAAGCTCTCCCTCGCCCCCGTCGTGGCCGAGGAGCCGGGGGAGGCCGCCGAGGCCGAGCCCGCCGACCAGGACTGAGCCCGCCCCGGGCACCCGCCCGGGCCGAGCCCACCACCGCAGCACCGCGCAGCCTCCGGCTGCCGGACGAGCACAGGAGCAGATCTCCCGCATGACGGCAGTCGAGCTGCCGCTGGAGGCGGGCGGCCGCGCCCCGGGGTCCACCCCCGGGCCGGGCGCCCGCCTCTCGGCGGTTCCCCCCACCGGATTCACCCACACCCTGCACGAGGGGGAGGGCGGCAGCGCCGTCCGGCGCACGGTGCTGCCGTGCGGGACCCGCGTGCTCACCGAGCGGATGCCCGGCCAGCGGGCGGTGACCGTCGGCTTCTGGGTGGGCGTGGGCTCGCGCGACGAGCAGCCCGGCCGCCTGGGCTCGACGCACTTCCTCGAGCACCTGCTGTTCAAGGGCACCGCCCGCCGCTCGGCCCTGCAGATCGCCGAGGCCTTCGACGAGGTCGGCGGGGAGTCCAACGCGGCCACCGCCAAGGAGCACACGTGCTACTACGCCCGCGTGCTCGCCGAGGACCTGCCGATGGCGGTCGACGTCATCACCGACATGGTCGCCTCCGCCGTGCTCGACCCCGAGGAGCTCGAGCGCGAGCGCGGGGTGATCCTGGAGGAGCTGGCGATGGACAAGGACGACCCCGAGGACGTCGCCTTCGAGGAGTTCACCCAGCGCGTGCTGGGGGAGCACCCGCTGGGCCGGCCCATCGGCGGGACCCCCGAGGAGATCCTCGCCGTGCCCCGCGACGCCGTCGTCGAGCACTACCGGCGCCACTACCGGCCCGAGGCCCTCGTGGTGACGGCGGCCGGCGGGCTCGAGCACGAGGTGGTCGTGGCGCTCGTGGCCGAGGCCCTCGAGCGCGCCGGCTGGGACCCCTCCCGCCCGGCCGCGCCCGTGCCCCGGCGCGAGCGCACCCCGGCGCCGCTGGCCCCGGCCTGGGGCGAGCACGTCCTGGACCGGCCCGTCGAGCAGGCCAACGTCGTCGTGGGCCGGCCCGGGATCGTCGCCGGCGACGACCGGCGCTTCGCGATGACCGTGCTCAACGCCGCCCTGGGCGGGGGGATGTCCTCCCGGCTGTTCCAGGAGATCCGGGAGCGGCGCGGACTGGCCTACAGCACCTTCTCCTTCTCCGGGGCCTACTCCGACGCGGGCTACTTCGGCATGTACGCCGGGTGCCTGCCCGCCCGCACGGGCGAGGTCGTGGCGCTGATGACGGGCGAGCTCGAGAAGCTCGCCGCGCACGGGCCGGCCCCCGAGGAGCTGCGCAAGGTCGTCGGCCAGCTCGGCGGCGGCACGGTCCTGGCGCTGGAGGACACCGGCTCGCGGATGTCGCGGCTGGGCTCGGCCGAGCTGAAGGCGGGGGAGTTCCTGGACCTCGACGAGTCGCTGCGGCGCGTGCGCGCCGTCACCGCCGAGCAGGTCCGCGAGCTCGCCGCCGAGCTGGCCGAGGGCCCCGTGGTCACCACCGTCGTGGCGCCGGCGCGCCCGTGAGCACCGTCTAGAGTGGGGACCATGACCGAGCGCACCGCACCCGTCCCGCCGCCCCCCGGACCCGCCGGCTCCCCGGAGGACCCCGCCGACCTGCGCGTGGCCGTGCTCGGCGCCCGCGGCCGGATGGGCAGCGAGGCCGTGCAGGCCGTGCGCCGCGCCGAGGGCCTGCAGCTGGTCGCGGAGCTCGGCTCGGAGGACTCCCTCGAGGCTCTCGTGGCCGCCGGCGCGCAGGTCGTCGTCGACCTCACCGTGCCCTCGGCCACCGAGGCCAACGTGCGCTTCGCCGTCGAGCACGGCATCCACGCCGTCGTGGGCACCACGGGCTGGGACGAGGAGTCCCTCGACCGGCTGCGCGCGCTGCTGGAGCGCCACCCCGGCACCGGCGTGCTGATCGCCCCCAACTTCTCCATCGGCGCGGTCCTGGCCATGCGCTTCTCCGCCCTCGCCGCCCGCTTCTTCGAGTCGGTCGAGATCGTCGAGCTGCACCACCCGGACAAGGTCGACGCCCCCTCGGGCACGGCCGCGCGCACCGCGGCCCTGGTCGGGCGCGCCCGCCGCGAGGCCGGGGTGGCCCCGTCCCCGGACGCCACCCAGCAGGACCCGCACGGGGCCCGCGGGGCCGTGGTCGAGGACGTGCACGTGCACTCGGTGCGGCTGCGCGGGCTGGTCGCCCACCAGGAGACCCTGCTCGGCGGCACCGGCGAGCAGCTGACGATCCGCCACGACTCCTTCGACCGGATCTCCTTCATGACCGGCGTGGTCCTCGCCGTGCGCGAGGTCGGCTCCCGTCCCGGGCTCACCCACGGGCTCGAGGGCTACCTCGACCTGGGGCTGTGACCCCGTGAGCTCGGTGCGCACCTGGGGCTGGGCCCTGCTCGCCGCCGCCCTGCTGACGCTGTGGCTGCTCCCGATCCCCGGCGGGTCCAAGCTGTGGCTGCTCGCGGTCCTGGCCTTCGCCGGGGTCTTCACGCTGCTCGAGGCCGGCGGCCGCGACCGCCTGCTCGCGGGCGCCATGGTCGCCCTGCTCGTGGTCTACCTGGGGCTGAGCCTGCACCGGGCGGTGCTGCTGCTGGGCGCCGGGGGCTGGATCGCCACCGGCTTCGGCCTGGCCCTGATCGCCCTGCCCGCCGTCGGCGCGTGGGCGATGGTGCGCGAGATCGCCTTCGGCGTGCGCACCGAGCGCCTGGCCCGCGCCCTCGAGGCCGAGGGCGGGCTGCCCGCCGACGACCTGCCCCGCACCCCCGGCGGCCGCATCGAGCGCGGCGCCGCCGACGCCCGGTTCGCCGAGGAGCGGGCCCGCGCCGAGGCCGCCCCGGGGGACTGGCGCAGCTGGTACCGGCTCTCCCTGGCCTACGCCGCCGCGGGGGACCGCACCCGCGCCCGCTCGGCCATGCGCGACGCCGTGGCCCTGTCCCGGGGCCGGCCCGCCCGCAACGTCGAGCCCGCCGGCCCGGCCGGCCCGGCGGGCTGAGCCCGTGGCCCCCACCGGCACCCCCGCGGCGCCCGCCCGCCCCCGCCGCGGCGCGGGGGCCCGCGCCGAAGCGGTACGCTGGCACCCATGACTGCTTCACCGGAGACCCCGCGCACCGACCGCCCCGCGGCCGAGGACCGGCCCCTGTTCGGGACCCTGCTCACGGCCATGATCACCGTCTTCGCCGAGGACGGCTCCGTGGACCTCGACGGCACCGTCGCCGTCGCGCAGCAGCTGGTCGACGACGGCTGCGACGGGCTCGTGGTCTGCGGCACCACCGGGGAGTACTCCACGATGACCGACGAGGAGAACCTCTCGGTCTTCCGGGCCGTCAAGGACGCCCTCGGCGGGCGCGTGCCCCTGCTGGCCGGCACCGGCTCCAACGACACCGAGCACTCCCGCCACCTGTCCCGGGAGGCCCAGAAGATCGGCATGGACGGGCTGCTCATCGTCACCCCGTACTACAACAAGCCCACCCAGGCCGGTGTGGAGGCCCACTTCCGCAGCCTCGCGGACTCCGTGGACCTGCCCATCATGCTCTACGACATCCCCGGCCGCACCGGCATCCCCCTCGAGCCGGAGACCCTGATCTCCCTGGCCGCCCACCCCAACATCGTGGCCGTCAAGGACGCCAAGGCGGACCTGTTCGCCGCCACCCGGGTGCTGGCCGAGACCGACCTGCTCTACTACTCCGGCGACGACGGCCTGACCCTGCCCTGGATGGCGATCGGCGCCGCCGGGCTGATCGGCGTCACCACGCACGTGGCCACCGCCCGCTACCGCGAGCTCGTCGACGCGGTGCGCGCCGGCGACCTGGCGACCGCCCGCCGGATCAACTTCGAGCTCGAGCCCGTGGTCCGCGCGACCATGACCCGGGCTCCCGGCGCCGTGGCCGCCAAGACGATCCTCTCGTGGCAGGGCCGCCTGCCGCACCCCACCGTGCGCCTGCCGCACGTGCCCCTCACGCCGGCCGAGGCCGCCCTGGTCCGCGCGGACCTCGAGGGCTCCGTCCTCGCCGGCACCCTTCTCGAGACCATCGACTGAACGAAAGGGGTCTCATGACCCGATTCACCGCCGACCTCTCCACGCCCCCCGCGCTCGGCAAGGACGTCCTGCGCGTCGTCCCGCTGGGCGGGCTGGGCGAGGTGGGGCGGAACATGACCGTGTTCGAGATCAACGGGCAGCTGCTCGTGGTCGACTGCGGCGTCCTCTTCCCCGAGGAGACCCAGCCCGGCGTCGACCTGATCCTGCCCGACCTCAACCACATCGTCGACCGGCTCGACGACGTCGTCGCCGTGGTCCTGACCCACGGCCACGAGGACCACATCGGCGCGGTGCCGTACCTGCTCAAGCGCCGCCCCGACATCCCCGTGATCGGCTCCCAGCTGACCCTCGCGCTGATCGAGGCGAAGCTGCAGGAGCACCGCATCAAGCCCTACACCATGGCGGTGCGCGAGGGGCAGGTGGAGCACCTGGGCGAGTTCGAGTGCGAGTTCGTCGCCGTGAACCACTCCATCCCGGACGCCCTGGCCGTGTTCCTGCGCACGAAGGCCGGCACGGTGCTGCACACCGGCGACTTCAAGATGGACCAGCTGCCCCTGGACGGGCGGATCACGGACCTGCGCCACTTCGCCCGGCTGGGCGAGGAGGGCGTGGACCTGTTCCTCACCGACTCCACCAACGCCGAGGTCCCCGGCTTCACCCCCACGGAGAAGCACATCGGCCCGGTGCTTGCCGACGTCATCGGCCGCGCCCCCAAGCGCGTGGTCGTGGCCTCGTTCTCCTCCCACGTCCACCGCGTGCAGCAGGTCCTCGACGCCGCCGCCGAGCACGGGCGCAAGGTCGTGTTCATGGGCCGGTCGATGATCCGCAACATGACCATCGCCGAGAAGCTGGGCTACCTCGAGGTCCCGCCGAACACCCTGATCGACCAGAAGCGCCTCGACGACCACCCCGACTCCAAGGTCGTCATCATGTGCACCGGCTCCCAGGGCGAGCCGATGGCCGCCCTGTCCCGGATGGCCAACGGCGACCACAAGGTCCAGCTCGACGAGGGCGACACCGTGATCCTCGCGTCGTCGCTGATCCCCGGCAACGAGAACTCCGTGTTCCGGATCATCAACGGGCTCATGCGCCTGGGCGCCCACGTCGTGCACAAGAGCAACGCCAAGGTGCACGTCTCCGGCCACGCCGCCGCCGGCGAGCTGCTGTACTGCTACAACATCGTCGAGCCCGAGTACGTCATGCCCGTCCACGGCGAGGTGCGCCACCTGATCGCCAACGGCAAGCTCGCCGAGGAGACCGGCGTGCCCACCGACCACGTGCTGTACGCGGTCAACGGCACGGTCGTCGACATGGCCGGCGGGCAGGTCCGGGTCACCGGGCAGGTCGAGTGCGGCGACGTCTACGTGGACGGGTCCTCGGTGGGGGAGATCACCGACGCCGACCTCAAGGACCGGCTGATCCTCTCGGAGGAGGGGTTCATCTCCGTCATCACGGTCGTCAACCGGGACACCGGCAAGGTCGTCACCGGCCCCGACGTCCACGCCCGCGGCGTGGCCGAGGACGACCGGGTCTTCGACGACATCAAGGTGAAGATCGCCGCGGCCCTCGAGGACGCGCTCTCCCACACCGGCAAGAACCACACCACCCAGCAGCTCCAGCAGGTGGTGCGCCGCACGATCGGGGCCTGGGTCTCCCGCAAGCTGCGGCGCAAGCCGATGATCGTGCCCGTCGTCATCGAGGTCTGAGCCCTCCGGCGGCCGGCGACGGCCCCCTCCCGCCCGCGGTGCGACCCGGACGGCAGGGGGCCGTGGTCTACCCTGGGAGGCATGGCGACCCGTACTTCCCCCGCCCGCAAGGGCACCTCGACGTCGCGCGGCAAGAGCTCCTCCTCGTCCGCCCGCTCGTCGGGGTCCTCCCGCGGCCCCGCCCGCTCCTCGCGGGCCCGCGGCTCCTCCGCGCGCACCCCGGCCCCCGCGCCGGGGTCGGGCCCGGCGCGCGCGCTGGGCGCCGCCCTGCTGTGGTGCGCGCGCGTGGTCGCCGGGGCCTGGAACGGCGTGGCCCGCCTCGTGGGCGGGGCGGTGCGGCGGATGGGCACGCCCCGCACCGGGGTGCCCCCCGAGCGCACCCGCGACGGCGGGGCGCTGCTGCTGCTGCTGCTCGGGCTGCTCGTGGCCGCCGTCGAGTGGTGGAACCTGCGCGGGGCCGGCGCGGCGTGGTTGTCCGTGCCCGCCGAGACGGTCCACGCCGTGGCCGCCGGCAGCTTCGGCTGGACCGCCGTGCTCCTGCCCCTGCCCCTGACGGGCTTCGCCCTGCGCCGCTTCCGCCACCCGGAGGAGACCGCGGCCAACAACCGGATCGCGATCGGCCTCGCCGCCGCGGTCGTCGCCTGCGCCGGGCTGTCGCACCTGCTGGGCGGGCGCCCGCCGATGAGCCGCGGCCACGAGGCGATCAGCGCCGCCGGCGGCACCGTCGGCTTCCTGGCGGCCGACCCCCTCAGCGCCCTCGTCACCCCGTTCGGGGCCGGCGCCGTGTTCGCGGCCGTGCTGGCGCTGTCCGTGCTGGTGGTCACCGCGACCCCCGTGAACCTCATCGTGCCGCGGCTCACGCAGGCCTACTGGCGCCTGATGGGCCAGGACGGGCCGGTCTCCGCCACCGACCTCGCCGCCGACGCCCACGACCGCTCCTACCTCGAGCGCCACCACGGCGCGCCCGAGCCCACCCGCCGGCAGAAGCGCCGCGAGCGCAGGAAGGAGGCCGAGGCCGAGCGGCAGCGCGCCCTGGACGGCTACCGCGGCGACGAGGCCTTCGAGCGCGCCGTCGTCGAGGACGGTCAGGCCGTCGACGAGCAGGGCCGCACCCGCGTCTTCGACGTCGACTCCGGGGACCGCCCGGCCCCCGGGACCCGGGCCCGGAAGGCGGCCGCGACCCCGGCCGCCGGCCCGGCCGAGGCGGCCGAGGCCGGGCTGCGTCCGGGGGAGAGGCGCCCGACCCGCGACGAGCTCGCCGCCCAGCAGCTGCGCCGCTACCAGGGCCTCGGGACCCGCGAGGAGCCCGCCGGCCCCGGGACGCCCGGGGCGACCGCGCAGGACACCGCCGCGGGCTCGGGCTCACCGGCCCTCGAGGACGTCGCCGCGCCCGCCGCCCCCTCGACCGGGTCGACGGCCGTCGCCGCCCGCACCCACACCCCCGAGGCCCCGATCCCGGCCCGCTCCGAGCAGCTGCAGCTCGACGGGGACGTCGCCTACTCCCTGCCCGCCGCCGCCTCCCTCGTGCAGGGCCCGCCGGCCAAGGAGCGCTCCGAGGCCAACGACGCCGTCGTCGCGGCGCTGACCAGCGTGCTGGAGCAGTTCAACGTCGACGCCGAGGTCACCGGCTTCTCCCGCGGCCCCACGGTCACCCGGTACGAGATCGAGCTGGGCTCCGGCACCAAGGTCGAGCGCGTCACCGCGCTGTCGAAGAACATCGCCTACGCGGTGGCCTCCGCCGACGTGCGGATCCTCTCGCCGATCCCGGGCAAGTCCGCGATCGGCATCGAGATCCCCAACACCGACCGCGAGACGGTCTCCCTGGGCGACGTCCTGCGCTCGCACAACGCCCGCAAGACCGACCACCCGATGGTCATGGGCGTGGGCAAGGACGTCGAGGGCGGCTACGTCGTGGCGAACCTCGCCAAGATGCCGCACCTGCTCGTCGCCGGCGCCACCGGGGCCGGCAAGTCCAGCTTCGTGAACTCCATGATCGTCTCGCTGCTGATGCGCGCGACCCCGGACGAGGTCCGGATGGTCATGGTCGACCCCAAGCGGGTGGAGCTGACCGCCTACGAGGGCGTCCCGCACCTGATCACCCCGATCATCACGAACCCCAAGAAGGCCGCCGAGGCCCTGCAGTGGGTCGTGCGGGAGATGGACGCCCGCTACGACGACCTCTCGCACTACGGCTACAAGCACATCGACGACTTCAACAAGGCCGTGCGCAACGGCAAGGTCCAGCCGGAGCCGGGCTCGAAGCGGGTCATCCGGCCCTACCCGTACCTGCTCGTGATCGTCGACGAGCTGGCCGACCTCATGATGGTCGCCCCGCGCGACGTCGAGGACGCGATCGTGCGCATCACCCAGCTGGCGCGCGCGGCCGGGATCCACCTGGTGCTCGCGACCCAGCGCCCCTCGGTCGACGTCGTCACCGGCCTGATCAAGGCGAACGTGCCCTCCCGCATGGCCTTCGCGACGTCCTCGGTCACGGACTCCCGCGTGGTCCTGGACCAGCCGGGGGCCGAGAAGCTCATCGGCCAGGGCGACGCCCTGTTCCTGCCCATGGGCGCCTCCAAGCCGATGCGCGTGCAGGGCGCCTGGGTCTCCGAGTCGGAGATCCACGAGGTCGTCGACCACGTCAAGGGCCAGATGGCCGCCCGCTACCGCGAGGACGTGGTGCAGGAGGCGCCGAAGAAGACCATCGACGAGGACATCGGCGACGACCTCGACGTGCTGCTGCAGGCCACCGAGCTGGTGGTCACCACCCAGTTCGGCTCGACCTCGATGCTCCAGCGCAAGCTGCGCGTGGGCTTCGCCAAGGCGGGGCGGCTGATGGACCTGCTCGAGTCCCGCGGCGTCGTCGGGCCCTCCGAGGGCTCCAAGGCCCGCGACGTGCTCGTGAAGCCCGACGACCTCGCCGCGACCCTCGCGGTGATCCGCGGCGAGGACCCGCCTGCGCCGGCCGCCCCGTCCGGCGGGTCCGTGGACTACGGCGAGGACCCCGTCGAGGCCTCCCTCGCCCAGCCCGCCCCGGAGTACCACGACGGCGCCGACGCCGAGGGCTCCGAGGACGCCTGGCAGCTCACCGGCCGCTGAGCCCCGATCCGACGACGACCCAGGAAGGCGGCCCCGATGAGCCCCGCGCAGGACCAGCACCGGCCCTCCAACCTCAACCTGCCCAACGCGCTGACCGCCCTGCGGATCCTGCTCGTGCCCCTGTTCGTGTGGTTCCTGTGGGCCGGCGGGCCCTGGGGCGAGGACGGGCTGGGCATGCGGTGGGCGGCCTTCGGGGTGTTCGCCGCCGCCATGATCACCGACAAGCTCGACGGCGACATCGCCCGGGCCCGCGGGCTGATCACCTCGTTCGGCAAGATCGCCGACCCCATCGCGGACAAGCTGCTCACCGGTGCGGCGTTCGTGGTCCTGTCGATGCTGGGGGAGCTGTGGTGGTGGGTGACGATCGTGATCCTCGTGCGCGAGTGGGGGATCACCGTGCTGCGCTTCGTCGTGATCCGCTACGGGGTGATGGCCGCGTCCAAGGGCGGGAAGCTCAAGACCGTCCTGCAGACCGTCGCCCTCCTCCTGCTGCTGCTGCCGCTCGTGCCCCTGGTCGGCGGCTGGTGGCCCTGGCTGGGCTGGACCGCGATGGCCGCCGCGCTCGTGGTCACGGTCGTCACCGGCGTCGACTACGTGGTCAAGGCCCTGCAGCTGCGCCGCGACGCCCTCGCCGGCCGGGGAGCACCGTGACCGCCCCCGCCCGGCCGGACATCCCGGCCGGGGCACTGGTGGCCGAGGCGGTGCGGCAGGGGCTGACCCTGGCCACCGCCGAGTCCCTCACGGGCGGGGCCCTCGCCGCCGCCGTGGTCGACGTCCCCGGGGCCTCGGCGTGCTTCGAGGGCGCGGTCGTCTCGTACTCGAACCGCGTCAAGGCCGAGGTCCTCGGCGTCCCGGCCGAGCTCCTCGCCGCCCGCGGGTCCGTGGACCCCGAGGTCGCCACCGCCATGGCCGAGGGGGTCCGCCGCCGTCTGGGCACGGACTGGGGCGTGTCCACCACGGGCGTCGCCGGCCCCGAGGCCCACGACGGCCGCCCCGTGGGCACCGTCTACGTCGGCCTCGCCGGCCCGGGCGGGCGGGCGGTGCACGAGCTGCGCCTGTCCGGGGACCGCGCCGCGATCCGCACGGCCACCGTCGCGCAGGCCCTGCGCTTGCTGACCGGTGCCCTCACAGCCAACTCCAAGGAAAAAAGCCGTCCCGGGGGGGAAGAATGGAACCATCAGCGGGGTTAGCAAACAGTGCAGGCCCGCGTCGGGCCGGACGGAGCAGCGCCGGGTGCCGGTCGCGACCGGCGGAGGCTCCGGACCAGGCGGCGGGCACGTCGCAGAGCACGAGGAGACAAGCGATTCAGATGACGAAGCAGCCCGTGTCCGTCAATGGCGTCGTCCGTTGGATGGACGTGGGAGCGGACCACGACGACCGGACCGAGACGAAGGACATGAAGATGGGTGTGTTGCGCCAGGAGATCGGCGAGGTGCTGCGCAGCGTGCGCCAGCGGCAGGGACGCACCCTGCGCGAGGTCTCCCACAGCGCCCGCGTCTCCCTCGGCTACCTCAGCGAGGTCGAGCGCGGGCAGAAGGAGGCGTCCTCCGAGCTGCTCGCCTCGATCTGCGCCGCTCTGGACATCCCCCTGTCCCAGATGCTGCGGGAGGTCGCGGACCGTCTCGCCCACGCCGAGGGCCTGCTGGTCCCGGACACGGTCCCCAGCGACCTCACCGAGCAGTACTCGCGGGAGTTCGGCCGGGTCAGCGGCGGCGAGGCCGCCGCGGCCGGCGCCCGCTGATCCCGGGGACGGCGGAGCCGTCCTCCCCACCGTGCCGCAGGGCCCGCCGGTCGCAGGACCGGCGGGCCCTGCGCCGTCCGCGGCGCCGGACGGCGGTGCCGCCCGCCGGCCCGGGCCGGGGCCGGGCCGCCGACCCGTGACGCGGTCCCGTGGCACCATCGGGAACGGCCGTTCCCCACGACGAAGGAGTCCCCCGTGCGCCTGAGCAGCTTCTGGCAGCTGATGGCCGACGAGTTCGGCCCGGGCTACAGCAAGGTCCTCGCCCGCGACCTCGTGCTCGGCGAGCTGGGCCAGCGCAGCGCCGCCGAGGCCCTCGAGGACGGCGTGGACCCCAAGCAGGTCTGGTTCGCCGTCTGCCGCGCCCAGGACGTCCCCGAGGCGCGGTGGTGGGGCGAGGACCGGCCGCCCCGCGGCTGAGCCCCCGGCGCGGCCGTGGACCCGCGCGCCGTTCGAAGGTATATTCGACCCTGCGGTGCGGGAGGCCGCGTCCGGGCCGAGCGCCGGAGGCCGGTCCCGTCCCCGTCCCCAGGGCCCGCGGAGGGCCTTACGGTGTCGGCCCGCCCCGGTACCGTGGAGCCCGAACCCAGCAGGACGACCCCAGCAGCACCCGGTCCCGACACCGCACCGCGGGGCCCCGAACGACACGAGGTGGAGATCATGGCAGGCAAGGCCAGGACGCAGAGCACGGAGCAGCAGTTCGGCTCCGACCGGGAGAAGGCCCTCGAGACGGTCCTCGCCCAGATCGACAAGAACTACGGCAAGGGCTCGGTCATGCGCCTGGGCGACCGCCCGGCGAGCAAGATCGAGACGGTGCCCACCGGTTCCATCGCCCTCGACGTCGCGCTCGGCATCGGCGGGTTCCCGCGCGGGCGCGTCGTGGAGATCTACGGCCCGGAGTCCTCCGGCAAGACCACGGTCGCCCTCCACGCGGTGGCCAACGTCCAGAAGGCCGGCGGCATCGCCGCCTTCATCGACGCCGAGCACGCGCTCGACCCCTCCTACGCCGAGAAGCTCGGGGTGGACACCGACAACCTGCTCGTCTCCCAGCCGGACACCGGCGAGCAGGCCCTCGAGATCATGGACATGCTCGTCGGCTCGGGCTCCATCGACATCATCGTCATCGACTCGGTCGCAGCACTCGTGCCGAAGGCCGAGATCGAGGGCGAGATGGGCGACAGCCACGTCGGCCTGCAGGCCCGGCTCATGAGCCAGGCGCTGCGCAAGATCACCGGCCGGCTCTCCCACTCGAACACCACGGCGATCTTCATCAACCAGCTGCGCGAGAAGATCGGCGTGTTCTTCGGCAGCCCGGAGACCACCACGGGCGGCAAGGCGCTGAAGTTCTACGCCTCGGTGCGCGTGGACGTGCGCCGGATCGAGACGCTCAAGGACGGGGCCAACCCGGTGGGCAACCGCACCCGCGCCAAGATCGTCAAGAACAAGATGGCCCCGCCCTTCAAGCAGGCCGAGTTCGACATCCTCTACGGCGAGGGCATCTCCACCGAGGGCGGGCTCATCGACATGGGCGTGGAGCACGGGATCGTGAAGAAGTCCGGCGCGTGGTTCACCTACGAGGGCGACCAGCTGGGCCAGGGCAAGGAGAACGCCCGCCGGTTCCTCAAGGACAACCCGGAGCTCGCCGAGGAGATCGAGCGGCGCATCCTGGTCAAGCTCGGGATCGTCGTCGAGGAGGAGGCCGCCGCCGAGGACGAGACGGAGACCGCCCTGCCGGCTGGCCTCGCCGCCGAGGTGCCCGGCCCGGCGTTCTGAGTGCCGTGAGCGAGAGCCCCTACGCACGCCGCCGTCGCCGCTCCGCCGCCCGCTCCCGCGGGCCGGCGGGGCCGGCGGCGGCGTCGTCCGTGGCCGCCGACCCGGAGCCGGACCCCCGGGAGGTGGCGCGGGCGATCGTGCTGCGCCAGCTCACCGCCGGGCCCAGGAGCCGCAGGCAGCTCGAGGACAAGCTCGCCGACCGCGGCGTCCCCGAGGAGATCGCCCGTGCCGTCCTCGACCGCTTCGAGGAGGTCGAGCTCGTCGACGACGCCCAGTTCGCCGAGGTCTACGTCCGGTCCCGCGCCAGCACCCGCAAGCTCTCCCGATCCGCCATCCGCCGCGAGCTCTCCGCCCGCGGCGTCGACGGGGACGTCGCCGAGCAGGCGCTCGCGCAGCGCACCGACGACGACGAGCGCGCCGACGCCGCGGAGCTCGTGCGCCGGAAGCTGCCCGCCGGGGCCGACCTGGCCGACCGCGCCGAGCGGGACCGGGTCGTGCGCCGGCTCGTCGGGATGCTCGGGCGCAAGGGCTACCCGCCCGGCACCGCCTTCGCCGTGGTCAAGGAGGAGCTGGCGGCCCGGGAGGCCTCCGCCGAGGACCTCGAGGAGCCGTGGCCCGGGAGCCCGTGAGCACCCGGGTCCGGGCCCGCCGGGAGCGGCTGACCGCCTGCGCCGCGGGCCTGCTGGGGGAGCCGGTGCGCCTGGAGCCCCTGCCCGGGTCCTCGGGCCGGTCCGTGCTGCACCGGGTCCTCCGCCCGCCCGGCGCCCCGGCGCTGCTGGCGAAGCACTTCCCGCGGCGCGACGGCGCCCGCAACGCCGGCGGCTTCGGCTACCTGCGGGAGCGGGCGGGTGCGGGACTGATCGAGGCGGCCCCTGCGGTGGCCGCCTGGTGCGACGAGCACCGGCTCGTCCTGGTCGAGGACCTCGGCCTCCTCCCCGACCTCGGCTCCCTCCTGCGCGCCGCCCCGCCCGGGCCCGCTGTCCCCGCGGCCCTGCGCGCGTGGGCCCGCGCACTCGGCGCCCAGGCCCGCCCCGACCCCGCCCGCGCCGCCGAGCTCGCCGCCCGGCTCGCCGCCGCCGACCCGGAGGCCCGCGACCCCGGGCGCCTGCCGTCGCCGGGCCTGGCCGACCGCGGCCTGGAGCGGCTCCTGGCCGGGGCGTCCCCCGCGCAGAGCGCGGCGGTGCACGCGGAGCTGGCGGAGCTGCCCGCGCTGCTGCGCCGGGGCCCGCACTCGTGCGTGAGCACCGGCGACCACTCCCCGGCCAACGTGCTGCTCGGCCCCGCGGGCCCGCGCTTCATCGACCTCGAGGGCACCGCCCACCACCACCCGGCGCTCGCCGCGGCCGCCGTGCGCGGCGGCTGGCCGCTCGCCGAGCAGCCCGTCCTGTGGGACCGGGCCACGGGGGAGGAGCTGCTGGCCGAGTTCCTCCGCGGCGGCGGACCGGGGCTGCACGCCCTCGCGGCCGAGCCGCGGTGGCCGCGCCTGGTGGCCCTCGGCGGCGCCCACGCGGTGCTCACCGGCCTCGGGCTGTGCGCCGCCCCCGACCGCGCCCGCGCGCTCGCCGGGTGGGGGGCCCGGGAGACCGCGGCCCAGCTGCCCGCCCTCGCGGCCCGCCTGGACCGCCGGGCCCGGGAGCAGGGGACGGGACGGGGACCGGCCCGGGGCCGTACAATCGATCGGTGATCTCGACCCCCGCCGCACCCGCACCGCACGCCGCCGACGCCCCGCGCACCTACGAGGTGCGCACCTTCGGCTGCCAGATGAACGTCCACGACTCCGAGCGGATCACCGGGCTGCTCGAGGCCTCCGGCTGGGTCCCCGCCGGGGACGCGGAGCCCGACCTGGTGGTCTTCAACACCTGCGCGGTGCGCGAGAACGCCGACAACAAGCTCTACGGCAACCTCGGCCGGCTCGTGCCCGCGAAGCGGCGCAACGAGCGGATGCAGATCGCCGTGGGCGGGTGCCTCGCGCAGAAGGACCAGGACACGATCCTGGAGAAGGCCCCGTGGGTCGACGTCGTCTTCGGCACGCACAACATCGGGTCCCTGCCCGCGCTGCTCGAGCGCGCCCGGCACAACGCCGAGGCCCAGGTCGAGCTGCTCGACGCCCTCGAGGTCTTCCCCTCGACGCTGCCGACCAAGCGCGAGAGCGCCTACTCGGGGTGGGTCTCGATCTCCGTGGGCTGCAACAACACCTGCACGTTCTGCATCGTCCCGTCCCTGCGCGGCAAGGAGCGCGACCGCCGGCCGGGCGAGATCCTCGCCGAGGTTCAGGCCCTCGTCGACGACGGCGCCGTGGAGGTCACCCTCCTGGGCCAGAACGTGAACTCCTACGGCGTGGAGTTCGGCGACCGCGGGGCGTTCGCGAAGCTGCTGCGCGCGTGCGGGCAGATCGAGGGCCTCGAGCGGGTGCGCTTCACGAGCCCGCACCCGGCCGCGTTCACCGACGACGTCATCGACGCGATGGCCGAGACCCCCAACGTCATGCCGCAGCTGCACATGCCCCTCCAGTCGGGCTCGGACCGGGTGCTCAGGGCCATGCGCCGGTCCTACCGGTCCAAGCGGTTCCTGGGCATCCTCGAGCGGGTCCGCGAGCGCATCCCGGACGCGGCGATCACCACCGACATCATCGTGGGCTTCCCCGGGGAGACCGAGGAGGACTTCCGGGCGACGCTCGAGGTCGTCGAGGCCTCCCGCTTCTCCTCGGCCTTCACCTTCCAGTACTCGATCCGCCCGGGCACGCCCGCGGCGCAGATGCCCGACCAGGTGCCCAAGGAGGTCGTCCAGGAGCGCTACGAGCGCCTGACCGCCCTGCAGGACCGGATCGCCGCCGAGGAGAACCGCCGGCTCGTGGGGCGCCGGGTCGAGCTGCTCGTCACCGCCGAGGCCGGGCGCAAGGCCGAGCGCACCCACCGGCTCTCCGGCCGGGCCCGCGACCAGCGCCTCGTGCACTTCTCCGTGCCCGAGGGGGCCGAGGCCCCGCGCCCGGGCGACCTCGTGACCGTGCCCGTGACCGGGGCCGCGGCCTTCCACCTCGTGGCCGACCCGGCCGGTCCCGGCGACTACGCCCTGCGCCGCTCCCGCGCCGGGGACGCCTGGGACCGCCGCCGGGCCGAGTCCTGCGGCGTGTCCGCCGGTCCCGGCGCGGGCGGGCGGGGCAGGGTGGGGCTCGGCATGCCGGCCCTGCCCGGACGGTGAGCGCCCCGTGAGCGCCCGGCCGCCGGTCGTCGCCGTCGTCGGCCCCACGGGCACCGGCAAGTCCGCGCTCGGCGTCGACCTGGCCCGCGCGCTGGGCGGGGAGGTCGTCAACGCCGACGCCATGCAGCTCTACCGCGGCATGGACATCGGCACCGCGAAGATCCCGCCGGCCGAGCGGCACGGGGTCGCCCACCACCTCCTGGACGTCCTCGACGTCACCGAGGAGGCCTCCGTCGCGGACTTCCAGCGCGCCGCGCGCGCGACGATCGCCGGGATCCGGGCCCGCGGGGCGGTGCCCGTGCTCGTCGGCGGCTCCGGGCTCTACGTGCGCGCCGCCCTCGACGTCCTCGAGCTGCCCGGCACCGACCCGCGGGTGCGGGCCCGCCTCGAGCAGGAGCTCGCCGAGCGCGGCCCCGGCCCCCTGCGCGAGCGGCTGCGGCAGGTGGACCCGGACTCGGCCGCCCGGATCCGCGACGACCGGCGGGTCGTGCGCGCCCTGGAGGTGTGGGAGCTCACCGGCCGGCCCTTCACCGCGTTCATGCCGCGGCGGGAGCACCTCGAACCGACCGTCCAGATCGGCCTCGACACCGAGCGCACGGTCCTCCACGACCGGCTGGCCGCCCGGGTGCAGGCCATGGTCGCGGCAGGGCTCGAGGACGAGGTCCGGCGCCTGGCCGCCCGCGGGCTGCGGGAGGGGCGCACCGCCTCCCGGGCGCTGGGCTACGGGCAGTTCCTCGACGTCGTGGACGGCCGGGCGAGCACCGCGGAGGCGGCCGAGGCCACGGTCGTGGCCACCCGGCAGTTCGCCCGCCGCCAGCGCACCTGGTTCCGCGCCGACCCGCGCGTGCGCTGGCTCGACCCCGCCGCCCCCGGGCTGCTCGAGCGGGCCGTGCGGCTGGTGGCGGACGGGCCGGAGCGCTGAGCGGTCCCGGCTATCATGGACCGGTGACCACGCCACGGACGACCCCCGCCCCGACCGCCCCCGCCTCCGCCGACGCCCGCTGGGGCGAGCTGGCGGGCCGGGCGTTCACCAAGGGCCACGGCACCGGCAACGACTTCGTGCTGGTCACCGACCCGCGCGCCGAGCTCGAGCTGGACCCCTCTCTCGTGGCCCGGGTCTGCGACCGCCACCGCGGCCTCGGCGGCGACGGCCTGATCCGCGCCGTGCGCTCCGAGGCCCTGCCGGAGGGCCGGGAGCTGCTCGGCGCCGCCCCGGACGCCGAGTGGTTCATGGACTACCGCAACAACGACGGCTCGGTCGCCGAGATGTGCGGCAACGGGGTGCGCGTGTTCGTCCAGCACCTCGTCGAGGAGGGCCTCGTGACGGTCCCCGAGGGCGAGGTGCTGCGCATCGGCACCCGGGCGGGCGTGCGCACCGTGGGCCGCACCCGCTCCGGCTGGGCCGTGGACATGGGCCCGTGGACGTTCCTCGACGGCGAGGCCGCCCGCTCCCGCGGCTCCGACGCCGTGGTCAGCGCCGGCGGCCTGCAGGTCCCGCGCCCGGCACTGTCGATCGGGATGGGCAACCCCCACACCGTCGTCGCGCTCGCCGAGGGGGAGAAGCTCGACCAGCTGGAGCTGACCACGGCGCCCGTGGTGCGCCCCGAGCCCGAGGACGGGACGAACGTGGAGTTCGTCGTCCCCGGCGACGGCGACGACGACGGCGTGGGCCGCGTGCGGATGCGGGTGCACGAGCGCGGGGTCGGGGAGACCCAGTCCTGCGGCACGGGCGCCTGCGCCGCGGCCGCGGCGACCCGCTTCTGGGGCGGGGCCGGGGCTCCGGACCAGTGGCTGGTGGAGGTCCCCGGCGGCACGGTCTCGGTGACGTTCGTGCCCGCCCCGGACGGGGCCGAGCACGTCGTGCTGGCCGGTCCCGCCGAACTCGTGGCCCGCGGCACCTTCGCCTGAGCCCCGGGGCCCTTCCCGGGCGGGGCGGCCGCCCCGGGCCCGGCAGGACGGGGGCGGCTCAGGGGAGGCGCTCGACGCGCAGCACGCGGAAGCCCTTGTCCGTGGTGGCGCGCGCGACGGCGAAGCCCTCGCCCAGGGCCCCGGACAGCCACTTCTGCAGCGAGTCGGCCCCGAGGTTCTTCTGCACCACGAGCCACGCCGTCCCGCCCGGGGCCAGCCGCGGCAGCCACAGCAGCAGCAGCTCGTGCAGCGCGTCCTTGCCGATGCGGATCGGGGGGTTCGACCAGATCGTGCCGAAGCGCCGCTCCGGGTCCACGTCCTGGGGGCGCAGCGCCTCGACCGTGCCCAGCCCCAGGGCCGCGGCGTTGTCCCGGGTGAGGGCGAGGGAGCGCTCGTTGACGTCCACGGCCGTCACCCGGGCCCCCGGAACCGCGAGGGCCATCGCGAGGGCCACCGGACCCCACCCGCAGCCGAGGTCCAGCAGCTCCCGGCCGGCGGGGTCGGGAACATTCTCGAGCAGCACGGACGTTCCCCTGTCGAGGCCTCGCGGGCTGAAGACCCCGGTGGAGGTCTGCAGCGCCACCTCGCGCCCGCGCAGGCGGACCGTCACCGTCCGCCGCGCCTCCGGCGTCGAGGGGTCCGCCGAGAAGTAGTGCTCGGGCGGGGCGGGGCGGTCGTCGGGGGAGGCCATGGCACCCCATGCTACCGACCTCCCCACCGTCCCCGCCCCGGTGTCCGGGGCGGGGACTAGACTCCCTTCCACCAGCAGAGCCCTCCGAAAGGAACCATGACCCAGTCCCACCCCACCCCTGCCGACCGCTCCGCCGGCGCGGAGCACGCCCCCGAGGGGCTCAGCCGGCAGGAGCTCGAGGACGTCGTCGAGCGCGTCCTCGCCCGCGCCCGTGCCCGCGGCGCCGCCGCGGAGCCCACCGCCGAGGACGAGACCGACGGGACCGGTGTGCTCACCGGCCGCGCCCGCGAGCTCGCCGAGCCCGGCACCGGGCACGGCGAGCACGACGGCGAGCAGCAGGACCTCGAGGAGCGGCGCGCGCTGCGCCGCGTCGCCGGGCTGTCCACCGAGCTCGAGGACGTCACCGAGCTCGAGTACCGCCAGCTGCGCCTGGAGCGCGTGGTGCTCGCCGGCCTGTGGACCGAGGGCACGCTCGAGGAGGCGGAGAACTCCCTGCGGGAGCTGGCCGCGCTCGCCGAGACCGCCGGCTCCGAGGTCCTCGACGGCATCGTCCAGCGGCGTCTCAAGCCCGACCCGGCGACCTACCTGGGCTCCGGCAAGGCCCGGGAGCTGCGCGACATCGTCGCCGCCACCGGCGCCGACACCGTGATCGTCGACTCCGAGCTCGCCCCCTCGCAGCGCCGCGGCCTCGAGGACGTCGTGAAGGTCAAGGTCATCGACCGCACCGGCCTGATCCTGGACATCTTCGCCCAGCACGCGAAGTCGAAGGAGGGCAAGGCCCAGGTCGAGCTCGCGCAGCTGGAGTACATGCTCCCGCGCCTGCGCGGATGGGGCGAGTCGCTCTCCCGCCAGGCCGGCGGCCGCGCCGCGGCCGGCGAGGGCATCGGCTCCCGCGGTCCCGGCGAGACCAAGATCGAGCTGGACCGGCGCCGGATCCGCGCCCGGATGGCCAAGCTGCGGCGGGAGATCGCCGCCATGAAGCCGGCCCGCGAGACCAAGCGGCTCAACCGCCGCCGCAACGCGGTGCCCTCCGTGGCGATCGCCGGGTACACCAACGCCGGGAAGTCCTCGCTGCTGAACCGGCTCACCGACGCCGGCGTGCTCGTGGAGAACGCCCTGTTCGCGACCCTGGACCCCACCGTGCGCCGGGCCCAGACCCCGGACGGCATCGGCTACACCCTCTCGGACACGGTCGGCTTCGTGCGCTCGCTGCCCACGCAGCTCGTCGAGGCGTTCCGCTCGACCCTGGAGGAGGTCGCCGACGCCGACCTGATCCTGCACGTCGTCGACGCCTCCCACCCCGACCCCGAGGGGCAGATCCGGGCGGTGCGCCAGGTCTTCACCGACATCGACGCCCAGAACATCCCCGAGATCATCGTGCTCAACAAGGTCGACGCCGCCGACCCGTTCGTCGTCGAGCGGATCCGGCAGCGCGAGCGCAGCGTCGTCGTGGTCTCCGCCCGCACGGGGGAGGGCATCGAGCAGCTGCGGCAGCGGATCAGCGAGTCCATCCCGCGCCCGCAGACGGTCCTGGACCTCGTCGTGCCCTACCGGCGGGGCGACGTCGTGAGCCGGCTGCACGAGTGGGACGCGGAGATCCTGCGCACCGAGCACCTGGCCGAGGGCACGCACCTGCTCGTGAAGGTCCGCGACGAGCTCGCGGCCGAGCTCGCGGAGTTCGTCCCGGAGCACGCGCCGGCCTTCGGCGCCGAGAGCGCCTGACCCGGTGGCCGCGACGACCGCGGGCACCGCACCGGGCACGGCCGCGGAGCGCCCGGAGACGCTGCCGGGCGCGAAGGACGCCCTGGACCTGCTCGACGCCGCGGTGGACGCCATGGGCGGGCAGGTCCGGGAGGGCCAGCGGCTGATGGCGGCCAAGGTCGCCGAGTCCCTGGACCGCGGCCGCCACCTGCTCGTGCAGGCCGGCACCGGCACGGGCAAGTCCCTGGCCTACCTCGCCCCGCTGCTGGCCCACGCGCAGCGGGCGGACAAGCCCGTGGTCGTGGCCACCGCGACCCTCGCGCTGCAGGCCCAGATCGTGGGCCGGGACGTGCCCCGGCTGCTGAGCGCCCTCGAGGGCCGCCTCGAGCGCGAGCTCGACGTCGCCCTGCTCAAGGGGCGCAGCAACTACGCGTGCCTGCACAAGCTCGAGGGCGGCTACCCCTCCGAGGACGAGCCCGGAGCCCTGTTCGCCCTGCCCGACGCCGCACCGCACCCCGGACCGGCGGAGGCCGAGCCCGCCGCGGGCCGGCTCGGCCAGGAGGTGCAGCGGCTGCGCGAGTGGGCCCGGTCCACGGAGACCGGCGACCGGGACGAGGTCGTGCCCGGGGTCACGGACAAGGCCTGGCGGCAGGTCTCGGTCACCGCCAAGGAGTGCCTGGGCCGCGGCTGCCCGCTCGTGGAGGAGTGCTTCGCCGAGCTGGCCAAGCAGCGCGCCGGCGAGGCCGACCTGGTCATCACCAACCACGCGCTGCTGGCGATCAACGCCTTCGAGGGCGTCACGGTGCTGCCCGAGCACGACGTCGTGGTCATCGACGAGGCCCACGAGCTGCAGGACCGGGTGACCGGGGCCGTGACCGGGCAGCTGTCCGCGGCCATGGTCCGCGCCGCCGCGAGCTCCCTGCGCAAGCACACCTCCGCGAGCCCCGACGCCCTCGGTGCCGGGGCGGCCGCCCTCGAGGCGGCCCTGCTGGGCGCCCCGGCCGAGCTGCTGCACCGGGGGCTCACCGACGCCCAGGCCGCCGCCGTGGCCCAGGTCCGCGACGCCGCGCGCACCGCGCTGACCGAGTCGAAGTCCGGGCAGGGCGCGGAGAAGGACGCCGACGCCGGGCGGCAGATGGCCCGCTCCCGCGTCAGCGACGTCCTGGAGCTCGCCGAGCGGGTGCTCGCCGCCGAGGGGTCCCGCGAGGTGCTGTGGCTCTCCCGCCAGGGCGGCTGGGAGCCGGGCCGCGGGTGGGTGCCCGCGGAGGACACCGATCCCGCGACCCTGCACGTGGCCCCCCTGTCGGTGGCCGGCACGCTGCGCGAGGGCCTGTTCGACGGCCGCACGGTCGTGCTGACCTCCGCGACCCTGTCCGTGGGCTCCTCCTTCGACGCCGCCGCCGGGGCGCTGGGCCTGCGCGGCGAGGGCGCCCCCCGCTGGGAGGGCATCGACGTCGGCAGCCCCTTCGACTACCCCCGGCAGGGCATCCTCTACCTGGCCCGGCACCTGGAGAAGCCCGGGCGCCGGCTCACCGAGGCGCAGCTCGACGAGATGCTCGCCCTGCTGGAGGCCTCCCGCGGCGGGGCCCTGGGCCTGTTCTCCTCCCGCCGCGCGGCCGAGGAGGCCGCCGAGGCGCTGCGGGAGCGCACCGAGCTGCCGATCCTGTGCCAGGGCGACGCCTCCCTGGCCGGGCTCGTGCAGGAGTTCGCCGAGGACCCCGCGGTGAGCCTGTTCGGCACGTTGAGCCTGTGGCAGGGCGTGGACGTGCCCGGCAGCTCGTGCCGGCTCGTGATGATCGACCGGATCCCGTTCCCGCGCCCCGACGACCCGCTGGCCACGGCCCGCAGCCGGGCCGCCGAGCGGGCCGGCGGCAACGGGTTCATGTCGGTCTCCGCCACGCACGCGGCCGTGCGGCTGGCCCAGGGCGCCGGCCGGCTCATCCGGGCCGGCGGGGACCGCGGCGTCGTCGCCGTCCTGGACTCGCGGATCGCCACCGCCCGCTACGGCGGATTCCTGCGCGCCTCGCTGCCCCCGCTGTGGACCACCACGGACCGCTCGGTGGTCCTCGGGGCCCTGGCGCGCCTGCCGGCCGGCTGAGCCCCCCGGACCGCCCGTGCGGCCGGGAACGACGACGGCGCCCGGACCCGCAGGGGTCCGGACGCCGTGCGCGCAGCGGTGGGCGGCCCTCAGAGGCTGCGCAGCACCGAGACGACCTTGCCCATCACCGTGGCGTGGTCGCCCAGGATCGGCTCGTAGCGGGTGTTCTGCGGCAGCAGCCACGTGTGGCCGTCGCGCTGGCGGAAGGTCTTGACGGTGGCCTCCTCGTCGAGCAGCGCCGCGACGATGTCGCCGTTGTCGGCCGAGCTCTGGCGGCGGACCACGACCCAGTCGCCGTCGCAGATCGCGGCGTCGACCATCGAGTCGCCCTTGACGCGCAGCATGAACAGCTCGCCGTGGCCCACGAGCTGGCGCGGCAGGGCGAGCACGTCCTCGACCGCCTGCTCGGCGGTGATCGGCCCGCCCGCGGCGATGTGGCCGACCAGCGGGACCATCGTGACGTCGGCGGAGGTCGACAGCTCGGCCACGGCGTCCGCGCCCGTGCGCGCCCCGGCCGGCTCGCCGCCGGCGGGCTCCGCCGTGCCGCGCAGCTGCAGGGGGGTGAGCACCTCCATGGCCCGCGGCCGCTTGGGGTCCCGGCGGAGGTAGCCGAGCTTCTCGAGCTGGGAGAGCTGGTGGGTGACGCTCGACAGGGACGCCAGGCCCACGAGGTCGCCGATCTCGCGCATCGACGGCGGGTAGCCGCGCTCGGCGATCGAGCGCTGGATCGTCTCCAGGATGGTGCGCTGGCGCGGGCTCAGGCCGCGGGAGCGCCGGGTGCGCGCCGGGCGGTCCCGGGGCTCCTCGGGGGTGGGCAGCTGGGGCATTGCGCGTCGTCCTTTCCCGTCCGGTCGGCGCCGGCGGGCCCGTGCCGTACTCCGATGTCGGACCCGGGTGGTTCTCTGGGTGTCCGGTCGGCCGCCGCACCTGGTGCGCGCCGGGCCGGACCGTTCCCGGACCTGCCCCCAGCCTAGGCGAGTCCGCCGGTGTCTTCAAACACATGTACGAGCAAGTGTCGACACCGTTCGCAGACACGTGCTAGACATGGTCCGTCGGTGTTCGAAGATGTGTTCGATCGAATGGAGTTCGTACGAGTCCGCCGATCGCAGAGCCGTTCGAGGATCGCCCGTCGCCGCGGGCCCGTCAAGGAGTTCATGCCATGAGTGCCAGTGCCAGCATCCGCACCGGGGAGCACGCCGCCCGGCTGACCCTCACCCGCCGCGGCCGGTTCGTGCTCGTGGGGCTTCCCCTGCTCACGGGAGCGGCCGCGCTCGTCGTGCTCGCCGTGGTCTTCCTCGTGCCCTCCACCGCGTCCGCGGGCAGCGACCCGCACGTCGGCGCCGGGACCGAGCGCGCCGTCGTCCACCCCGGCGAGAGCCTGTGGGACCTCGCCGTGACGGCCGACCCGCAGCGGGACCCGCGCGACGTCATGGACGAGATCGTCGAGCTCAACGACCTGCGCAGCTCCGCCCTCGTCGCCGGCCAGGAGCTCGTGGTCCCCGCCGCCTGAGGTCGAGCGGGCCCGGGCCGCGCGCGGGCGAGCCCGCCGGCCCCGGTCCCACGGACCGCTGACGCCCCGGTGCCGCCGCGGACGGCACCGGCACGACCCCGGGATCCGCACGGCCCGCCGTCCCGTCTGGTAGGCATGCCCATGAGGCACCCGGTCGGCGGCAGGAGCACGTCCCTGCTGCGGCGACCGGGCCCTCGTCCCGGTTCCCCCGACGACCAGCACCGTGGAAGGCAGCATGCACCGGTCCCCGTCCCGGACCCCGCCCGCACGGTTCCGCTGGTCACCGATGCTGTGGCTCCTGCCCGCATCGCTGGTCCTGTCGTTCGTCGGCACCTGGGCCGGGATGCGGTGGTGGGTGGTGGAGGCAGGGGTGGCCGCACTGCTGACGACGGGCCTGGTCCTCGGCCTGTTCGGCGGGCGACGTGCCCCCGGGCCCGACGGGGCGTACGGGATCAGGTCCCTGGCGGCACGCAGCGGGGGCCGGCTCGGTGTCGAGGCACCCGTGGAGGACGTCGTGGCGGCCGTGCGCCGGACCGGCGAGCAGCTGCCGCGGTTCACCGTGGTGGAGCTCTCCCGCGCCGGGGCCCGGCTGACGGCGTCGGCGACCGTGCAGACGTGGGGGGAGCACATCACCCTGCGCTTCCACCCCGCCGACCCGGGCAGGACCGAGATCGAGGCGCGGTGCACGCCCCACGTGCGCACCACGGTGGTCGACTACGGGCAGGGAGCCAGGGATCTGCACACGCTGCTCGGCGCCATCGATCTCCGAGTCGCCGGCGCCGGCCCGGTGCAGCAGCCCGGCAGCGGCGAGCAGCCCGGCGCCCGGTCCCGGCCGACAGGATCCCCGGACCAGGTCTAAGCTGTCCGGGTGACGCAGAACCTGGACCGCCTCTCCGCCCTCCCGCTCCGCGACAGCCTGCGCGGCCGCACCCCGTACGGGGCCCCGCAGCTGGACGTCGCCGTCGCCCTCAACACCAACGAGAACACCCACCCGGTGCCGGAGGACGTGCACGCCGCGATCGTCGCCGAGGTCACCGAGGCCGCCCGGACGCTCAACCGCTACCCGGACCGCGAGTTCACCGCCCTGCGCGAGGAGCTCGCCGGCTACCTCGGCCACGGTCTGCGCGCCGAGCACCTGTGGGCGGCCAACGGCTCCAACGAGATCCTCCAGCAGCTGCTGCAGGCCTTCGGCGGCCCGGGCCGGCGCCTGCTGACGTTCGTGCCCACCTACTCGATGTACCCGCTGCTGGCCGCCGGCACGGACACGGAGTTCGTCGCGGGGGAGCGCTCCGCCGACTTCGGGCTCGACGCCGCGTCCGCGGCCGAGCAGGTCCGCCGGCACCGCCCGGACGTCGTGTTCCTGTGCTCCCCGAACAACCCCACCGGCACCGCCCTGGGGCTCGACGTGGTCCGCGCCGTCTACGAGGCCACCGAGGACCACCGCGCGCTGGTCGTGGTGGACGAGGCCTACGCCGAGTTCGCCCACGCCGGCACGGCCTCGGCGCTGAGCCTTCTCGAGGGCCGCCCGCGCCTGGTCGTCTCCCGCACCATGAGCAAGGCCTTCGCGCTGGCGGGGGCCCGGCTGGGCTACTTCGCGGCCGCCCCCGAGGTCGCCGACGCGGTGCGCCTGGTGCGCCTGCCCTACCACCTCTCGGCCGTCACCCAGGCCACGGCCCTCGCGGCGCTGCGCCACTCCGCGTCCCTGCTGGCCAACGTCGAGGACATCAAGGCCCAGCGCGACCGGATCGTCGCCGGCCTGCAGGAGCTCGGGCTGCGTCCGGCCGTCTCCGACTCCAACTTCGTCTTCTTCGGGGGCATGGCCGACTCCCGCGCCGTGTGGGAGGCCCTGCTCGCGCACGGCGTGCTCGTGCGCGACGTCGGGATCCCCGGGCACCTGCGCGTGACCGCGGGCACCGAGGCCGAGACCACCGCCTTCCTGGAGGCCCTCGCCGGGGTCGTCGCCGAGGGCGCCGGCACCCCGTCGCGCGCCTGACGCCCCGGGACCGGGCGCCCGCCCGCGCCCGATAGCATGGGAGCAGACCCCCGGGGACCCCGCCGCCCGCCCGGCGGCGGGCCCGCCCCGACCACCCCAGCGGTCCGGCCCTCCCGCCGGAGGGCCGCGCCCGCGCCCGCGAGGAGTTCCACCGGATGAGCACCCAGCCCGCCGCGCCCCGCCGCGCCGTCGTCGAACGGCGCACGAGCGAGTCCTCGGTGACCGTCGAGATCGACCTGGACGGCACCGGAAGCAACGACATCGAGACCTCGGTGCCGTTCTACGACCACATGCTCACGGCACTGTCCAAGCACTCCCTGATCGACATGCGCATCCGGGCCGAGGGCGACACCCACATCGACGTCCACCACACCGTGGAGGACACCGCGATCGTCCTGGGCGAGGCCCTGCGCCGGGCCCTCGGGGACAAGGCCGGCATCCGCCGCTTCGGCGAGGCCACCGTGCCCCTGGACGAGGCCCTGGCCAACGCCGTGGTCGACATCTCCGGGAGGCCCTACGCGGTGCACACCGGCGAGCCCGAGGGCCAGCAGTACCACCTGATCGGCGGGCACTTCACCGGGTCGATGGTCAAGCACGTCTTCGAGTCCCTCGCCCACCACGCCGGGATCTGCCTGCACATCACCCTGCTCGCCGGACGGGACCCCCACCACATCGCGGAGGCCCAGTTCAAGGCCCTGGCGCGCGCGCTGCGCCAGGCCGTCGAGCCCGACCCGCGCGTGCAGGGCGTGCCGTCCACGAAGGGAGCGCTGTGAGCGAGCCGATCCCCGGCGCCCGGGACCGGGCCCGCCCCACCGTGACCGTCCTCGACTACGGGGCCGGCAACGTCCGCTCCGCCGTGCGCGCCCTCGAGGAGGCCGGCGCCGACGTGGTGCTCAGCGCCGACCCGCGCGCCGTGCTCGACGCCGACGGCCTCGTGGTCCCCGGCGTCGGCGCCTTCGCCGCCGTCATGGACGGGCTGCGCGCCGTGGACGCCCCCCGGCTGATCGGCCGCCGCCTCGCCGGCGGGCGCCCGGTCCTGGGCATCTGCGTCGGCCTGCAGGTGCTCTTCGACGCCGGCGTGGAGCACGGACAGCACAGCGAGGGCCTGGGCGAGTGGCCCGGCACCGTCGAGCGGCTGCGCGCGGAGGTCGTCCCGCACATGGGCTGGAACACGGTGGAGCCGCCCGAGGGCAGCGTGCTGTTCGAGGGCATCGAGGACGAGCGGTTCTACTTCGTCCACTCCTACGGGGTGCAGCACTGGGACTTCCCCCAGTCGATCGAGCGGATGCGCCCCCCGCAGGTGACCTGGTCGGACCACGGCGGCCGGTTCGTGGCCGCCGTGGAGAACGGCGCCCTGTGCGCGACCCAGTTCCACCCGGAGAAGTCCTCCACCGCCGGGATCCGGCTGCTGCGCAACTGGCTGGCCACGCTGCCGCGCACCGGCCGGCTCGACGACCTCGTGGCCGCCGACCCGCTGGCCGCCGCCGACGAGCCCGCGGACCGGCCCGGCCCCGCCGACCGCCCGGGGCAGGCCCCGGCGTGAGCGCCGCCGTCGTCGTCATGGCCCTCGGCGCGTTCGTCGCCGGCGGGGCCATCTCCTTCCACCAGCAGAAGAAGCCGGCCTGGACCGTGGTCCTGCTCGCCCTCGCGGCCGCCGGGCTGATCGGCTACGGCTGGTTCGCCTGGCAGCAGGGCCGCTGACCCGCACCCCACCGTCCCGCCCGGTCCCGCCGGGCACCCCGGGCCGTCCGGCCCGCACCGCACGCCCCGCCCGCCCGGGCGGGGACCGACCACCGACCGAGAAGAAGGACCCCATGCCCCTGAGCGAGACCCCCCGCCTGCAGCTGCTGCCCGCCGTCGACGTCGCCGGCGGCCAGGCCGTCCGCCTCGTCCAGGGCGAGGCCGGCTCCGAGACCGGCTACGGCGACCCGCTCGAGGCCGCCCTCGCCTGGCAGGAGGCCGGGGCCGAGTGGATCCACCTCGTCGACCTCGACGCCGCCTTCGGCCGCGGCGACAACGCCGGGGTCCTGCGCCGCGTGGCCGCCGAGCTCGACCTGAAGGTCGAGCTGTCCGGGGGCATCCGCGACGACGCCTCGCTCGAGCGCGCCCTCTCCCTCGGGCCCGCCCGGATCAACCTGGGCACCGCGGCCCTGGAGAACCCGGAGTGGACCTCGAAGGTGATCGCCGAGCACGGCGAGGTCATCGCCGTGGGCCTGGACGTGCGCGGCACCACCCTGGCGGCCCGCGGCTGGACCGAGGAGGGCGGGGACCTCTGGGAGGTCCTCGACCGCCTCGAGGCCGACGGCTGCGCCCGCTACGTGGTCACCGACGTCACGAAGGACGGCACCCTGCGCGGCCCCAACCTCGGGCTGCTCGAGCAGGTCGCCACCCGCACCGACAAGCCGGTCGTGGCCTCCGGCGGGATCTCCTCCCTCGACGACCTCGCGGCCCTGCGCACCCTGGTCCCCTCCGGGGTCGAGGGAGCCATCGTGGGCAAGGCCCTCTACGCGGGCCGCTTCACCCTCGAGCAGGCCCTCGACACCGCCGGCCGCCCGGGGGCGCGGTGACGCAGCGCCCGCTGCCGGAGCACATCGCCGCCCAGCTGCGCGGGGCCGGCGGCACCGCGGACACCGCCGGGCAGGCCTGGGCGGGACGCAACCTGGGGGAGGGCACCAGCCACACCCACCGGTTCCCCGACGACGACGGCGCCGCCGCCCCGGCCGTGCTCGCGGCGCTGGCCGCGCTGCGGACGGGGGAGGGCGACGAGTCCGCGGTCGTGGCCGCCCTGGCCGGCGCACGCCTGTTCGTCCCGGTCGTCGCCGAGGTCTCGTCCTCGACCCGCACCGAGGACGGGCTCGTGGCGGACAAGGAGGCGGACATGGCCCTCGTGACCCTGCGCGCCGCCGACGGCCGGCAGGTGCTCCCCACCTTCACCTCGACGGAGGCCCTCACGGCGTGGCACGCCGGGGCCCGCCCGGTCGCCACCGACGCCCGCCGGGCGGCGGTGGCGGCCGTCAAGGACGGCACCCAGCTGCTGGTCCTGGACCCCGGCTCGGCCGCCCCGTTCGTGGTCCGCCGCCCGGCGCTGTGGGCGCTCGCCCAGGGCCGGGAGTGGGTCCCCTCCTACCGCAGCGCCGAGGTGGCCCAGGCGGTGCAGCGGGCGGCCGCGGGCCTGCCCGGCGTGGTCTCGGCGAGCACCGCCCCCGGGGACGGCGTGGCGGCCCGCGCGGCCGACGGCGCCGCGGTGCCCGGGGGCGGCACGGGCCCGGAGCTCGCCGTCGTCCTGGCCCTGCGCGCCGGGCTGGACCGGGCGGCGCTCGAGGACGTCGTGGCCCGCCTCCAGGCCCGGCTCAGCACGGAGCGCGCCCTCGCCGAGGACGTCGACTCGCTGCAGGTGCGCCTCACGGCCGCCGAGCGGGCCTGAGCGCGGTCCGGGACGGGGCGCGGGGCCCGCGCCGGCTCAGCTGACGGGGCCGGTGTACTTCTCACCCGGGCCCTGGCCCGGCTTGTCCGGATAGGCCGAGGCCTCGCGGAAGGCCAGCTGCAGGGTGCGCAGGCCGTCGCGCAGCGGCGCGGCGTGCTGCGAGCCGATCTCCGGGGCCGCGGCGGTGACGAAGCCGGCGAGCGCGGTGATCAGCTTGCGGGCCTCGTCGAGGTCCTTGAGCTCCTGGGCGTCCTCGCCCGCGGCCAGTCCGCACTTCACGGCGGCCGCGCTCATCAGGTGCACGGCGGCGGTGGTGATGACCTCGATGGCCGGGACCTCCGCGATGTCGCGCATCTGCTCGTCGACCGCCCGCACCGTGTCCTCGGGGACCGCCTGCGCGGCGGGCTGCTCGGCGCCGTCGCCGGCGCCGTCGTCGAAGCGGAAGGTGTTCTCGGAAGTCATGGTCCCACTCTGCCACACCGTGGCCCGCCGCCCGGGCCGGGAGCGGCCTATCCTGCAGGCAGCGGCCGGGCCCCGGCCGGGACGGGAGGAGCGGCGCGTGTGGATCGGCTGGATCGAGTTCGACCTGCTGCTGGGGGACGTGCACTCCCTCAAGGCCAAGCGCTCGGTGGTGCGCCCCCTCGTGGCCGAGCTGCGCCGCCGGTTCCCGGTCAGCGCGGCCGAGGCCGGGCACGCGGACCTGCACCGGCGGGCCCTCGTGGGGGCCGGCCTCGTCGCGGGGGAGCGCGCCCGGGTCGTGGAGGTCCTCGACGAGCTCGAGCGCTTCGTGGCCGCCCGCCCCGAGCTGGAGCTGCTCTCGGCCCGGCGGGGGCTGCGCCGCAGCGACGAGGACTGACGCGGCGGCGCGCCCGCGCTTTCCGATCCGCCCCCGGGTGCGCTAGACTGTCCGGCAGTGTGCAAGTGGAGACTTCTCCCACCCGCGCCGGCCTCGGCCGCCGGGTCCGCGACGACATCGTCCGCACGAGGCCCCGGCGGGCGCGACATCTCCGCCGGTGCGCGTCCGTGTCCGGTGTCCCGCGAGCCGAAGAGCGTTCCCCTCGGGGAGTTTCGGTCCGAAGAAGCCTCCGCCTGCCGACCGCAGCGGGGGCTTTCGTCGTTGCGGACCACACCGAACCATGAGGTCCCCGGAGCCCTCCGGGCGATCACGCGACACATCAGGAGCACGGCATCAGCGATCCACGCATCAATGACAGAATCCGCGTCCCCGAGGTCCGGCTCGTCGGACCCGCTGGCGAGCAGGTCGGCATCGTCCGCGTCGAGGACGCGCTCAGGCTGGCCCGCGAATCGGATCTCGATCTGGTCGAGGTGGCCCCCAACGCCAAGCCGCCGGTGGCCAAGCTCATGGACTTCGGCAAGTACAAGTACGAGGCCGCGGTCAAGGCCCGTGAGTCGCGCAAGAACCAGACGAACACGGTCCTCAAGGAGGTCCGGTTCCGCCTGAAGATCGACACGCACGACTACGAGACCAAGGTCGGCCACGCCCGGCGGTTCCTCTCCGCCGGGGACAAGGTCAAGGCCATGATCCAGTTCCGCGGCCGCGAGCAGCAGCGCCCCGAGATGGGCGTGCGCCTGCTCGAGCGCTTCGCCAACGACGTCGCCGACCTCGGCTCCGTCGAGTCCAGCCCCCGGGTGGACGGGCGCAACATGGTGATGGTCGTGGGCCCGCTCAAGAACAAGGCCGAGGCCAAGGCCGAGGCGCGCCGCCAGAAGCAGCGCGACGAGGCCCGCGCCGAGAACGACCGCAAGGCCAAGGAGAAGCTCGACACCTCCTCCGCCGAGCCCGTCACCCAGTCGATCGGGGACGCGTTCCCGGCCGAGCTGCGGCAGCAGGCGGAGCAGCCGGCGCAGGCCGCCCCCGCGGCGGCCGCGGAGCCCGAGCAGCCGGCGCAGGCCGCCCCCGCGGCGGCCCCGGAGCCCGAGCAGCCGGCCCCGGTCGAGCAGCCGGCCGAGGCCAAGGCTCCGGCACCGGCGCCCAAGCCCGGCCGTCCGACGCCGGGCCCGCGCCCGGGGGCCTGAGCCGGCCCGCAAGATCTGACAGCGCCCCCGGGCGGGCGGCCGCACGGCCGTGCCCGGGGGCACCGTTGAGGTGCGACGGACGTCGTCGTGCCCTCCGGCGGGAACCCGCCGGACGACTCACAAGGAGAGCGGCTCACATGCCGAAGATGAAGACCCACAGCGGGGCGAAGAAGCGCTTCAAGCTCACCGGCACCGGCAAGGTCAAGCGCCAGCAGGCCAACCGCCGCCACTACCTGGAGCACAAGTCCTCCCGCCTCACCCGGCGTCTGGCCTCCGACCAGATCGTGACCCCGGGCGAGGCCAAGGTCATCAAGAAGATGCTGGGCAAGTAAGGCCCGCACCTCTTCCGGGGAGGCCCCTCCCCGCCCCGCACCACCAGACTTCCCGGCCCCGCGGCCGGGACCCAAGTGAAGGAGTACGCACGTGGCACGTGTGAAGCGGGCGGTCAACGCCCACAAGAAGCGCCGGGAGATCCTGGAGCAGGCCTCGGGCTACCGCGGCCAGCGCTCGCGCCTGTACCGCAAGGCCAAGGAGCAGGTCACCCACTCGTTCGTCTACAGCTACAACGACCGCCGCAAGCGCAAGGGCGACTTCCGCCGGCTGTGGATCCAGCGCATCAACGCCGCGGCCCGCGCCAACGGCCTGACCTACAACCGCTTCATCCAGGGCCTGAAGGCCGCCGAGGTGGAGGTCGACCGCCGCATGCTGGCCGAGCTGGCCGTCAACGACCAGGCCGCGTTCGCCGCCCTGGTCGAGGTCGCCAAGAAGGCCCTGCCCGAGGACACCTCCGCGCCGCGCGAAGCCGCCGCCTGAGCACCGTTCCCAGCAGCGTGGACCTCACGGAGCGCCTGGCCGGCCGGCCGATGACCAACCCCCGAGCGGATCGGGTGAAGGACGTCGCCGGCCTGGCCGGGCGCTCCGCGCGCTCCCGGCGCGGTCTGTTCCTCGCCGAGGGACCCCAGAACGCCCGCGAGGCCCTCGCCCGCCACCTCGAGGCCCCGTGCGTGGACGCCGTCTACGTCACCGCCGAGGCCCTCGCCCGCCATCCCGACGTCGCCGTGCTGCTCGAGCAGGTGCTGGCCGACCGCTCCGTGTTCGTCCGCCTGGTCTCCCGCGAGGTGCTCGCCGCGATGAGCGACGCCGTCACCCCGCAGGGCGTCGTCGTGGTCTGCCGCGTGCTCGACGTCCCCGCCGAGCAGGTCCTCGCGACCCGGCCGCGGCTGCTCGCGGTGCTGGTCCGGGTGCAGGACCCCGGCAACGCCGGGACCGTGCTGCGCGCCGCCGACGCCGCCGGCGCGGATGCCGTGGTGCTCACCGCCGGCAGCGTGGACGTCTACAACCCCAAGGCCGTGCGCTCCACCGCCGGCTCCCTCTTCCACCTGCCCGTGGTGCAGGGCGCCGACCTGCCCGGCCTGATCGACGGGGCGCGCGCCGCCGGGTGCGGGGTCCTGGCCGCCGACGGCCGCGGGGACGCCGACCTCGACCGGCTCCAGGACGCCTCCGCCGCCCGCGCCGCCGGCCTGCCCGCCGCGGGCTACGACCTGGCCCGCCCCACGGTGTGGCTGTTCGGCAACGAGGCCCAGGGCCTGTCCGCGCCGGAGAAGGCGCTGGCCGACCACCGCGTGGCGGTGCCCGTGCACGGGCGGGCCGAGTCGCTCAACGTCGGCACCGCCGCGACCGTGTGCCTCTACGCCTCGGCCCGCGCCCAGCGCCGCGCCCCGGCGTCGGGAGCGGGCCGGTGAGCGCCCCGCCCACGAGGTTCCGCACCCAGGTCGTCGGCGCCGCCCTGCTCGACGACGCCGCGGCGCCCACCGCGCTGCTGGCCGCCCAGCGGGCCTACCCCGAGGCCCTGCGCGGGCTGTGGGAGTTCCCCGGCGGCAAGCAGGAGCCGGGGGAGGGCCCCGAGCAGGCGCTCGTGCGCGAGTGCGCCGAGGAGCTCGGCACCGCCGTCGAGCTGCTCGAGGAGCTGGCCGGCCCGCACCCCCAGGGCTGGCCGCTGACCGGCACCGCCGCGATGCGGGTCTGGACCGCCGTGGCCGCCGCGGGCGCCCCGGTCGCCGGCGCGGACCACCTCGCCGTGCGCTGGCTGCCCCTGGACGACGCGGACGCCGTGCTCGCCCTGCCGTGGATCCCGGCGGACCTGCCGATCGTGCGCGCGCTGCTGGCCCGGCTCGTCGGCTGACCCGCGCGCGTCCGCACCCCGGCCGCGTCCCCGGTGCGCGGGTGACCACGGCACGGTCGGGTGACCCCGCGATCACGGGGTCACCCGACGGTGCCGTGGTCACCCGGGGCCGGCGGGGGCGCCACCGTCCGGGACGCCGCCGGGTACGCGGTAGCCGCCGTCGGCCAGCCCCGCCCGGACCTCGAAGACGTTGCGCAGCGCCGGGTGGCCGGTGCGCAGCAGCGACCACGCCGCCGCCGCGCCGTAGAGCGGCAGGAACGGCAGCCCCAGGCACGCGGCCCACTGGCTCGCGTGGCGCGCCTCGTGGGCGAGCAGCCGCGGCCGGGCCGCGACCTCGGCCGGCCCGGCCCGGAAGAGCACCACGTTGCCGATCGTGAAGGCAGCCGCGCGCGGCAGCCGGCCGCGGTAGCCGAAGCCCAGCAGCAGCCCCTCGGGCCCGCGCACGAGGCGGGTGCGCGTGGCCGCGGCGACGGCCAGGCCCAGGGGCGTGGAGAGGTTGAGCGCGTTCCACCCCGCGCGCAGGCGGGCCGGGCGGCCGGGGACCGGGTGCATGCCCCCAGGCTACGGTCCGGGCCCTGCTTCGTCTCCCGCACGGCGAGTCACTAGACTGGACCGCGCCCGTGGCCCCGCCCGGGCTCCCCGCGCCCCGCGCCGCACCCGCCCGTGCGCCGGCGCGCCCGGACGCCACCGTCCCCGAGCCGAAGAAGACGCCAGCCGATGCCTGAACCGACACCCGAGACCGCCCCCGACGGCGCGCTCGACCCGACCGACGAGGCCGCCGTCGCGGCCGCCGTGGACGCGGCCCTCACCGCCGTGGAGTCCGCCCAGGACCTCGAGCAGCTCAAGGAGGTCCGCCTCGCCCACGCCGGGGAGCGCTCCCCGCTGGCGCTGGCCAACCGGCGGATCGGCACCCTGGACAAGACGCAGAAGGCCGCCGCCGGCAAGCTCGTCGGCCAGGCCCGCGGCCGCGTCAACCAGGCGGTCGCCGCCCGCACCACCGTCCTGGAGGAGGAGCGCGACGCCCGCATCCTCGTGGAGGAGGCCGTGGACGTCACCGCCGCCGGCCGCCGGCGCCGCCTGGGCGGGCGCCACCCGCTGTCGACGCTCATGGAGCACGTGGGCGAGACCTTCACGGCCATGGGCTGGGAGGTCGCCGACGGCCCCGAGGTCGAGTCCGAGTGGTACAACTTCGACGCCCTGAACTTCAAGCCGGACCACCCGGCCCGCGAGCTGCAGGACACGTTCTTCGTCGACCCGCCCGAGGCGCACCTCGTGCTGCGCACCCACACCTCCCCGGTGCAGATGCGCACGCTGCTGGAGCGCGGCGTGCCGGTCTACGTCGTCGTCCCCGGGCGCGTGTACCGCACCGACGAGCTGGACGCGACCCACACCCCCGTCTTCCACCAGGTCGAGGGCCTGGCCGTGGACAAGGGGCTGTCGATGGCCGACCTCAAGGGCACCCTCGAGCACTTCGCCCGGCAGATGTTCGGCCCCGAGGCCCGCATCCGGCTGCGCCCCAACTACTTCCCGTTCACCGAGCCCTCCGCCGAGATGGACGTGTGGCACCCCAACGCCAAGGGCGGGCCGCGCTGGATCGAGTGGGGCGGGTGCGGCATGGTCCACCCCAACGTGCTGCGCGCCGCCGGGGTCGACCCGGAGGTCTACTCGGGCTTCGCGTTCGGCATGGGCATCGAGCGCACCCTGATGTTCCGCAACAACGTCCCGGACATGCACGACATGGTCGAGGGCGACATCCGCTTCAGCGAGCACTTCGGGATGGAGATCTGAGCATGCGAGTACCTGTGTCATGGCTGCGCGAGCACGCACCCGTCCCCGAGGGGGCCACGGCCGAGGACGTCCTGGCCACCCTGATCCGGGTCGGCTTCGAGGAGGAGGCCGTCCACCGTCCCGCCGACGGGATCAGCGGCCCCGTCGTCGTGGGCCAGGTGCTCACGAAGGAGCCGGAGACCCACTCCAACGGCAAGACCGTCAACTGGTGCACCGTCCGCGTGGTCCCCGAGGGGCAGGAGCAGACCCTCACCGGCAAGGGCATCGACCCCTCCGGGGTGCAGGGCGTGATCTGCGGGGCCCACAACTTCGAGGTCGGCGACAAGGTCGTGGTGACCCTGCCCGGCGCCGTGCTGCCCGGGAACTTCCGGATCTCCGCCCGCAAGACCTACGGCCACACCTCCGCCGGGATGATCGCCTCCGTGCGCGAGCTCGGCATCGGCGAGGACCACGACGGCATCCTGGTGCTCTCCACCCTCGGCCTCGACCCGGAGCTCGGCACCGACGCCCTGGAGCTGCTCGGGCTGCACGACGAGGCGGCCGAGATCAACGTCACCCCGGACCGCGGCTACGCGTTCTCGGTCCGCGGCGTGGCCCGGGAGTACTGCCACGCCGTGCGCACCCCCTTCGCCGACCCGGCCCTCGCCGTCGGCGAGCGCGTGCCCGCCCCCACCGCCGGGGGCTTCCCCGTGGCGGTCGACGACGACGCCCCGATCCACGGCAACCCCGGGTGCACCCGCTTCGTGGCCCGCACGGTCACCGGCATCGACCCCACCGCCCCCACGCCCCCGTGGCTGGCGGCGCGGCTGCGCCTGGCCGGGATCCGCTCGATCTCCCTGCCGGTGGACATCTCCAACTACGTGATGCTCGAGCTGGGCCAGCCCCTGCACTTCTACGACCTCGCGCGCCTCGCCGGCGGGATCACCGTCCGCCGGGCCCGGGCGGGGGAGGAGCTGACGACCCTCGACGGCCGGCGGCGCACCCTGGATCCCGAGGACCTGCTCATCACCGACGGCTCCGGGCCGATCGGCCTGGCCGGGGTCATGGGCGGGGCCACCACCGAGGTCTCCGGGACCACCGTGGACGTGCTCGTGGAGGCGGCCCGCTTCGACGAGGTCTCGATCGCCCGCACCACCCGCCGGCACCGGCTGCCCTCGGAGGCCTCCAAGCGCTTCGAGCGCGGCGTCGACCCGCAGATCGCCCCGGTCGCCGCCCAGCGCGCCGTCGAGCTGCTCGTGGAGCTCGCCGGCGGCACCGCCGCCGAGGAGGCCACCGACCTCGACCGCACGGTCGCCCCGCGCGCGGTCGAGCTGCCGCGCGCGTACCCCGCCCGCCGCGTGGGCGTGGACTACCCGGCCGAGACGGTCGCGGGCCTGCTCACCGAGCTCGGCGCCTCCGTGAGCGCCGTCGAGGACGGGTGGAGCGTCGTCCCGCCGACCTGGCGCCCCGACCTCACCGCCCCCGAGGACCTCGTCGAGGAGATCGCCCGGCTGGACGGCTACGACAACATCCCGTCGCGGCTGCCCGTGGCCCCGCCCGGCGGCGGGCTGACGGACGAGCAGCGGGCCCGCAAGCAGGTCGCGGACGCGCTCGCGGCCGCCGGGCTGGTCGAGGTGCTCGCCTACCCGTTCGTGGCGCAGGCCGACAACGAGCTCTGGGGCGCCCCGCGCGCCGGGGTGCCCGTGCCCTCGGTGAAGCTGGCCAACCCCATCAGCGAGGCCCAGGGCGTGCTGCGCGTGTCCCTGCTGCCGGGCCTGCTGGACGTGCTGCGGCGCAACACCTCCCGCGGTTTCCGCGACCTCGCCCTGTACGAGCTGGGCCGGGTCTTCCGCCCGGGCGAGCAGGTGGGATCGGCGGAGATCCCGCCCCTGGGCGCACGGCCCGCCGAGGAGGTCCTCGCGCAGCTCGAGGCGGGTCTGCCCGCCCAGCCGCGCCACCTCGCGGCGGTGCTCGCCGGCCGGGACGCGGCCGAGGGCCCGTGGACGGCGCCGCGGGCGCTCGACTGGCAGGACGCCCTGGACGCCGCCCGGCTGGCCGCCGAGGTCCTGGGCGTGGAGCTGACGGTGCGGCAGGGCACCCACCAGGCCTTCCACCCCGGCCGCACCGCGGTGCTGGCCACCGCGGACGGCACCCCCGCCGGCTACGCCGGGGAGCTGCACCCGAAGCTGGTCGCCGCCCAGGACCTGCCGGAGCGGACCGTGGCCATGGAGCTGAACCTCACCACGCTGCTCGCCGCGCGCGGCGGGGTCCGGCAGGCCCGGCCGATCTCCGGCTACCCGGCCGCCACGCAGGACGTCGCCCTCGTCGTCGACGCCGCCGTCCCCGCGGGGGACCTGCGCGAGGCGCTCGTCGAGGGCGCCGGGGAGCTGCTCGAGGACGTGCGCGTCTTCGACGTCTACCGGGGCCCCGGCATCGAGGAGGGCAGGAAGTCCGTGGCCTTCGCGCTGCGCTTCCGCGCCCCGGACCGCACCCTCACCGCCGAGGAGGCCTCCGCGGCCCGCGAGGCGGCCGTGGTCGTCGCCGCCGAGCGCCACGGCGCGGTGCTGCGCGGCTGAGCACCCCGGCACGCACGGGCGGCCCGCCCCGGACCGGGGGCGGGCCGTTCGTGCTCCCGGTCCCTGGGCGGGTAACACGGGGGCACACCCGGCGGGGGCGGGAGCGGACTTCGGTACTGTGGCCCCCGGGCGGGCCCCGCACCCCGCCTCCCCCCGACCTTTCGCCCAGGAGCTGAGCATGACCGAGGAGACCACCGGACGGCGAGATCCCTTCTTCGCCTTCGACGACGAGACCGACGAGCGGCCGGAGGAGCCCGAGGAGGGCCGGCGCGGGCGGGCCGTCGCGTGGAAGCCCATCGGCGTGGGCCTGCTGGGACTGCTGCTGGGCCTCGTGCTCGCCGTCAGCGGCGCCCTGACCTGGGACGACTCCCGGCGGATCGCCGGCTACGCCGACCGCTCGTGGGTGGTCGGCGGGCAGTACCAGGACCTCACCAACGACCTGCGCACCAAGGACTACAACCCGGTCTACCGCGGCGTCCTGCCGGCGGACCCGGCCGTCGCCGAGCAGCCCTTCGACTCGGGACTGGCCGACCCGCGGCCGGTGGAGCCGGGGGAGGAGATCGTCTTCCGCGGCACCCAGACCGGCTCCCGGGAGGACGACTTCCACGCGGAGGCCGACGCCCTGCTCGCCGTCGAGGACGGCACGCTGCAGGTCGTGGCCACCGACGAGGCCGGCGCCTACGGGGAGGGCATCACCGCCGGGACCGTGGCCTGGGAACGGACCGAGGCCGCGCTGCTCGTGCTCGGCGGCCTGGCGGTCGCCGGCGCCGGGCTGTGGTGGGCCCGCCGCCTCTGGCTGCGCGGCGCCTGAGCCGGACCGACGGGAACGGGCCCCGCAGGACACGACGTCCTGCGGGGCCCGTTCCCGTCGGCGGCCGGGGCGCTCAGGGCAGCTCCGGCAGGGCCGGGCGCAGCAGCCAGGCGTCCAGCAGCGCGTCGAGCCCCGCCCAGCGCTCCCGCGGGGCGAAGCCCCGCAGGTGCTCCCGGAAGCCGTCCGTGCTCACCCACGCGCCGCGGTGCACGCTCGCCCAGCTGCGCAGCACCTCCCGGAACACGGCGTCGCCGAGCTCCACGCGCAGCGCGTGCAGGGTCAGCGCCCCGCGCACGTAGACGACGTCGTCGAAGAGCCGCACGTGCCCGGGGTCCCCGATCACGAGGTCCTGGCGCATCCTCGACAGCGTCCGGTGGGCCTTCTCGGCGTGCCACCCGGCGGGGCGGCCCCCGGAGGCCTCCGACCAGATCCACTCGGCGTAGGAGGCGAAGCCCTCGTTGAGCCAGATGTCGCGCCAGGAGCCGAGCACGAGGCTGTTGCCGAACCACTGGTGGGCCAGCTCGTGGGCCACGAGCCGCTGCTCCTCCCAGTCCGTGCCGAGCTGGTTCTTGCCGAACACCGAGCAGGAGTGGCACTCGAAGGGGTCCTCGAGCGAGGTGTCGACCACCACGGCCGTGTAGCTGGGGAACGGGTAGGGGCCGAACCACTCGGCGAAGACCTCCAGCATCCGGCCCTGGTCGGCGAAGGTCCGCTCGGCCTTCTTGCGCCGCTTCTTCGGCACCACGAGCAGCTGGGGCACCCGCGAGCCGGTGAGCTCGACCCGCTGGAACGGACCGACCGCCACCGTGGCGAGGTAGGGCGGCAGCGGGTCCGGGGAGGCGAACACCCACGTGCGCTCGCCGTCGTCCTCGGCCACGGACTCGAGCTCGCCGCTGGCGTGGACGGTGTAGTCCTCGTCGGCGCGCACGGTGATCCGGAACGTCGCCCGGTGCGAGGGGTGGTCCACGCACGGGAACCACGTCGACGCGCCCGTGGGCTGGCCCGCGACCACGGCCCCGTCGTCCAGCTCGGTCCAGCCGACCTCCCCCCACGGGCCGTCGGTGCACTCGGGCCAGCCCTCGTAGGAGACCGTGACGGTGAACCGGTCCCCGGCGGCCACCGGCCGCGGCAGCGCCACGACCAGGCGGGAGCCGTGGTGGCGGGCCTCGGCCCGCCGGCCGCCGAGCAGCCCGCCGAGCCCGCCGGTGCTCACGCGCACCTCGGTCACGGCCAGCTCCGTGAGGTCGAGCTCGACCCGGTCGGTGGCCCGCAGCGCCCGGCAGGACAGGGCCGCCCGGGCCTCCAGGCCGTTGTCCTCGACGTCGTAGTCGAGGAAGAGGTCGTAGTGCTCCACCGTCACCGCGGTGCACCCCACCCCGGGGGTGTAGGGGTCGGGCGCGCCGTCGGCGCCGAGGAAGCGGTGGGCCGTGGTGGTGCTCACGGGACCAGCAGCAGCTTGCCCTGGGCGGTGCGCGACTGCAGCACCTCGTGCGCGCGCCGGGCCTCGGCCAGGGGGAAGGTCCCGGCGACCCGCACGCTCAGGGTGCCCTCGAGCACGGCGTCGAAGAGCTCCCCGGCCCGCCAGCTGCGCTCCTTCTCGTCGCGCAGGTAGTCGTTGAGCGTCGGGCGGGTGACGTAGAGGGACCCGTTCTGCGCCAGCCGCTGCAGGTCGAAGGGCGGGACCTGCCCGGAGGAGCCGCCGAAGAGCACGAGCGTGCCGCGGGCGCGCAGGGCCGTGAGCGACTCGTCGAAGGTGTCCCTGCCCACCGAGTCGTAGACGACGTCCGCGCCGCGTCCGTCCGTCAGCTCCCGGACCCGGGCGGCGAAGCCGTCGTAGCCGACGAGGACCTCGTCGGCCCCGAGCGAGCGCGCGGTGCGCGCCTTGTCCTCCGAGCCGACCAGGGCGACCACGGTCGCCCCCTGCCGCTTGAGCAGCTGGACCGCCAGCCCGCCCACGCCGCCGGCGGCGGCGGTGAGCACGGCCACGTCCCCCTCGTGCACCGGGTACGTGGAGCGCACGAGGTAGTGGGCGGTCAGCCCCTGCAGCGGGATCGCGGCGGCGACCTCGTCCGGGATCCCCGCGGGCACGCGCAGCGCCTTGTCGGCGTCCACCACGAACGCGTCGGCGTAGGTGCGTGCGGCCTGCGAGGTCGTGACGCGGTCGCCGAGGGCGAAGTGCTCGACACCCTCGCCCACGGCGGTCACCGTGCCGGCGCCCTCGCTGCCCGGGGTGAAGGGGTGCTCGACGGGGTAGATCCCCTCGCGCTGGTAGACCTCGATGAAGTTCACCCCCGCCGCGCTCGTGCGCACGAGCAGCTGGCCCGGTCCGGGCTCGGGGTCCGGGCGCTCGCCGAGGGCGAGCACCTCGGGACCTCCGGGCCGGTCGACGATCACGCTGCGAACCATGGTGGGGCACCTCCGGGGCCTCGGGAACGGGGACTCGTGGCCCATCGTAGGCCCCGGCCGCGCCCGGGCCGGGCCCGCGGCGCCGGAGACCGGAGCCCCACAAGTGGGGATAGCCGGGCCTCCGTCACGAACTCCTGTTCGCAGTCGGGAAGCGTAGATTGGAGGGCAACCGTCCGGGGGGACGCGCACGGGACGGGAGCGGCCGGGGCGGGGCCACCGGACCGGAACGCCGCGCCGGAGGGGACCGCGCACGGCCGGGCCGCCCGTCCACCCCGAGCGGGTGCATAATTATTTATCACTGTGCATAACTTTGAGTTAGAGTGGGGGACATGACGTTCAGCGCAGCAGTGTCGGGGGCATCGGGGTACGCCGGGGGAGAGGTCCTGCGGATCCTCGCCGGCCACCCGGAGATCGAGATCGGGGCCGTGGGAGCCCACTCCAACGCCGGTCAGCGGCTCGGGGAGGTGCAGCCGCACCTGCACTCCCTCGCGGACCGGGTGCTCGTGGGCACCACCGCCGAGAACCTCGCCGGCCACGACGTCGTCTTCCTGGCCCTGCCGCACGGTGCCTCCGCGGAGATCGCCGCACAGCTGCCGCCGGAGACCGTGGTGATCGACGCCGGGGCCGACCACCGGCTGGACAGCGCCGAGGCCTGGGAGCAGTTCTACGGCTCCGCGCACGCCGGGACGTGGCCCTACGGGCTGCCCGAGCTGCTCGTGGGCACCGACGGCACGCGCCAGCGCGAGCGGCTGCGCGAAGCCACGCGCATCGCCGTTCCCGGCTGCTACCCGACGGGCTCGCTGCTGGCCCTGGCCCCCGGCTTCGCCGCCGGGCTGCTCGAGCCGGAGGACGTCGTGATCGTCGCCGCCTCCGGGACCTCGGGCGCCGGCAAGGCCGTCAAGCCGCACCTGCTGGGCGCGGAGGTCATGGGCTCCATGTCCCCCTACGGCGTCGGCGGCGTCCACCGGCACACCCCCGAGATCGAGCAGGGGCTCGCGCGCGCGGCCGGGGAGCCGGTGCGGATCTCCTTCACCCCGACCCTGGCGCCGATGCCCCGCGGCATCCTCACCACCGCCACCGCCCGCGTCGCCGAGGGCGTCACCGCCGCCCAGCTGCGCGAGGCGTGGGAGGAGGCCTACGCGGCCGAGACCTTCGTGCGGGTGCTGCCCGAGGGGCAGTGGCCCGCGACGAAGTCGGTGGCCGGGTCCAACCACGTCCAGCTGCAGCTGGCGCTCGACCCGCGCGCCGGGCGCGTGGTCGTCTCGTGCGCCGTCGACAACCTCGTCAAGGGCACCGCCGGCGGTGCGGTGCAGTCCATGAACCTCGCCCTGGGGCTGCCCGAGGGCACCGGCCTGAACCTGCAAGGAGTCGCACCGTGAGAACCTACCCGTCCCAGAACCCCGCCGGGACGCTGGCCATCGACACGGCCCGCGGCGTGACCGCGGCCCGCGGCTTCCGCGCCTCCGGCACCACCGCCGGCTTCAAGGACTCCGGCACCCCCGACCTCGCGCTCGTCGTCAACGACGGCCCCCAGCACGCGGTCGCCGCCGTCTACACGACCAACCGGATCAGCGCCGCCCCCGTCCAGTGGTCCCGGGCCGTCACCGCCGACGGGAAGGCCACCGCCGTGGTGCTCAACTCCGGCGGGGCCAACGCGTGCACCGGCGCCCAGGGGTTCCAGGCCGCCCACCGCACCGCCGAGCTCGTGGGCGAGGCGCTGGGCACCGGCGCCGGCGACGTCGTCGTGTGCTCCACCGGGCTCATCGGCGTCCAGCTGCCCATGGACGTCATGGAGGCCGGGCTGGCCCCCGCCGTCGAGGCGCTCGCCGCCGACGACGCCGCCGGGGTGGCCGCCGCCCGGGCGATCATGACCACCGACTCCGTCCCGAAGCTCGCCGCCCACGAGGGCGGGGGCTGGACGGTCGCGGGCATGGCCAAGGGCGCGGGCATGCTGGCCCCCGGCCTGGCCACGATGCTCGTGGTGCTCACCACCGACGCCGAGGTCTCCTCCGACGCCCTCCAGTGGGCGCTGCAGGACGCCGTGAAGGTCACCTTCAACCGCACCGACTCCGACGGCTGCATGTCCACGAACGACACCGTGGTCCTGCTCGCCTCGGGCGCCTCCGGGGTCCGCCCGGACGAGTTCGAGTTCGGCCAGGCCGTCACGGCCGTGTGCCACTCCCTGGCCCAGCAGCTGATCCACGACGCCGAGGGCGCCGCGCACGACATCGAGATCACCACCGTCAACGCGGTCACGGAGTCCCAGGCCGAGGACGTCAGCCGCAGCGTGGCCCGCTCCAACCTGTTCAAGACCGCGATCTTCGGCAACGACCCCAACTGGGGCCGGGTGCTCTCCGCGGTCGGCACCACGGACGCCGCGTTCGACCCGGACCGCATCGACGTGACCATCAACGGCGTCACCGTCTGCCGCGACGGCGCCATCGGTGACGCGCGCGAGGGCGTGGACCTGGCCGCCGACCGCCGCGTCACCGTGCTGATCGACCTCAAGGCCGGCGACGCCGACGCCACCGTCTGGACCAACGACCTCACCCACGACTACGTCGAGGAGAACAGCGCCTACTCGACCTGAGCCGGCCCCCGGCGCCGGCACCGGCGCCCCGGAGCCCGCACGACGACGCGCAGGAGAGAGATGACCCACCCCACCGCACCCACCGCCGGGCCCGCCGTCCAGGACCGGGCCGCCGTCCTGCTCGAGGCGCTGCCCTGGATCCGGCGCCACGCCGGGACCGTCATGGTGTTCAAGTACGGCGGCAACGCCATGGTCTCGGAGCCGCTGCGGCAGGCCTTCGCCGAGGACATGGTGCTGCTGCGCCACCTGGGCGTCCACCCCGTCGTCGTCCACGGGGGCGGGCCGCAGATCAACCGCATGCTCGAGCGCCTCGGGATCGCCTCCGAGTTCCGCGGCGGGCTGCGGGTGACCTCCCGGGAGGCCCTCGAGGCCATCCGCATGGTCCTCACCGGCCAGGTCCAGCGGGAGCTCGTCTCGCTGCTCAACGCCACCGGCCCCTACGCGGTGGGCCTGTCGGGGGAGGACGCGCGCCTGTTCGGGGCCGTCCGGCGCGGGACCGTCGTCGACGGCGAGGAGGTCGACCTCGGCTGGGTGGGCGAGGTCGTCGCCGTCGACCCCGCGCCCGTGCGCCAGCTGCTGGACGCCGGGCGCATCCCGGTGATCTCCTCGGTGGCCCCCGAGGTCGACGGCGGGGGCGAGCCCACCGGCGAGGTCCTCAACGTCAACGCCGACACCGCCGCCGCGGCCGTCGCGGTCGCCCTGGGCGCCGAGGCGTTCGTGGCGCTGACCGACGTCGAGGGCCTCTACGCCGACTGGCCGGACCGCGACTCGCTGATCCCCTCCCTGACCGCCGGGCAGCTGCGCGAGCTGCTGCCCGGGCTGCAGTCGGGGATGATCCCCAAGATGGAGGCCGCCCTGCGCGCGGTCGAGGGCGGGGCCCGCCGGGCGGCGATCGTCGACGGCCGCGTCCCGCACGCCTGCCTGCTCGAGATCTTCCCGGGCGCCCGCACCGGCACCCAGCTCATCCCCGACGACGGAGTCCTCCCATGACCGCCATCCACCGCACCGACACCACCGCGCAGCAGTCCCTGCTCGGGGAGTACGCCGAGTCCCTGCTGGGCGTCTTCGGGACGCCCTCGCTCGTGCTGACCTCCGGCCGGGGGGCCGTGGTCACCGACGCCGACGGCAAGGACTACCTCGACCTGCTCGCCGGGATCGCCGTCAACGCCCTGGGCCACGCCCACCCGCGCTGGGTCGAGGCCGTCACCCGCCAGCTCGGGACCCTCGGGCACGTCTCGAACTTCTTCACCTCCCCCCAGCAGATCGCCCTGGCGGGCAAGCTGCTCCAGCTGGCCGGCGCCCCCGCCGGCTCCCACGTGTTCTTCGCGAACTCCGGCACCGAGGCCAACGAGGCCGCCTTCAAGCTCGCCCGGCGCAGCGGCCGGGAGCGCCCGGGGCCCGACGGCCGTCCCCGCACCACGGTCCTGGCCCTGGAGTCCGGCTTCCACGGGCGCACCATGGGCGCCCTGGCCCTCACCGCGAAGGAGGCCTACCGAGAGCCCTTCGAGCCGCTGCCGGGCGGGGTCCGGCACATCCCCGCCACGCTCGAGGCCCTCGAGGAGCACCTCGACGACACGGTCTCCGCCCTCGTCGTGGAGCCGATCCAGGGCGAGGCCGGCGTCCTGGGGCTGCCCGAGGGCTACCTGCGCCGCGCCCGCGAGCTGACCCGCGAGCACGGCGCGCTGCTGGTCGTCGACGAGGTCCAGACCGGCATCGGGCGCACCGGCCGGTGGTTCGCGTCCTCCGCCGAGCTCTCCGGCGAGGACCTGCCGGACGCCATCACCCTGGCCAAGGGGCTCGGCGGGGGCTTCCCCGTCGGGGCCCTGCTCACCATCGGCGCGGAGGTCTCCGGGCTGCTCACCGCCGGCCAGCACGGGACGACCTTCGGCGGCAACCCGCCGGCGACCGCCGCCGGGCTGGCGACCGTGCTCATCATCGAGGAGGACGGCCTGCTGGCCAACGCCCGCGAGGTCGGGGCGCTGCTGGGCGAGGGCCTGGCCGCCGTCCCCGGCGTGTCCGCCGTGCGCCAGCACGGCCTGCTCATCGGCGCCGACCTCGAGGTCCCCGAGGGGGTGCAGGTCCCGTGGGCCCCCGCCGTCGTCGAGGCCGCCCGCCGGGCGGGGTTCCTCGTCAACGCCCCCGGGCCGCGGACCCTGCGCCTGGCCCCGCCGCTGATCCTCACCCCCGAGCAGGCGCGCTCCTTCCTCGACGCCCTGCCCGGCATCCTGTCCGACGCCGCCGCCGCCGTCGCCTCCCCCGGCGCGGCGCCCGGTGCCAGCACCCCGAAAGAAGCCTGACCTCCCCATGCCCACCTCCCCCCGGCACTTCCTCGTCGACACCGACCTGACCCAGCAGGAGCAGTCCGAGGTCCTCGACCTCGCCCGGCGGCTGAAGGCCGACCGCTGGGCGCACCGGCCCTACGCCGGCCCCCAGACGGTCGCCCTGCTCTTCGACAAGACCTCGACGCGCACCCGCGTGTCCTTCGCGACGGGGATCGCCGACCTCGGCGGCAGCCCGCTGGTGGTCAACCCGGGGGAGTCCCAGCTGGGGAAGGAGAGCGTGGCCGACACCGCCCGCGTGTTCTCCCGCATGGTCTCGACCATCGTGTGGCGCACCTACGCCCAGGAGGGCCTCGAGGAGATGGCCGCCGCCTCGGACGTGCCGGTGGTCAACGGGCTCTCCGACGCCTACCACCCGTGCCAGATCCTCGCCGACCTGCTCACCGTGCGCGAGCACAGGGGCGACCCCGCCGGGCGGACCTTCGCCTACCTGGGCGACGCCGCCAACAACATGGCCCACTCCTACCTGCTCGGCGGGGCCACCGCGGGGATGCACGTGCGGGTCGCCGGCCCCGAGGGCTACCTGCCCGACCCGGCGGTCGTGGCCGCCGCCGAGGAGCGGGCGGCGAGCACCGGCGGGTCGGTGCGCGTGACCACCGACCCGGACGAGGCCCTGGCGGGTGCGGACGTCGTGTGCACCGACACCTGGGTCTCGATGGGCCAGGAGGCCGAGCGGGAGGCCCGGGCCCGGATCTTCGCCCCCTACGCGGTCGACGCCGCCGCCCTGGCCAAGGCGGACCCGGAGGCGGTGTTCCTGCACTGCCTGCCCGCCTTCCGGGGCTGCGAGGTCACCGCCGAGGTCCTCGAGGGCCCGCAGTCGGTGGTGTGGGACGAGGCCGAGAACCGGCTGCACGCCCAGAAGGCGCTGCTGGTGTGGCTGATGGCCCGCTCCGGACGCTACGACCTCGCGACCGGCTCGTGAGCATCCCCGCGACCAAGACCGCCCGCCAGGCGCGGATCGTGGCCCTCGTGACGGGCGGGTCCATCCACTCCCAGGCCGAGCTGGCCGCCCGGCTCGCCGAGGACGGCGTGCAGGTCACCCAGGCGACCCTCTCCCGCGACCTCGTGGAGCTCGGGGCCGTGCGGGTGCGCGACGGCGAGGGCACCCTCGTCTACGCCGTCCCGCAGGCCGGCGCCGACCGCTCGCCCACGGCGGGGGTCACGCAGGAGAGCCTCGACGCCCGGCTCTCCGGGGTCTGCCGCGAGCTGCTCGTGACGGCCGAGGCGAGCGCGAACCTCGTGGTGCTGCGCACCCCGCCCGGGGCCGCCCAGTACTTCGCCTCCGCGATCGACGCCTCGGTCATCCCGTCGGTGCTGGGCACCATCGCCGGCGACGACACCATCGTGGTCGTGTGCCGGGAGGCCGACGGCGGGGCGGCCGTGGCCGGGCGGTTCCTGGAGCTCGCCCGCTGAGCAGCGGTCCCGGGGGCGGCTAGCGCCCGGCGTGCTCCTCGAGCACGGGGATCAGGTCCGTGCGCTCGAAGACGCGCGCGAAGTCCACCGCGGAGTGGGCTCCGGCCGTCTGCGAGGCCCCGGCGGCGAGCAGCCGCCGCACGATGGCCTCGTGGCCGCGGAAGACCGCGCTCATCAGGGCCGTCTGCCCGTTGTCGTTGACCCGGTCGGGGTCGGCGCCGGCCTCCAGCAGGGCCGCGACCGTGTCCTCGTGCTGGTGGTAGGAGGCGAGGATCAGCAGGGTGTCGCCCTTGCCGTTGGTCAGGTTCACGGGCACGCCCGCCTCCAGCGCCGGCACGAGCTCCCCGGTGCGGCCCTCGCGGGCGGCGTCGAACAGGGACAGCACGTAGGCCATCTCCTCCTCGCTCAGCTGCGGGGCGCCGCCGTCCTGGGGCTGCTGGGGGTCCTGGGTCACGGCGCACCGTCCTTCGGGCTCGGGGATCTGTCCTGCACGGCAGTCTATCGGGGCGGAACCCCGGCGGGTGCCCGGGTCTTGACGTCGCAGTAACCCGCTGGCACGCTCGTGTGGCACGGCTCACACGACCGACCACGACCCCGGGGCCGCCACCCGGAGACGGGACCCCCATGCCCAACCTCGCCACACTGCTCACCGACTCGGCCGCGGCGTCCCCCGGGGCGCGGGCCGTGGTGCTCGACGACAGCGTCCTGACCTACGGCGCGCTCGACGACCTCTCCGCCCGCGTCGCCTCGCTGCTGACCTCCCGCGGCGTCCGGGCGGGGGACCGCGTGGCGCTCATCCTGCCCAACGTCCCGCACATGCCCGTGGCCTACTACGGCGTCCTGCGCACCGGCGGCGTCGTCGTGCCCCTGAACCCGCTGCTGAGCCCGCGCGAGCTCGGCTACCACTTCCAGGACGCCGAGGTCTCCCTCGTGCTCGTGTGGGAGACCGTGGCAGGGGCCGCGCGCGCCGCCGCGGCGGAGCTCGGGCGCGACGTCCCGGTGGTCGAGATCACCGCCGCCGGCACGCTCCCGGAGCTGCGCCGGGTGCCGCCCCTGCCGGAGGTCGCCGAACGGGCCGGGGAGGACCCCGCCGTGCTGCTCTACACCTCCGGGACCACGGGACGGCCCAAGGGGGCGGTCCTGACCCACGCCAACCTCACGAGCAACGCCCGGCTCTCCGCCGAGCTGTTCTCGCTGGCCCCCGGCGACGTCATGTTCGGGGGGCTGCCGTTCTTCCACGTCTTCGGCCAGACCGTCGCCCTCAACGGCGCCCTGGGCGCCGGGGCCACCGTCACCCTCCTGCCGCGCTTCGACCCGGCCCGGGCGCTGGAGATCCTCGTGCGCGACGAGGTCACGGTCTTCGCCGGGGTGCCGAGCATGTACGTCGCCCTGCTCCGGGCGGCCGGCGGGGAGCCGGTCCGGGCGCCGCACCTGCGTGCGGGGGTCTCCGGGGGCTCGCCGCTGCCGGTCGAGGTGCTCGAGCGCTTCGAGGCCCTGTTCGGGGCCCCGATCTACGAGGGCTACGGGCTCTCCGAGACCTCCCCGGTGGTGTGCTTCAACCAGGAGGACCGGGGGCGGCGCCCCGGCTCCATCGGCACCGTGGTGCGCGGCGCGCAGCTGCGGGTCCTCGACGACGCCGGGGCGGAGGTGCCCGTGGGCGAGATCGGCGAGCTCGCCGTGGCGGGGGAGTACGTGATGGCCGGCTACTGGCGCAACCCGGAGGCGACCGCGGCGGCGATCCAGGACGGGTGGTTCCGCACCGGGGACCTGGCCCGGGTCGACGAGGACGGCTTCTACTGGATCGTGGACCGGAAGAAGGACATGGTCCTGCGCGGGGGCTACAACGTCTACCCCCGCGAGATCGAGGAGGTGCTCTACCAGTACCCGGGGATCGCGGAGGCCGCCGTCGTCGGGGTCCCGGACGAGGCGATGGGGGAGGAGGTCGCGGCCGTCGTCGCGTTCCGGGACGTGCCCGAGCCCGAGCGCCCGGCCCGGCTCGACGAGCTCGACGCCTTCGTGCGCGAGCGCCTGGCCCGCTACAAGCACCCGCGGTGGTACAAGGTCGTCGAGGAGCTGCCCAAGGGCCCGACCGGCAAGATCCTCAAGCGCTCGCTCGACCTCGAGGGCGCGGTGCGCCGCTCCTGAGTCCCGCCGTACCCCCGGCCGGGAGCACGACGGAGGGCCCGCCGCGGATCGCGGCGGGCCCTCCGTGCGCTGCCCGGGGCCGTGCCGGGCGGGACCCCTGGGGACCCGCCCGGCACCGCCCCGGTGCCGGCGTCAGTTCGACATCATCGCGGGGCTGCGCTGCGGCTCCCGCTCGACGACGACGCGCTCGTTCGGCACGCAGTGGGTCATCGTCAGGCCCTCGACGTCGCGCGGGCCGTTGTTGCCGAGGTTGGCCACGCGCTGCAGCTCCTCCTCGGACAGGCGCTGGGTCGGCAGCGGGCCGAGGTCCTTGACGTCCTCGAGGGAGACGCCGATGCCCTCGCCCACGCGCCGGCCGAGCTCGTCGTGGACCATGTAGAAGTGCCAGACCATGCGCTCCTGGATGGGGCGGTCGCACTGGGAGAGCGCGTCGACGAAGTTCGCGATCAGCTCCTCCTTCTCCCACTCCTCCTGGAGCTGGAAGCGCTCGCCGGCCTGCTTGTAGTCGTTGGTCCGCTCGATCCGGGCGCGGGTCAGGCGGCCGCCGATCTCCGGGCCGACCTCGGCGTGGTAGTCATCGCCCTTCGGGGCCTCCTGCACGCCGCCGGTGATGGACGGCTCGTAGTTGACGTGCGGGTTCTGACCGGGGGCGTGGTCGACGTGGTAGGCCATCTGGCCGTCGCGCTGGTTGGTGGCGACCTTGGCCTTCGGCGCGTTGACCGGCAGCTGCAGGTAGTTCGGGCCCACGCGGTAGCGCTGGGTGTCCGAGTAGGAGAAGGTGCGGCCGACGAGCATCTTGTCGTCGGAGAACTCGAGGCCGTCCACCAGCACACCGGTGCCGAAGGCGATCTGCTCGTTCTCGGCGAAGAAGTTCTCCGGGTTGCGGTTGAGCACCATGCGCCCGACCGGCTTCGGCGGGAACAGCTCCTCCGGCCAGACCTTGGTGTCGTCCAGCGGGTCGAAGTCCAGCTCCGGGTGGTCGTGGTCGTCCATCAGCTGCACGCGCAGCTCCCACTCGGGGTAGTCGCCGGCCTCGATCGCGTCGTAGAGGTCCTTGGTGTGCGAGCCGAGGGTGCCGGCCTGGACGTTGGCGGCGTCCTCGGAGGTGTAGGACTTCACCCCGTCCTTCGGGACCCAGTGGTACTTCACGAGCTTGGACTCGCCGGCGGCGTTGACCCAGCGGTAGGTGTTGACGCCGAAGCCCTGCTGGTGGCGGTAGTCCGCCGGGATGCCGCGCGGGCCGAAGACCAGCATGATCATGTGCATCGCCTCGGGCGACTGGCTGAAGAAGTCGAAGGCCCGGTTGGCGACGCCGGCCTCGAAGTTCACGGGGTCCGGCTTCTGGGAGTGGATGAAGTCCGGGAACTTGATGGCGTCGCGGATGAAGAACACGCCGAGGTTGTTGCCGACGAGGTCCCAGTTGCCGTCCTCGGTGTAGAACTTCACCGCGAAGCCGCGCGGGTCGCGGGCGACCTCGGAGGAGTCGCGGCCGCCGGCCACGGTGGAGAAGCGCAGCGCCACGTCGGTGCGCTTGCCCTTCTCCTGGAACAGCTTCGCGCGGGTGTAGCGGGAGATGGGCTCGTCGCCCCAGGTCCCGTAGGACTCGAAGTAGCCGAACGCGGTGGTGCCGCGGGCGTGGACCACGCGCTCGGGGATGCGCTCGCGGTCGAAGTGGCTCATCTTCTCGAGGAACTGGTAGTTCTCGAGCGTCGCCGGGCCGCGGGAGCCGATCGTGCGGGTGTTCTGGTTGTCGCGGACCGGGTGGCCCTGCCGGGTGGTCAGGGTCTGGTCGGGCTCGTACGTCATGAGGGTTCCTCTCGGGGTCGGGACCGTGTGGAGGCGGAGCGGGCCGGGCCCGCTCCTCCCGGAGCCGCCGCCGGCGGTCCGGGTGTCGTTCCCCAGTATGTCCCACGCCCGACGTTATTGCTAGCAATTCACAATTGAAGCCGAGGTGTCCTGCCGGTGTCCGCGCGGTGCGGGCGCCCGCCCCGGCATGATGCATAAATAAAACAAGATGTGTATAGTCATGCACAGAGAGGGTCCGTGCCGGCGGTGCCCGGACCGACCACAGAACGAACGAAGGAGAACACCGTGACCGAGCGCGTCGTGCTGGCCTACTCCGGGGGCCTCGACACCTCCGTGGCGATCGGCTGGATCGGGGAGGCGACCGGGGCCGAGGTCGTCGCGGTCGCCGTCGACGTCGGGCAGGGCGGGGAGGACCTCGAGACCATCCGCCAGCGCGCCCTCGACTGCGGCGCCGTGGAGGCCTACGTGGCCGACGCCCGCGACGAGTTCGCCGCGGAGTACTGCATGCCCGCCCTGCAGGCCAACGCCCTGTACATGGACGCCTACCCGCTGGTCTCCGCGCTCTCGCGCCCCGTGATCGTCAAGCACCTGGTCGCCGCCGCCCACCGCTTCGGCGCGACCACCGTCGCCCACGGCTGCACCGGCAAGGGCAACGACCAGGTCCGCTTCGAGGTCGGCATCCAGACCCTGGGTCCCGAGCTCAAGTGCATCGCCCCGGTGCGCGACCTCGCGCTGACCCGCGACAAGGCCATCTCCTACGCCGAGAAGCACGACCTGCCGATCGCCACCACGAAGAAGAACCCGTTCTCCATCGACCAGAACGTCTGGGGCCGCGCCGTCGAGACCGGCTTCCTCGAGGACATCTGGAACGGTCCCACCAAGGACGTCTACGACTACACCGACGACCCGGCCTTCCCGCCGGCCCCCGACGAGGTGGTCGTGCGCTTCGAGCGCGGGATCCCCGTGGCCCTCGACGGCCAGGACGTCACCCCGCTGCAGGCGATCCAGGAGATGAACCGCCGCGCCGGCGCCCAGGGCATCGGCCGCATCGACATCGTCGAGGACCGGCTCGTGGGCATCAAGTCCCGCGAGATCTACGAGGCCCCCGGGGCCATGGCCCTCATCGCCGCCCACCGCGAGCTCGAGAACGTCACCGTCGAGCGCGAGCAGGCCCGCTTCAAGCGCGGCGTCGACCAGCGCTGGACCGAGCTCGTCTACGACGGCCAGTGGTTCTCCCCGCTCAAGCGCTCGCTGGACGCCTTCGTGCAGGACACCCAGCGCCACGTCGAGGGCGAGATCCGGATGACCCTGCACGCCGGCAACGCCACGGTCACCGGCCGCCGCTCCGCGACCTCGCTCTACGACTTCAACCTGGCCACCTACGACGAGGGCGACACCTTCGACCAGTCCCAGGCCCGGGGCTTCATCGAGCTGTTCGGCATGTCCTCGAAGGTCGCCTCCGCCCGCGACCAGCGCCTCGAGGGCGGGACGCGCTGACCGCCCGCTAGGCTCGGTCCGGGAACGGCGCCGGCGACGACGGAGGGCCCCATCCCCGCGGTGGGGCCCTCCGCGCGCCCGCACCCCGGACCGTCCCGCACGCCCGCACCGCACGCACCGCACGCCGCAAGGAGACCTGACCATGGCCCAGCACGACAAGCACGGCACGAACGAGGGGGCCCTGTGGGGCGGGCGCTTCGCCGGCGGCCCGGCCGACGCCCTCGCGGCCCTGAGCCGCTCGACCGACTTCGACTGGCGGCTGGCCCCCTATGACATCGCCGGCTCCCGCGCCCACGCCCGCGTGCTGCGCACCGCCGGGCTGCTGACCGACGAGGAGCTCGAGGGCATGCTGGCGGCCCTCGACGCCCTCGAGGCCGACGTGCGCTCCGGGGCCTACGTCCCGGCCCCCTCCGACGAGGACGTGCACGGCTCCCTCGAGAAGGGGCTCATCGAACGCGCCGGACCCGCCCTCGGCGGCAAGCTGAGGGCCGGCCGCTCGCGCAACGACCAGATCGCCACGCTCGGGCGGATGTACCTGCGCGACCACGCGGCGATCATCGCCCGCGACGTGCTCGCCGTCGTGCAGGCCCTGCTCGACCAGGCGAAGGCCCACCCCGAGGCCCCCATGCCCGGGCGCACCCACCTCCAGCACGCGCAGCCGGTGCTGCTCTCCCACCACCTGCTCGCCCACGCGTGGGCGATGCTGCGCGACGTCGAGCGCCTCGTCGACTGGGACGCGCGCGCGGCGGTCTCGCCCTACGGCTCCGGCGCCCTCGCCGGGTCCTCCCTGGGCCTGGACCCCGCCGCCGTGGCGGCCGAGCTCGGCTTCGACTCCGCCGTGCACAACTCGATCGACGGCACGGCCGCGCGCGACGTCTACGCCGAGTTCGCGTGGGTCTGCGCCATGATCGGCGTCGACATGTCCCGGATCTCCGAGGAGATCACCACGTGGGCGACCAAGGAGTTCTCCTTCGTCACCCTCGACGACGCCTTCTCGACCGGCTCCTCGATCATGCCGCAGAAGAAGAACCCGGACGTGGCCGAGCTCGCCCGCGGCAAGGCCGGCCGGCTCATCGGCGACCTCACGGGCCTGCTGGCGACCCTCAAGGGCCTGCCGCTGGCCTACAACCGCGACCTGCAGGAGGACAAGGAGCCGGTCTTCGACGCGATCGACCAGCTCGAGGTCCTGCTGCCCGCCGTCGCCGGGATGGTGGCCACCCTGACGTTCCACACGCAGCGGATGGCCGAGCTGGCCCCGCAGGGCTTCGCCCTCGCCACGGACGTGGCCGAGTGGCTCGTGCGCCAGGGCGTGCCGTTCCGCGACGCCCACGAGATCGCCGGGGACGCCGTGCGCGTGTGCGAGCAGCACGGGATCGAGCTGTGGGACCTCACGGACGAGCAGCTCGCGGCCGTCTCGGCGCACCTGGACCCGGCCGTGCGCGAGGTGCTCACCGTCGAGGGCTCCCTCGCCTCCCGCAGCGCCCAGGGCGGCACCGCGCCGTCCGCGGTCGCGGCGCAGGTCGCGGAGCTCGAGCGCCGGCTGGCCGCGGTCGAGGCGTTCTCCCGCCGGGACCCGGTGGTCCGGGGCTGAGCGGGCGGCACCCCGTGGAGCACCCCGCCCTGCTCCGGCTGCTGGCCCGTCCGGCGCCCGAGGTCGCGCCGCGGCTGCTCGGCGGGCTCTTCGGCCACCGCACCGCCGAGGGCGCCGTCGTCGTGCGGATCACCGAGGTCGAGGCCTACGGCGGACCGCCGGGCACCGACCTGCCCGACCCCGGGGCGCACACCTGGCGCGGGCGCACGGCCCGCAACGCGTCGATGTTCGGCCCGCCCGGGCACGTCTACGTGTACTTCACCTACGGCATGCACCACGCGGTCAACCTCGTCTGCCGCCCCGACGGCGTCCCCGGCGGCTGCCTGATCCGCGCCGGGGAGGTCGTCGAGGGCGCCGGGCTGGCCCGGGCCCGGCGGGAGGCAGGCCGCGCGGGCCCGGTGCCGGACGCGGCGCTGGCCCGCGGGCCGGGCAACCTCGCCAAGGCCATGGGCATCGTCCTCGCCCACGACGGCGCGCCCCTGGCGGCCGGCGAGCGCCCCGGTGCGCACGGGCCCGCCCACGGGTTCTTCCTCCGTCTCCCGGAGCCCCCGGAGCCCTCCGCCCACGGGCCGCGCACGGGGGTGACCGGGCCGGGCGGGACCCCGGAGTACCCGTGGCGCTGGTGGGTCCCGGGCGAGCCCACGGTCTCCCCCTACCGCCCGGCGGCGGCCCGGCGGCGGCGGGGGAGGCCCCCCGGCGGCGGCGACGGATAGCATGGTCGCCGTGACCGAATCCGTGGAGCAGCTCGTCGAGCGCCTGTGCGCGAAGATCCCCGACCACCCCGAGCCGGGGGTGCTGTTCCGGGACCTCACGCCGCTGTTCGCGGACGCCGACGGGTTCCGGCGCACCACCGACGCCCTCGCGGAGGCGTTCCGGGGCCGGTTCGACTTCGTGGCCGGGATCGAGGCCCGCGGCTTCCTCCTGGCGGGAGCGGTCGCCTACGCCTCCGGCACGGGCATCATCCCCGTGCGCAAGGCCGGGAAGCTGCCGCGGGAGACCTACCGCGAGGAGTACGTGCTCGAGTACGGCTCGGCCGTGCTGGAGATCCACACCGACGACGTCCCGCGCGGCTCCCGCGTGCTCGTGCTCGACGACGTCCTGGCCACCGGCGGCACGCTCGGGGCGACCGCGCAGCTGCTGCACCGGGCAGGGCTGCACGTCGCCGGCTTCGGGCTGGTCATGGAGCTCACCGAGCTGCGCGGGCGTGCCCGGCTGGGCGGGCACCGGGTCCGGGCCCTCTACCGCGTCTGAGCCGCGGGCTCCGCGTCGGGGCCCCCGACGGCCCGGCCGCGGACCCCGGGGCCGCGCCGGCGCTGTGCTTCCGGACACACTGTGACGCGCGGTGCGCCGACGGGCCCGGCAACCGGCGCGGGCGTCGCTAGAATGGATCGCCTGTCCGACCGGGAACGAGGTGTGCACCCATGGCAGAGACCGTCGCCACGACGGCGGCCGAGCAGCTGGCCGTCGAGCGCGAGTACGTCGCGAGGCTCTACGAGCGGCTGGACGAGCTGCGGGCCGAGAAGACCGAGGAGCTCGCGGCCGTGCGCCGCAGCCGCTCCAGCGGCAACCACCAGAACCGCTCCGAGCGCGACGCCTTCGCCTCGCACTACGAGGACCGGCTGGCCCAGCTCAACGCCGTGGACCACCGCCTGGTCTTCGGCCGGCTCGACACCGACGAGGACGAGCGCCGCTACGTGGGCCGGATCGGCCTGGCCACCGAGGACCACCAGCGGCTGATGGTCGACTGGCGCGCCCGCGAGGCCGCCGCGTTCTACCAGGCCACCGCCCAGCACCCCATGGGGGTGCGGCGGCGCCGCCACCTGATCCTCGAGGGGCGGGAGGTCACCGCCCTGGAGGACGACGTCCTGGACCCGCAGATGCTCGACGACGAAGGCGTGCTGCACGGCGAGGGAGCCCTGCTGGCGGCCCTGAACCAGAAGCGCACGGGCCGGATGTCGGACATCGTGGCGACGATCCAGGCCGAGCAGGACCGGATCATCCGCGCGCCCCTGCCCGGGGTGCGGGTCGTGCAGGGCGGGCCCGGCACCGGCAAGACCGCTGTGGCGCTGCACCGTGCCGCGTACCTGCTCTACGAGCACCGGGAGCGGCTGCGGAAGGCGGGAGTGCTGATCATCGGCCCGTCGTCGTCGTTCCTGTGGTACATCGAGCGCGTGCTGCCGGCCCTGGGCGAGACGGGCGTCGTGATGTCCTCCCTCGCGGAGCTGTTCCCCGGCGTCTCCGCCGTGCCCGAGCGGGACCCCGAGGCGGCCCGGCTGAAGGCCGGGCTGGAGATGGCCGAGGTCGTGGCCAGGGCCGTCAAGGACCGGCAGAAGGTGCCCGGGGCCGACCAGGTGCTGCGCGTGGACACCCACCGGGTCACCCTGACCCGCAAGGCGGTCAAGCGGGCCCGCGACAAGGCGCGCGCCACGGGCAAGCCGCACAACGAGGCCCGGAACACCTTCGTGAAGATCCTGCTGCGCGAGCTCACCGAGCAGCTGGGGGAGCACCTGAACAGCACCAGCGGAAACGTCATGGACCGCTCCTACCTCGCCGAGGACATCCGCCAGTCCCGGGACGTGCGGGTGGCCCTCAACCTCGCGTGGCTGCCGCTGACCCCGCAGCAGCTCGTGGACCAGCTGCTCAGCAAGCGCCACTACCTCGAGTCGGCCGCGCCGCACCTGCGCCCCGCCGAGGTCGAGGCGCTGCTGCGCCCGGCCGGCGCCCCTTTCACGGTGGCCGACGTCCCGCTGCTCGACGAGGCGGCCGAGCTGCTCGGCGACCTCGACGCCGCCGGCGTGCGGGTGCGGGCCGAGGCGGAGCGCGAGCAGCGGCGGTCCGCCGAGAACGCCGAGCGCGCCCTGCAGAACATGCACCAGAGCCTCGAGGACGTGGGCGTCGACGGCGTCGTCTCCGCCCAGGACCTCACCGCGTTCAACACCGTGACCCCGCACCGGATGACGGCGGCGGAGGCGGCCACGGCCGACCGGACGTGGGCCTACGGGCACGTGGTCGTCGACGAGGCCCAGGAGCTCACGCCCATGCAGTGGCGGGTGCTCATGCGCCGGTGCCCCATGAAGTCCTTCACCGTGGTGGGCGACATCGCCCAGGCCGGCTCGACCGTCGCCGCCCGCAGCTGGGCGGAGTCGCTCGAGCCGTTCGTGGGGGACCGGTTCGCGCTCGAGGAGCTGACCGTCAACTACCGGACCCCCGCCGCGATCGCCCGGGCCGCCGCCGGGGTGGCCCGCGCCGCGGGCCTGGAGATCTCCTCCCCGCGGGCGGTGCGCGAGGGCGAGCCCCCCGTGCTCACCCGCGTCGGCGAGGACGGGCTGGTCGAGGGCGTGCTCGAGCAGGTCCGCGCGGAGCTCGAGGTCGTCGAGGGCGGGCTCGTGGCCGTCATCGCCGCCGAGGACCGGCTGCCCGAGCTCGGCGCCGCCCTCGCCCGGGCCCTGCCCGGGACCGTCGGGGCCGGGGTGCGCCGGCTCGACCGTCAGGTCGTGGTGCTCTCGGCGTGGGACGCCAAGGGCCTGGAGTTCGACGCGGTCGTGCTCGCGGAGCCCGCGGCGCTGGTCCACGAGGCCGGCGGCGGTGTCGGCAACCTCTACGTCGCCATGACCCGGCCCACCCAGCGCCTGCGCGTGGTCGCCGCCGGGGAGCTGCCGGCAGGCCTCGATCAGGACTGACGCCCCCGGTGCCGGGGCGCGGGCGCGCGTCCGCGCCCTGGTACCTTGGAGGCCGTGTCCAACGCGATCGATCTGAACTCCCAGCACAACGACCCGACCTTCGCCACCGTGTGGCAGGAGCTGACGTGGCGGGGGCTGGTCCACGTCTCCACCGACGAGCAGGCCCTCGAGCGGGCGCTGTCGGAGGAGACCGTCACCTATTACTGCGGGTTCGATCCGACCGCCGCCTCGCTGCACCTGGGCCACCTCGTCCAGCTGCTGCTGATGCGCCGGCTGCAGCTGGCCGGACACCATCCCATCGGCCTCGTCGGCGGCTCCACGGGACTGATCGGCGACCCCCGGCAGACCTCCGAGCGCGTCCTGAACTCCCGGGAGACCGTGGCCGAGTGGGTCGGGTCGCTGCGGGAGCAGATCCGCCGGTTCCTCTCCTTCGAGGGGGACAACGCCGCGGTGATGGTCAACAACCTCGACTGGACCGCGCCGATGTCCGCGATCGACTTCCTGCGCGAGATCGGCAAGCACTTCCGGGTGGGGACCATGATCAAGAAGGAGATCGTGGCCAAGCGGCTGAACTCGGAGGAGGGCATCTCCTACACCGAGTTCAGCTACCAGGTGCTGCAGGGCCTGGACTACCTCTACCTCTACCGCGACCACGGCTGCACCCTCCAGACCGGCGGGTCCGACCAGTGGGGCAACCTCACCTCCGGCACCGAGCTGATCCGCAAGGTCGAGGGGGCCGCGGTGCACGCCATCGGCACGCCCCTGATCACCAACTCCGACGGCACCAAGTTCGGCAAGTCCGAGGGCAACGCCGTGTGGCTGGACCCGGAGCTGACCTCGCCGTACGCGTTCTACCAGTTCTGGCTCAACACCGCCGACGCCGACGTGGTCGACCGGCTCAAGGTCTTCACGTTCCTGACCCGCGCGCGGATCGAGGAGCTCGCCCAGCAGGTGCGGGACGCCCCCTTCCGCCGCGAGGCGCAGAAGGTGCTCGCCTGGGAGGTCTGCACTTTGGTGCACGGGACCGCCGCCACCGAGCAGGCCGTCGCCGCCTCCGAGGCCGTGTTCGGGAAGGGCGAGCTGGCCGGGCTGGACGAACCGACGCTCGCCGCCGTCGCGGCCGAGCTGCCCTCGGTCGTGGTCGGCCGGGAGGAGCTCTCCGTCGTCGACCTGCTCGTCGCCACCGGCCTGGCCGAGTCCCGCTCGGCCGCCCGCCGCACGCTCAAGGAGGGCGGCGCCTCGGTGAACAAGGCCAGGATCGAGGGGGAGGACGCCGTCATCGACCCGGAGCAGCTGCTCCACGGGCGCTACGCCCTGCTGCGCCGCGGCAAGAAGCACCTGGCGGCGGTCGTCGTCGAGCACTGAGCCGGCCCGTACCGCTCCCGTCCCGCCCCGGGGCCTGGTTTGCAGGCCCCGGGGCGGGCGTGTAATGTTTTCGAAGTCGCAAGGCGGGGCCGAGAGGCCGGCCGGCGACGAAGCCGCAAAGATCAGCACGGTGAACTCGCCGTGCCTAGTTCATGCGGAGGACCGTTCGCACGGTCCGGAACGGGGTGCACGTCAAGTTGACACGCCGAGAACGGACTGCGTAGGATGATCCAGTCGCAACGGGCCGGGAACGAAGAGTTCACCGGCCGGGCAG